>JBDGVT010000015.1:0-53190 GCA_039585495.1 Gemmatimonadota bacterium | reverse complement strand
CGGGCGCTCAGGTGCTCCTCCCAGCGCAGAGATGCGGAGAATCGACCGCCGTCGGGCGATCCGAAGGTGATGCGGGCACCTCTCCGGAAGAAGGGGTCCAGGAAGTCCCGGGAGCCAGAGGCTGAACTGATCGTGTTCTCCAGCCGCGTCGTTCCAGGGTGACCGCCGATGTCTCCCATGTCATCCCAGTAGGCGTCCAGGACCGGAACGACGCCATCGGCCTCGCCGGTCAGCGTGACTCCACCCGAGGCGCGCCGCCTGCCGATCGAGTATCCAGCAAGCGCCCGAGCGACGACGTCTCCCTTCAGGCGGAACGTCGATCCTCCACCAAGGAAGAGGCCCTCCGCCCGGTTGTAGCGAGCGATGTCGGACATTGCGCCGAGGTGGAAGCGCACGGGCGCGAGTCCGCTCATCACCTGGTCATTGACCACCTCGCGGATCTGGGAGCGGACCTGTGCCATGGTCGGAGAAGGAGCGAGCCCTCCCTGTTCTTCCAGATCGTCGAAGAGGCCCCGCTCGAACGGAAACCTCTCACGTTCGGCGACCGACGCCGAAGTCACGGTCCTGCCTGCGAAGAGGGCATCGGACAGCGTGGTGTTGAACTCGTAGCCACGGATGTCGAATCGGCTTCGGATCACGCTGCCGGCCATGAAGTCCAACAGGGGCGTCTCTCGACGAATCTCGATCTCCTGCTGATACGGCAGCCAGTAGGTGCCCATCCAGAGCGAATTGTCCATCGAGATCCGGATGTAGTCGAGGTAGGGATCGACGTACGAGGCTGGCGTGAACGAGAAGTTCATGCGGACGATGGCGGCTCGGTCCCGGTCCAGATAAAGCGTCCCGACGAAACCGGCGGCCCCGAAGTCCTTGGGCCGGACGCGCACCTCGTAGACACGCACCTCTTGAGTACCGGCAGCGTAGCTGAGGCTGAGCGAGTCCACGAGCTGGTAGTCGTACACGTCGGCGGCGTCGGGCCCGACGGGGTGCAGCACGGCTTCGACCTCGTCGCCGTCCCCCAGGCGGATGAAGTCGCCGAAGTCGTCCTGCACCACGGTCAGGTGATCCAGGTGGTACCGGATGCTGGTCGGGAGTACCTCCTCGTCGCGCAGGCCTGCGATGTGCTGGCGTGTCGAGTTCGGTGCCCTCCAGTACACGTCGAGGGCCACCTGATCCACCTTCATCAAGACCTGCTCGACCGAGTCCGGACGGTCGACGAAGAAGTAGACGTAGCCCTGACCGTCCGCCCGGTAGGAGGTGAAGTCGGGGTCGACGCTCACGGACTGCCGTAGATCGCGTGCTCGGTTCAGCAGTTCCAGAACGGAAGCCGCGTTCCACCCGCCCGACGAGCCCTGGCCGCTCGCCTGCGACGAGCCCCCGATGAGCAGGCTCGTGGTGCAAAGAAGTCGGAGAACGGACCGCGAAACGGACGCGCGTGTTGGCGGCCTGAAGCCGGTCCTGACGGAATGGATCACACCAGATGGTACGCCCCCTCGGAATGGGCGGTTCCGGGAAGGACCCACATGCAGAAGGGCCCCGTCCCGAAAGACGGAGCCCTCTTGCATTGATGAGGCGGACAATTGAGTCCGCTTCGAGAGCCTAGTGAGCGTTCCAGAACCCCGAGAGAGATTCACCCTGCGGGCTTTCCCGCAGCTTCTCGAAGGCACGATTCCGGATTTGGCGGATCCGCTCGCGCGTTACGCCCAACAATGAGCCGATCTCTTCCAGCGTCCGTTCCTCACCATCGTCGAGCCCGTAATAGAGGTAGAGGATCTTCCTCTCGCGCTCGGTGAGGTAACTCTCGAACATCGTCTCCAGGAAGTCCCGGCGAGCGATCGCCTCGACGTCCAGTTCGATGTCGGCTGCCGCGACGCCCGCGAAACGTTCGCCGAAGCTCGCGCTGTCCCGATCACCCCGGTCGATGGGAGCGTCCAGACTCAACTCTGAGGCCGCCACGCGACGGAGCGCACGGATCGTATCGACCGGCTCCTCCATCTCGTTCGCGATCTCTTGATCGGTCGGGGTCCGCCCCAGCGATTGCGTCAGCTGGGTGTTGGTCCGCGCCAGCCTCGCCAGGTTTGAATTCTGGTTGAGCGGAATCCGGACGGAACGGGTTTGCTCGGCGAGCGCTTGCAGAACGGTCTGTCGGATCCACCAAACGGCGTAGGAAATGAACTTTACGCCTTTGTCGGGATCGAACTTCTTCACCGCCTTGAGAAGTCCCTCGTTGCCGATACACACCAACTCGGCAAGCCCCAGTCCCCGTCCCTGATACTTCTTCACGTACGAGATGACGAAGCGCAGGTTCGCCGTGACGAGACGCTCGGCGGCTTCCTTGTCGCCGACACGGGCTCTCCTGGCGAGCTCGCGCTCTTCCTGGGGGTCTTGGATGAGAGGGTACTTCTCTACGTCCTGCAGGTACTGGTCAAATGAATCCAGGCCACGGGAGGAGGAAAACATACGTTTCGTCCGTTCCTCGGCTGCGGGTCGAAGAGGCGCTGGCTCGGTGAGGTGATGCCCCGACAATCCGCCTGGGGATTGGCTTCTGGGGAGATCATTTCGGCCAGCCCGAAATACTTAAGGGTGAAAATGAAGCTATAAAAGCGTGTTTCCAGGGTCAAAGGTTTTCTTTTGGTAGGCCCTCAACCCCCCAGGAGATAGGGGGTTCCATGAAGGTTGGATTGGGGGCCCCGCTCGAAGCCGGAGTGGGTGACGTCAGCTCTGCACGAACAGGAATTCCGCCCGGAGGCTCTCGGCACTTGGCCCTGTCAGTCCGAACAGGACGCGACCACCCGACCCCTGGCCTTCCAGATCGACCGCCCGGTAGAAGCCCCCCTCGGAGACCCTGGTCGCGGAGAGGGCGCCCAGGTCGATCTGGGCGACTTCTCGGCGGCGACGGTGGACGAATACCGGAGCCCCGCCGCGTACCACGACCCACCCAGTGGCAAAGGTCGGAGCCCCACGAATCCGGAGAGCACCGGCCGGACAACCGCGAAGCGCTCCGCCCGGAGCGACGAGATCGTCTTCAAAGACGCTGCTTACCCAGACCGGGAGCTCCTCGGCCCCTCGCCAGCGTCGTTGACGCAGCGTCTGAAAGACGCGCCCGATCGCCAGGCTGATCGCGAAGAGGAAGGCACGCAGGTGGGACGGGGCGGAAGGTGCGAGCGATGCGAGTAGGACGAGTGACGCGCCGAATGCCCATGCCGGCTCATCGAGCGTGAGGGAAACCAGGCCCAGGACCACGACGTCCTCTGCCAGGGACACGAGCAGCACCGATGGAGCGGCAGCTGATCCGAGCCACCGGGTCACAGCCCCACCCGCCCTCATTCCGTGTGCCAGTGACGCGAGCGCGCCGCCGAGCAACGACCCCGCGATGACCAATCCCAGCGGCTGACCGTCCAGAACGAGGAGGCCGAGGAGCATGCCGGATACGGGCCTGATGATCGCGTGAAACGCGTTCCAGGCGAGCGCTGCCGGCGGGAACCGTTCGGCGGCGAACTCGAGGAGGTAGAAGGTGCCGACCATAATCAGCACCCCTGGTGAATCCAGGTCGGAAAGCGCTCCGGGCAACGGCGCCTCCCAGAGGCCGATCGTCGGTGCCGCGCCTATGAAAAGCAGCGTCAGATAGAGGTCGACGCCAGCTGCCAGCGCGAGTGGCGACAGGGTCAGGAGCTCAATGGGAATCGGGGGCACGATCAAGACTTCCCGAGGTGTGGAGTCATCAGCGCGAACATGCTCTAGATTCCTTTGACAGGGGAGTCCTGGCCAGTCAGGATCATCGTCCCCTCCATGTGAACCCGAAAAACGATCCAGACCAGATATGACTACGCAGCGTCAGAGAGCGCTCGATTATCACTCCGAGGGGCGCCCGGGCAAGATCGAGGTCATTCCCACCAAGTCGGTTGCGACGGCCCACGACCTTTCCCTGGCCTACTCTCCTGGAGTCGCCGAACCCTGCCTGGCCATCCACGAAAACCCTCAGGACGTCTTCAAGTATACGGCGCGAGGCAATCTCGTGGCGGTGGTGTCGAACGGAACCGCGGTGCTGGGCCTCGGCAACATCGGCCCGTTGGCTGCGAAGCCGGTCATGGAGGGCAAGGGTGTCCTCTTCAAGAGCTTTGCGGGGATCGACGTCTTCGACCTCGAGGTCGGTTCCGAAGCGCCAGAGGACGTGATCCGCTTCTGCGAACTGCTCGAGCCTACCGTCGGTGGTATCAACCTCGAGGACATCTCCGCGCCAGCCTGTTTCGTGATCGAGAGGACGCTCAAGGAGCGACTCGACATCCCTGTCTTCCACGACGACCAGCACGGCACGGCGATCATCGCTGCCGCAGCGCTGATCAATGCGCTCGAGGTGACCGGAAAGAAGATCGACGAGGTGAAGGTGCTGTTCAGCGGGGCAGGGGCCTCTGCGTTGTCCACCGCGCTCCACTTCGGCCGTCTCGGCGTACCGACCGAGAACATCCTCATCGTGGACTCCAAGGGGGTGATCTACGAGGGCCGCGAAGAGGGCATGAACGAATACAAGGCCCCGTTCGCCGCGAAGACGGACAAGCGGACGCTGGCGGAGGCCTTCGAGGGTGCGGACGTTTTCGTCGGCCTCTCGGTGAAGGGACTGGTCACGCCGGAGATGGTGAAGTCGATGGCGGACAACCCGATCATCTTCGCGCTTGCGAACCCTGATCCTGAGATCCTGCCGGAGGAGGTCGCTGCGATCCGCGACGACGCGATCATGGCGACTGGCCGCTCCGACTATCCGAATCAGGTCAACAACGTGTTGGGATTCCCGTTCATCTTCCGCGGCGCCCTCGATGTGAGGGCACGGGGGATCAATCCCGAGATGATGCTCGCCGCGACCAGCGCGCTTGCGGATTTAGCTCGCGAAGAGGTCCCGGCCGACGTCCGGGGCGCGTACGACGGATCCGAAATCAGCTTCGGGCGTGAGTACCTGATCCCGAAGCCCTTCGATCATCGCGTGCTGTTTCACGTCGCCCCCGCGGTCGCGAAGGCTGCGATGGATTCGGGCGTGGCGAGAGAGGACGTAGATCTCGACGAGTACCGTGATCGTCTGCGTGCGAGCCTCGGGCCCGGCCGCGAGGTCATGCGGTGGATGACCAACCGGGCTCGTCGGAAGAAGGCCAGAGTGATCTTCCCGGAGGGGCACAACGACACGATCATCCGCGCGGCATCGCAGATGGTCGAAGACGGGATCTGTCATCCCGTGCTTATCGGACGTCCGCCACGCATTGAGGAGAAGGCCGCGGCCATGGGCGTGTCGCTCGACGGAGTCGAGATCATTTATGCCGCGCAGATGGACGATCGTCGCGAAGAGTTCGCGGCCCGCTTGTTCAAGAAACGTGGCCGAAAGGGTCTGACTCTTGCCGAGGCTGAATGGAATCTCTTCAAGCCGATCTACTTCGCGGCGAGTCTCCTCGAGGAAGGTGAGGTCGATGCGCTGGTATCGGGTGTCGAGGCGAACTACGCGGAGGCACTGCGGCCCTGTCTTCAGGTCATCGGGCCACAGTCGGGTGGAAATGGTCGCGTCGCCGGTCTGTACATGCTCGCCTTCCCGAATCGGGAACTCCTCTTTTTCGCCGACACTACGGTCAATATCTCACCCGACGCACGGGCCCTGGCCGAGATCGCGATTCAGACGGCCTCGTTCGTGAGGGAGCTCAAGATCGAGCCACGCATCGCGATGGTATCGTTTTCGAACTTCGGCTCGGCGATCCATGACGAGACGAGACGGGTCGCGACAGCGGTCGAGATGGTACGAGCCCTGGATCCGGATCTCGAGATCGACGGTGAGATGCAGGCCGACACGGCTGTCGACGCCGTGAAACTCAAGAAGATCTATCCGTTCACGCACCTTACCGGTCCGGCGAACGTCCTCGTGTTCTCGCGACTTTCGGCGGCGAACTCGTCGTACAAGCTCCTCGACATGCTCGGTGGAGCTGACGTGATCGGGCCGGTATTGCTCGGGATGGCGAAGCCGGTACACATCCTCCAAAGGGCTTCCTCCGTCCAGGATGTGCTCAACCTCGCGACCGTCGCATCGGTGGACTGGCAGGCGAGAAGTGGACAAGTTTGATAGCTGCTCCCGCCGCCTGCGCGTCGGGTGCTTTTCATTTATAGACCGGTTGAATCGTACGGAGCGTTTTAATGACGATCGAAACCATGGAGCCGTCCGTGGCAACTGTTGAAGAAGGCCGTTACGGCCTCGATAGACACGGCCTCGAGCCGTCTGGCTCAGTTCGCTGGAACCTGTCTCCAGCGCGCCTCTACGAAGAGGCCTTTGCTCAGGGTGATGGGCGGCTGGTGCACATGGGTGCGATATCCGCGGTGACGGCGCCGCACACGGGTCGTTCGCCGAACGATCGATTCGTCGTTCGCGACGAGGTTTCCGAGACGGCGGTGGATTGGGGTAAGGTCAACGCACCGGTGTCTCCCGAGCACTTCGATGCGCTCCGTGCGGACATCGTCGAATACCTGAACGGTCAGGATCTCTTCGTGCAGGACGCCCGTGCGGGAGAGGATGCGAAGCACGGTATCAATGTCAGAGTGGTGACCGACAGCGCGTGGCACTCGCTCTTCGCATACAACATGTTCCTGCGCCTCGACGCGGACGCCCGGATGGGCTTCGAGCCGCAGTTCACCGTGCTCCATGCACCGAACTTCAAGGCCGACCCCGAGCGCCACGGCTGCAGGTCCGAGACTGCCATCATGGTGAGCTTCTCCCGACGAGAGGTGCTCGTCACGGGGACTCGGTACGCCGGCGAGATCAAGAAGTCGATCTTCTCGGTCCTCAACTACCTGCTGCCCGAGGATGGCGTCCTGCCGATGCACTGCTCCGCCAACGTCGGGCCTGAAGGTGACTCGGCGCTCTTCTTCGGCCTGTCTGGAACGGGCAAGACGACATTGTCGGCTGACGCTTCTCGTGGCCTCATCGGAGACGACGAGCACGGTTGGAGCGATGAAGGCATCTTCAATTTCGAGGGTGGCTGCTACGCCAAGACGATCCGCCTGTCGCCGGAGGGTGAGCCGGAGATCTACAGGGCGACGCAGATGTTCGGGACCATTCTCGAGAACGTGGTCCTCGACGAGGACACCAAAGAGATCGACTTCGAGGATGGATCGATCACGGAGAACACACGGGCTTCATACCCGATCCACTACATCCCGAACGCGGTGCTTCCGAGTCGGGCGGGGAATCCGAAGAACGTCGTCTTCCTGACGGCAGATGCCTTTGGCGTGCTGCCTCCGATCTCGCGCCTCACGCCCGAACAGGCGATGTACCACTTCCTGTCCGGCTACACCGCGAAGGTGGCGGGCACCGAGCGCGGTGTGACCGAGCCCATGGCCACCTTCAGTGCATGTTTTGGAGCTCCATTCCTGCCGCGCCATCCCGGTGTCTACGCAGAGATGCTCGGGGACAAGCTCCGCGAGCACGGAGCGACGGTCTGGCTCGTGAACACGGGTTGGAGTGGTGGCGGATACGGTGTGGGCAACCGAATGAAGCTCGGATATACCCGTGCCATGGTGAACGCGGCCATCGCCGGCGACCTCGACTCAGCCGAGTTCGTCCCGGATCCGGTGTTCGGGGTCGATGTTCCAACATCTGTCCCGGGGGTGCCCTCCGAGGTTCTGCACCCCCGTGAAGCGTGGGCGGATGGTGAGGCGTACGACGCTTCGGCCGCCAAACTCGCCGAGATGTTCAGGGAGAACTTCGAACAGTTCGCGGCCCAGGTCGGTGAAGAGGTGAGGGCAGCGGGCCCGCGGTGACGAAAGCGGCAACTGGCTTCTGACCGGATCGTGTGGTCGGGGCCGGGAAGACGGAGAAAGTGAGAGGGGCCGGCGCTTGAGCGCCGGCCCCTCTGCTGCTTCGGCTCTGGAGCGAGCCTATGCCACCTTCTGCTTCCGCGCTCGCATGAACGCGATCCCCAGGAGCAAGCCGACCGCTAGCATGCTTCCGCTGCTCGCCGAGCGGGGAAGTCCGGGTCCGGGAGGGTCGATTCCACGGACCGATGTGGCCCAGGAGAGGGTCCACGTTCCCGCGTCGACGCCGAACGCATCCTCAAAGGCGGCTGCCGCGCTCTCATCCGATGTCCAGAACTTGCCGAAGGCCTCCGAACCGAACTCCGCTTCCAAGTCGGCGATCATGTAGCCTTCGTCCGGGAGCGAATAGGCGGAGAAGGGCCCCGTTCCCATCGCTACGACCGGCGACCTGCGGACGATCTCGCGATTGTGTCCAGCGTCGGATTGCGTACGTGCTGGATCGAGTAATATCTGCCCGCACGCCTCTGCATAGCCAGCCAGGCATCGACTCACGATTACCCAGCCGCGCGACCTGGACACCGTCCGGAAGCCGAGGTAGCCCCGTCTTGTGAAGTCGGATTGGGTCGACCCTTCCGAGCCCGATTCCATCGCGAACGCAGACGCACCTTCTTCGAGCCACCCCTGTATCCCGGCTCCCGCGAGGCCGTATTTCAGATAGAAGCGGCAGGGCCCCAACACACCGGACTTCGGGGACAGGACGTCCGTGTCGGTCAGGTCGCGGGCCAGGATCAGCGGCAAGTCACCGCGATGGAAGGTCCTCACCTGCAGACAGTAGTCCATCCCGTCACGACTTCCGATGTAGGTCTCCGTCCGATCCTGGTTCGAGGTCCGGTGTCCTTCCGACACACCGTGGTCGTAGGGCTGATAGACGAAGCCGAACACCATCGACCCGAGCTGGCCGCCGAAGCCCGTGATTTCCTCCCGAATCTTGATTTCGAGTCGCTCGACCCGGTCGTCGAGCACCCCGGTTCCGTCCGGCATCGCAATCGCCACGCCTTCCACAGCGCCGCCGACGACCACGGCTGTCAGAGAGTCGGACCAACGCACCCGGCGAAGAGCCTCATAGGTCCATCGATACTCCTCGGAGATCGCATCATACCTGATCTCCGCAGCGCGGCCGAAGGAGATCCATCCGCTTGTCGTCGACGCGACGTTCGGAGGCAGAAGCCAAATCGCGACCAGCGCGCATCCCGTGGCGACGATTCCGATCCAATACTTCATCCCATGCGCCATCTGGTGCTCCTCATGGCCAGCGCTGCGAAGAAGAGCGCCCACAGCATGGTGAGCCCACTCTTGGGCAGTAGTCGTTCGTAGGTGTCGGGGCGGTTCTCGACGAGACGATGTAACCAACTGGCGATCAGCTCTTCGGCGGGCACCATCGAGGCGTGCTCGAGTGCCTCCGAGGGGGTCATGTCAGCACTTTCCCTGAGACGACTCCAGGAGCCCTGACCACCCACTTCGAGCGCGTGCGCCACGAGGGTTGCACGTACGTCCGAACGATATGGGGTGAGATCCCGATACGCGTCCACCAAGATCTGATCGCAATGTTCGATGGACCGCTCATCCAGGCAGGCGGCTATCGTGTTCGAGTTGCGACCCATGCGAGCTCCGGCGTAGGTGCGTGCGATGAGCGACCAACGTTCGTTCGGCGAGTACCAGTCCTCGATCTGCCTCACGCCGGTCGCGGTTCCGAGCCCCATCGCCGACGCGCACGCGTCGATGTCTCCCGACAGGCACGCGCGAGAGGCTTGAGACTGTGTCATGGCAACGATTCGGTATGCACTCTCGAGCGATCTCGCGTCGAGCGGGTTGCCCGGATCCCAACGGCGGTAGTCGGTGCCGAGTCCACTCAGGTCCATACTGACGGCGAGGGCGAGGACACTCCGAATGCGGGCTTCCACCACGGCTCTGGATTGCCGCGAGTCGTACTCGACCGGATGGACAGTGACCGCGCCATGGGGTCCGACGGCGTCCGTAAAGATGGGGACACGCGCATCCGACCACTGGAAGGTGAAGAGCACCTCATCCAGTGCCGGGCTATGATCGACGGAAGCGAAGTGGTGCTCCCAGACTTCAGCAAAGAGGTTGCGTGCCGCCTCCACCTGCTCCACAGGTGTGATGATTCTCACCTGTCCGACACGTACCGTATCCACTCGCGCAACTTCAGAGGCCCACGAGCGCGCGACCTCCCTCACGTGAGCTTCATATGCCTGGAGCTCGGCTTCCGCTCGTTCCAACAATGGTCGCAGACTATCCAGCTGCTGGATCAGTTCGGATTCCGTCTGCTGCGTCTGACCCGATAGCGCGTTCGTCCAGCCGAGGCTCGCTGCAAGGGCGCCTAGCAGGAGTCGCCTAAACATCGATCAGTGACCAGGAACCGGAGAAGACCTCGAAGGGACCGGCCGTTTCGAACATCCACTCGAAGACGATCAGGACGACGTTTTCCCTAGCGAAGAAGTCGTAGTAGTAGCCGAGGAAGTCGTTCGCGATGTTGCCGAAGAAGACGAAGCAGAGGATGACTCCCGCGACCCACATCGTGGTACGAATCGTCCCGGCCGCCGCCGCGAACAGCATCGTGTACGAGAGCAGGATGGCGAAGAAGAACCTCACGGCCAGCTCGTTCGGGTACGCATTCAGTCCTTCGGGCAACGCAATGGACGCGGCCGCTACGTTGGCGCCGAGCCAGAACCCGACGGCTGGAAGGAGCGCGAGCGTTACGCCAGCGAGCATCTTCTGAACGGTGTATTGCCAGCGCGTCACGGGTAGGCTGAGCGCGTACACGTGATCGAACCGGTGATCCCAGTTCCACGCCGTAAGCGCTAGCGTCATTCCGATCAGGATCGCGAGTGCGGGAAAGAAGGGTAGCCAGGCCTCGAAGCCGAAGCGGTACGCGTCGAGGCTGGACACATCGACTCCGCGCGGTGCACCCACCCCCTCGGATGCCAGGAGCGGCAGGGCGAAGGCCGCCACGACCGCGAGGGCCAGGAATGTCCGGGCCTGTTTCCAATGGAGGAATAGCATCGGCTGATACATGGGTCAGCTCCCGTTCTCGTATTGAGGGCGTGACGACCGGAGGAGCTCCACGAAGCCCTCTTCCAGGTCGAGGTCGATGACGTCGCGGACGGTTGCGCCCACTCCGTCGAAGTAGTCACGCATGGGTGACTCCCAGTCGCGGACGATCCACGTTTCCATCGAGCCGGCTCCGTTGTCGCGTTGACGACTAAGGAGCGTGAAGGGGATCTGCTCGACGGCTTCCGGCGCGCCTACAATGCGCAGCCGTTTGATACCGTTCTTGAAGCGCTGCATGGGGAGTTCTGCGACGAGTCGTCCGTCGTCCATGACACCGACCCAGTCGCAGATCCGCTCGAGTTCGTGCACCAAATGACTCGAGATGAATACGGTCGCGCTGGTTTCCGAGACGTAGTCGAGGACGGCGCTGAGCACGTCGCGTCTGACGACGGGGTCGAGGCCGTCCGTCGGCTCATCGAGGACCAGGAGGTCCGGGCGTTGAGAGAGGGCGAGCAGGAGCAACAGCTTTCCGGTTTCACCCTTCGACATCCGCGCGATCTTCCGGTCCGGGTCCAGGTGCAGTCTCCCCATCAGCTCTTTCGCCCACCCGGCGTCCCATGCACCGAAGAACGAGGCGTGCACCTTCACCTGCTCGCCGACCGTGAGCGCGGGGTATACGTGAGGGCGTTCCGGCACGTACCCGACCCGCCCCAGGATCTTCTTCATGTCGTTCGGAACGGATCGACCCAGCACGGCGATCTCGCCGTGGTCCGGCTTGAGCATGCCCATGAAGATCCGGATCGTCGTCGTCTTTCCCGACCCGTTTGGCCCGAGGAAGCCGTAGATCGATCCGACAGGGACGCGAAGTGAGAGGTCCTTCAACTCGAAAGACTTTCCGGCCTTCCATCCGACGTTGTTGAGCTCGATAGCGCTATTCACTGATCTCTGCTCCTACTTCTGCGTTGAACGCGCGCGATATCTCCTCCGCCCCGATCCCCACCCTCGCCCCGTCCTCCAGGAGTTTGCGCACCATCTGCTGGGCCCGTGTGGCCCGTTCCTCGTCCCTCAGGAACGCAGCGACCTCCTGGACGAAGGTCCCCTGTCCGTGCCGCATTTCGACGAACCCATCCGCGGCCAGGTCCCGATAGGCCTGCACCACCGTCGCCGGATTCACGCGCAGATCACGCGCGAGCGCCCTTACGGACGGAAGAGACTCGCCGGGGCCGAGATCACCGGCGGCCACCGCAAGGCGAACGCGCGCGGCGATCTGCTCATAGAGCGGGGTCGGGCTGCGGGGATCGATCTCGCTGAACATGATCAGCCTTCTCCCATGCCTTCGTCACCCACGCACGGGCCATACATCACGATCCCGGGCATCCAGCGATGCCTCATCGCGAGGCCCCCTCTTCACGCAATACCCAGAACATCGCTCCGGCGACGGTGAAGAGTACGGTCGCCGCGAGCATCATCAGTGCGTCGACGCCCAACCCCGGACCCTCTCCGCCAACGAGGCCACCGAGCCCGCTGGTAATGACCTCCCACGAAAGGAACCCGGCGATGACGATGCCTGCGCCGAAATTGCCCGTCGCTCGATCCTTGAAGCTCCCATTGTGGCGGAACGGGACCAGGATCGCGGCAGCGAGATACGCGACCACCCAAACCGACACGTCTGGCCATCCCGTCACGTGCGAGACCAGCGCGCACCCCGTAAGTACCTGGCCGAGGATCTGCGCTGTTCCTCCCGCCATCAGGCGGCCGTTGCCCATCTTCAAACGTCTCCCTCCCGTCCCAGCGTCTGGTGTATCGGTGTATCAGTCTACTGACACACTACCACAGTTGAATCGGGGAGCGCAAGAGGTCAGCGGACGCACGGCTTGTACATTTCCGGCGCTTCAAGCTTGTCGAAGGTCGCTCGCTCCCATAACGTGGCCACGCGATGAACAGTGACTCCGCGCCTGGACAGGCGACCTCCAACCCGGACGACCCCGAGCAGCGGTCGATAGAAACCCTGCGCGAGGCGCTGGGCACCGACTTCGAAATCGTCAGGAAGTTGGGCAGGGGTTCGATGGCCACAGTTTATCTGGCCAAGGAAAAGGCGCTGGGTCGGCTCGTGGCGTTGAAGGTCCTTCTTCCCGGTCGCGCAAGCGACGAAACGGCTCGTCGCCGCTTCGAGCGTGAGGCCAAGGCGGCGGCGTCGCTTTCGCACCCGCACGTGGTTCAGGTCTTTCGGTTTGGTCGGCTGCCGGACGAGACGCCCTATCTGGTCATGCGGTTCGTGAAAGGGCGCACCATGGAAGAGCGCCTCAAGGCCGAAGGGCGGTTGCCGAGTGAGCTTGCCCGGCAGGTTCTGCGCGATATCACCTCCGCACTCGCTGCGGCGCACGCCCAGGGCATCGTCCATCGTGACATCCGGCCGGCAAACATCCTCTGGGACGAAGACAGCAGCTCTGCGCACCTCAGCGATTTTGGGATCGCGGCTTTGCTCGCGACCGGTGGTGAAGAAGCGACGCGACTTACCAAGACCGGACAGATGGTGGGGGACCCGCGGTACCTCAGCCCGGAGCAGTTGCTCGACAAGGATCTGACGGAGCTCGCTGACATGTACGCGGTGGGCGTCTTGGGGTACGAGCTCTTCACAGGTGAGGGCCCCTACGACGCGAAGACGAACACGCAGTGGATCACGGCCCACCTCTCGGCCGATCCGAAGGAGCTACGCGCGGTCCGTCCGGATGTGGATCAGAGCGTGGCCGATCTGCTGAAGCGGTGTCTGAACCGCGAACCCAACCATCGGCCCAGCGCGGCGGATGCAGAGAGGGTGCTGAGCGGCGAGGCGATGGGTTCCATCGGACCAAAGTCGAGCGGGAGCGTGGAGGAGCACGCGGACTTCCAACAGCTCCTCAAGCGGCGCGTACCGCAGATCGTGCTCGTCGCTGGCGCAGCGGCGGTTGGCTTCATCCAGTTTGTGGGCCAGCTGGTCGAGTTGGAGAAGCTCGGTCCGGTGTTCTTCGACCTCAGCTTTCCGCTAGCCACATGCGGCGTCGCGGCAGCCACTGTGGTGGCTTGGTTCCACGGAGAAAGAGGCAAGCAAGACGCGAACGTCCTTGAGTGGATTCTCTTGAGCATAATCGCCGTCCTCTGGATCGCGATCAGCGGCTGGATGATCGTCCAGAGCTGATTCGCTCCGGGCATCGACCCGTGGCTCTGGGTCGAACGGCCCTACCCTTCCTCTCCGTCGATCTCGTCGTCGACGTCGTGAGCCTCGATCTCCGCTTCGAGCCTCGCGATCTCGACGTTCAGGGCCGAGAGCCGTTCCTGAAGTTCTTCGCGCTCATGACGTTCGGCCTTCTTGAGCTCACCCTCGAGCGTTCGAGCTTCGCCCTTCATCTGGTCGAGCTCGGTTGCGGCACGAGCATCCGCCACGGCTTCCTCGGCCTTCGAGAAGATGATGTCGGCTGGCGCAGATGACTCCTCCTCTTCGTCCTGGGTGTCCGCGGCGTCCGGATGGGGAATGAGTGGGTCGCCCTGGGGGAGAGCACGATGCCCGAGCAGGAGCGGCGAAGCGATCTCGATACCGCCTTCGTGTAAGGCGTCCAATACCCGTCGGCGGAGCGATGACTGAGCGGTGAAGAGGGTCTTCACGTCCTCGAGGAGTCCGGAAATCCGATAGGTGACGGTGTAGTCGCCGAGAGTGATGACCTGAACGAAGGGCTTTGCCAGGTGGGCGCGCTCCGCGGCCCGAATGAGTAGTGGTTCGACGATCTGGTGCGCGGCGTCGTATCCGAGGGATACGTCGGCCGTGATGACAGTGCCGGACGACCGGATCACCCGGAGCGGCCGCGTGACAAGAAACTGGTTCGGCAGGGTCACGAGGTCGCTGAGGGCCGTTTGAATCTCAATGTGGAAAAGGCCGCGCTGCGATACGCGTCCGATGTGCTCTTCGATCTCAATGAAGTCACCGAGCTCGAAGCTCCGAACGTTTCTCATCATCAGCCCGGCGAACGCATTGGCCACGAGTGTGGTAGACGCGAGGGTCACGAGCACACCGGCCATGACACCCGCGAGACGGACCACGTCGGAGTCGGAGACGATCGAGTTCGGGAGAGCGACCAGTGCCACGAACGCGCTCAGTGCGGCGAGCAGCGCGATCGTCAGTTGCCTCGTGAACTGGGTCACGCCGGTCTGGCGCTCCATGATGCGATCGGTCAGCCGCAGTCCCAGGACCAACACAAGGACGACACCGACGGAGACCGGCACATCGCGAAGGAGAGCAGAGAAGTCCATGAGGGCAGGCTACAGGATGGCCGGCCGAAGTGGCAAGCGGTTAGCTTCGCATCTTCGCAGGCAGCACCTCACGACCGGACCGTCCTCATGAAGTCGAAGGCTCTCACGTTCTGGGTACTCGCGTTCCCCATTGCCGTTTCCGCCCAGGCTCCTGCTCGCGTGCCGGATCAGGCGCCGGCGCGATACCAGCCGCTCCCGTCCCTTCGGGAGCAGGCTGCAGAGCAGCAGGCGTGGCTCGAGTTGCGCCTGGAGCGCGTCCTGCCGGCGCTCATGGAAGAGTACGATGCCCGGATGTGGATTCTCTCGATGCGGGAGTACGCGGAGGATCCCGTCTTCTGGTCGATCACGTCACCGACCACGTTCGCCGCCCGGCGCCGGTCCATCTATGTGATCACGAGAAGGGATGACGGTACGCTCGAACGCCTTGCGCTTGGTGGGTCGAGTCAGGGCGGGGTCTTCGAGGCGTTCCGTTCGACCCGTCCGGCGCCGACGCAGCCCACCGGAGAACTTGTCGGCTCCGAACAGTGGAATCTGCTGCGAGAACTGGTCGAGGATCGGGATCCGGAGAACATCGTTCTGAACGTGGATCCCGTATGGGCCTTCTCCGACGGACTGCATGCCGGTGAAGCCGAGGCCCTGCTCGAGGCGCTCGGGGAGCGATACGCCTCGCGCGTGAAGAGGGAGCCGAGGCTGGCGATGAACTACATCTCGCTTCGACTCCCCGAAATGATGCCGCGCTATAGGAAGATCGAGGAGACGGTGCACGCGATCATCTCCGAGGCGTTTTCCAACTCGGTCATCACGCCCGGTCAGACGACGACGGAGGATGTCGTCTGGTGGATGCGTCAGAAGACTCAGGAACTCGGGTACACGACATGGTTTCAGACCTCAGTCGATGTGCAGAGGGCCGGGGACCAGCGGGGCGACGGTCCTGCGGTCATTCAGCGCGGTGACCTCTTGTGGACGGACTTCGGTGTCGTGGCCATGAACCTCCACACGGACACCCAGCACCTCGGGTACGTGCTCCGGGACGGCGAGACCGAGGCTCCGGCCGGTCTCACGCAGTGCCTCGCGAATTCAAATCGGCTTCAGGACATCCTGCTTTCGCACATGGAGCCCGGGCTGACCGGGAACGAGGTACTCGCGAACACGCTCAGCCAGATGCGTTCCGAGGGGATCAACGGGACGGTCTACACGCACCCGATCGGCGATCACGGTCACGGCGCAGGGCCGCTCATCGGCCGCTGGGATGCACAGGAGGGAGTCCCGGTCCGCGGCGAGGCGGTCATGCTGCCGAACGTCTGGCACTCGATCGAGCTCCAGGCGACTACGGAGATTCCCGAGTGGGGTGGAAAGCCCGCGTCATGCCGCCAGGAGGAAGAGGCATATCTGGACCAGGATGGCGATCGTCACTGGGTCTACCGACGCCAGAATCGGTTCCATCTGGTTTGGTAGCTCCCAAACAGGGAAAGGCGTTCGATCGCTCCATTGTCGAAGGTCCCATCCGCGGAGCGGTGTGGAAGCTCGCGTGGCCGACGATGCTGCAGAACATCATCGGAGGTCTCCAGGGCCTGGTCGATCACGCGATGGTCGGCAACTACGTCGGATACACGGGCAACGCGGCCATTGGCGTCTCGTGGCAGATCTTCCTCGTCGTCATCGTCTTCATCAGCTCGCTCTTCACGGGGATGGGTGTTCTCGTTGCTCGGTTCACGGGAGCGAACGAGCCGGAGAAGGTCAATCGAACCGTCTACCAGGCCTTCCTGACGTCGGTAATGCTCGTCGTGTTCGTGATGGCACCGATCGGCTGGGTGTTGTCGCCGATCCTACTGGACCTGGTGAATGCATCTCCTGAGGTGCAGGCCGAGGCACTGCCGTACCTGCGGACGATGTTCGTGTTCTCCTTCGGCATGCTGATGTTCTTCATGCTCGGTGGGGCGCTGCGGTCTGCAGGCGACGCGAAGACCCCCCTCCGCCTCGGTGTCGTGCTCACCATCCTGAACATCACGCTCAACGTGATCTTCATCCGAGGCCTGGGCCCGATCCCCGCGTTCGGGACGACGGGCGCGGCGATGGGCACCGTGATCGCAGGTGGCGTGGTGAGTCTCTATGCGATGGTCCGGCTCTTCAGCGGGGACTGGGTCGTGGCCTTCCACCGCGGCATGGGCTGGCGGCCGGACTGGGTCGTGATCCGACAGCTCTTCAAGTTCGGCTTGCCAACGGGAATTCAGGGCGTCGCGATGAACGTGGGAGGAGTGCTCCTGCTGGCGTTCATCGGATCCCTCGCGACGAGCGCGCAAGCGCAGGCCGCCTACGTCGTCAGCTACACGCAGCTCTTCTCGTTCATTACCTGGACCTCGGTGGGCATCATGGGTGCGACGGCAGCCGTAGCCGGGCAGAATCTCGGTGCAGGACATCCAGATCGCACCGCGAAGTCCGTCAACGTCGCAGCTGGCTTCGGCCTGTCGCTCGCGGCGGGTATCGGGGCCGCGTTTCTCCTCGTGCCACGCGAGCTACTCGGCATCTTCGGCATGGGAGATCCTGTGGTCGTCGGGTTGGCCGTCGAGTTGCTCGGGTACCTCGCGCTCTCCGGGCTCTTCATTACCGTCGCACTCGCGTATACGGGCGGCCTTCAGGGCACGGGTGACACCAAAAGCCCGATGTACATCTCGATCATCTCTCAGATCGTGATCCCCCTAGGGATCTGTTTCGGCGTTCAGACCTTCTCCACGCTCGAGCCGTCGGACATATGGCTTGCGATCGTGATCGGTCACTTCACGCGGATGTCGCTGAGCGTCCTCGTCTTCCGACGAGGTAAGTGGCGGGACATCAAGGTGGAGCTCGGGGAGACGACTCCCGCCTGACCTGTCGCGTAGCTGCCTGAGTCGCCCCATAATGAGAGCCCGAAATCAGGGGTGACCGAGGAGGGGATCGCTAGATGGCGAAGCAGTACTGGCTGATGAAGTCCGAGCCTTACGTCTACTCGATCGAAGATCTCGAGCGTGACGGCTCCACCTGCTGGGAAGGGGTGCGTAACTACAAGGCTCGCAACAACATGCGCGAGATGAAGGTCGGGGACGAAGTCCTCTACTATCACTCGAATGCGAAGCCCCCCGGGGTCGTCGGGATCGCGCGCGTGTGCAAGGAGGCCTATCCGGACCACTTCGCCTTCGACAAGAAGAGCAAGTACTTCGACGCGAAGTCCGATCCCGAGAAGCCGCGATGGTACATGGTCGACGTGGAGTTCGTGTCGAAAGTCGCCGACGTCGAGGAGCCACTCGGCCTTCCCGAAATCAAGTCCGACCCGAAGCTCGTCGACATGGAGCTGGTGCGGTACGGCCGGCTATCGGTCCAATCGGTGAAGAAGACCGAGTTCGATTACGTGAAGGGCCTCGCAGGACTTTGATGCGGACGTTCTGCGTACCCGTCAGGGATGCGCTACTTCTCGGCGCGATGACGTCGCTCCTCGTCGCATCGGCGGCTGACGCGTCGGCTCAGAAGATCCCGGACGCGCGCTCCCTTGGGGTGCGACTCGAAGGAGAGCCGGGCCCGAATAACGCGATCACCGACGTCGCAGGGGTCGAGGTAGGGCACACCACGCTCATCGAAGGGGAAGGTCAGCTCGTCGTCGGACAGGGACCCGTGCGTACGGGGGTTACGGCGATCCTGCCTCGGGGTCGCGAGGCCGGTGACTCGACCTTCGCTGCCTGGTTCAGTCTCAACGGAAACGGAGAGATGACCGGCACGACGTGGATCGAGCACTCGGGTATTCTCGAAGGCCCGATCCTGATCACCAACACGCACAGTGTCGGTGTTGTTCGTGACGCCGTGATCGCCTGGAACCGAGAGCGGGATCCGACGTTCCTGTGGGCGCTTCCGGTGGTGGCGGAGACGTACGACGGAAGCTTGAACGACATCAACGGCTTCCACGTTACCGCGGAGCATACGTTTGCGGCACTCGATGGGGCGCGAGCCGGTCCTGTGCAGCAGGGTGCGGTGGGAGGTGGGACGGGCATGAGATGCCACGGCTTCAAGGGCGGCATCGGATCGGCCTCTCGGCGTGTCGGCGAGTACACGGTCGGAGTTCTCGTTCAGTGCAATCAGGGTGCCCGTCGCGACCTTCGCGTTGCCGGCGTCCCGGTTGGGGAGATGCTGCCCCAGCCATCGGCCTGTTACTCGGATCGTTCGGTGCCTGCTGAGGCAAGGCGCTCTGGAGTTCCCTGGTGCGAAGGGGTGGAAGACTCCGAGGGACAACTCGACCCGATCCCCGAATCTGCGGGTTCGATCATCATCGTGCTCGCGACGGACGCGCCACTCCTTCCCACGCAGATCAAGCGACTCGTCACACGCACGACGATGGGTCTCGCTCGTATCGGCGGGATGGGCTACAACGGTTCGGGGGACATCTTCATCGGCTTCACGACCGCGAATCGCGAGGCTGCGGCGGAGCGAGGTCGAGCGGTCAGCCTGGAGATGCTCCCGAATGACAGTCTCAACCCGTTCATATCGGCCTCGGTGCACGCTACGGAGGAGGCCATTCTCAACGCCATGCTCGCCGCCGAGACGATGACGGGCATCAACGGATACACGGTTCCAGCGCTTCCGCACGATCGACTCATGGAGATCATGCGGCGGTCGAATGGAGCCCTCGAGGGTTCACGATGAACACCAAGGAACGAGGCAGATGACGATGAGGAAGATCAACGCGCTCAGGGCAGTCGCCCTTCTGGTAGTCGGGATTGGTGTTGTGCCTGCGGACGCGGACGCACAGCGACTCGCCACGGACGATCCGGTACTGCGCCAGATCTGGAACGAGGGGATGAGCAACTCACACTTCGAGTCCCTCGCGCAGGCGCTTCTCGACTCGATCGGCCCTCGCCTGACGGCGTCGCCCGGGATCGAGGCGGCTCAAAAGTGGGCGGCGGAGCAGCTGAATTCGTGGGGCGTCGATGCCCGACTCGAGCAGTACGGCACGTGGGAGGGATGGGATCGCGGCGTGAGCCACGTCGATTTGATCTCTCCTCGAGTACGGTCTCTCGAGGGGAGGATCCTCGCGTGGAGCCCGGGCACAGACGGTCGACCGGTTGAAGGAGAGGTGGCCTATCTGCCCACGATCTCGTCGCCCGGAGACTGGCAGTCCTTCCTCGGGACGGTCAGCGGAAAGTGGGTGATGATGTCGTACCCGGAGCCCACGTGTCGGGCAGCGGAGCAGTGGGCGGAATACGGCATGCCAGCCTCGATCGAGCGGATGCAGCAGACCCGTTCGGCAGGTTCACAGGCGTGGAACCGGAGCCTCGCCGCGACGGGGTCGACGGACGGGCGTCGTCGGGACCTTCATGCCCAGCTCGAGGAAGCGGGCGCGGCCGGGATCGTGACGTCGCAGTGGCCCGGCTCGTATGGCACGACGCGCGTCTTCAATGCGTACAACCGAGAGACGCCGACTTTCGAGCTGGGGTGTGAGGACTACAGCCTCGTCCATCGGCTCGCGGCCAACGGCCAGGACCCGATCCTACGGGTCACGGCTGAGGCTGAGAACCGCGGCGAAGTCCCTGTCTACAACGTGATCGGTGAGATCCCAGGCACGGAGCTGCCGGACGAGTACGTGATGCTGTCCGCACACTTCGACTCCTGGGAGGGCGGCTCGGGCGCGACGGACAACGGCTCGGGGTCGGTCCTCATGATGGAGACGATGCGCATTCTGCAGGAGGCCTATCCGAACCCGAAGCGGACGATCCTGATCGGCCTGTGGAGCGGTGAAGAGCAGGGTCTCAATGGTTCGCGTGCGTATACCGAGGACCATCCAGAGGTCGTGGAAGGGCTCCAGGCACTCTGGAATCAGGACAACGGTACCGGCCGGGTCGTCCGCATATCGGCGCAGGGACTGGTGGGCGCTACGGGATCGCTGGCGAACTGGATGGCACAGGTGCCCGCAGAGGTGGCGCAGCACGTCGAGCTCGATCTGCCGGGTAATCCGGGTGGCGGTGGCTCCGACTACGCCTCGTTCGTCTGCTACGGTGCGCCGGGGTTCAGCCTCGGCGCGTTGAGCTGGGACTACGGCTCGCACACCTGGCACACACACCGGGATACGTACGACAAGCTGGTTTTCGACGACCTCAAGAACAACGCGGTGCTCACTGCGTCGCTCGTTTATCTGGCGTCCGAGGATCCCGAGTTCGTGGACCGCACGCGCCGCTCGGTCATAACGGGTCGGGGTGGTGGTCCGGGTCAGTGGCCGACGTGCAGTCCGGCGGTTCGGAGTTCGAACAGCAGCCCTAGGATGTAGGCGATTCCATGAGCGAAGTCGTTCGCAACTACGTCGGGGGTGGGTGGCGTGACTCCTCGGCGACGGAGACGCTCGCGGTCCGAAATCCCGCGTCGGGCGAGGAGATCGGTCGGGTGCCCCTGTCGACCGGCACGGACGTCGATGCAGCCGTGCAGGCGGCGAAGGCGGCCTTTCCGGCCTGGCGCGCTACGCCGGCTCCGCAGCGGGCGCGTGTGCTGTTCCGCCTGAAGGCGCTCCTCGAGGAGAACAAGGAGGAGCTCGCCCGGTTGCTCACCTCAGAGCACGGGAAGGTTGTCGCCGAGACACGAGGCGAGGTCCAGCGAGGTATCGAGAACGTAGAGCACGCTTGTGGCATCCCGACGCTGATGATGGGCGACACGGTCGAGGAGGTCGCACCGGGAATCGACAGCGCGTCGTGGAGGCAGCCACTGGGGGTATTCGGGGTCATTACTCCGTACAACTTCCCGGTGATGATTCCGCTGTGGTTCTGGCCCTACGCGGTCGCCACAGGAAACACGGTTGTCCTGAAACCGAGCGAGCAGGACCCGCTTACACATCAGCGGATCATCGAGTTGGCCGAAGAGGCAGGCCTTCCCCCCGGTGTGCTGAACGTCGTGCACGGTGGTCAAGAGACCGTCGAGGCGATGTGTGATCACCCGGACATCGTCGGGATCTCCTTCGTGGGATCGAGTCGCGTGGCGGAGATCGTGTACCGTCGGGCCTCGGCGTCGGGCAAGCGTGTTCAATCGCTCGGCGGTGCGAAGAATCACATGATCGTGCTGCCGGATGCCGACATGGATCTGGCGCACGAGGCGTGTCACGGATCGATCTTCGGGTCGTCGGGACAGCGCTGTCTGGCGGGGAGCGTGATCGTGGGTGTGGGTGACGCCCACGCCCAGATTCGGGAGCGAATGCTCGATTCGGCGGCCTCGATACGGCTGGGGGATGGGCTCGAGGCCGGTACCGACATGGGTCCGGTGATCTCCGCGGAGCATCGTGACCGTGTGCACGCCTACATCGATCAAGGTGCTGCGGATGGTGCCAAGATCAGCCTCGATGGCAGGGGTGCGACCGTCGAGGGGCTCGAGGGAGGCTATTGGGTCGGACCGACGGTCTTCGAGGATGTCGCGACCGACATTTCGATTGGGACCGAAGAGATCTTCGGGCCGGTTGCGGCGATCAATCGAGCCAGCGACATCGACGAAGCCATCGCGATGATGCATGGGAGCCGGTACGGAAATGCCTGCTCCATTTTCACCACGAGTGGAAGGGCCGCCCGCGAGTTCCGGTACGAGGCGGGCATCAGCATGATCGGTGTGAATATCGGAGTGGCCGCGCCGATGGCGTTCTTCCCGTTCGGCGGATCGAAACAGTCCTTTTTCGGCGATCTCAAGGCCCAGGGCCGAGATGGGGTCGCCTTCTATACCGACCAGCGAGTCGTGATCTCACGGTGGTGACCGAATGAGCAAAGGTTTGGCGAAGACCGTTACGAGTGCGGAGACGGTGCACGGACAAAGGGAGTACCTCCTGCCCTCGATCCTCCACCTGTACGACGAACCGTTGGTTCTGTCCGATGGTGAGGGTGTCCGGGTCCGCGATCCGGAGGGTCACGAGTACCTGGACCTCTTCAGTGGCATCCTCACGACCTCCGTCGGGCACTGCAATCCGCGGGTGATCGATGCGACGACGAAACAGATGAACAAGCTTGGCCACATCTCGACGCTCTATGCGCACGAGATGCAGGTCGAGGCGGCACGAAAAATCGCGGATATCTCGCCGGGTGCGCTGAAGCGGACCTTCTTCAGCAACTCGGGCACCGAAGCGATCGAGACGGCGTTGATGATGGCGTGTCTCGCCACGGGGCGGAGCGAGATCATCGGATTGCGGGTCGGATACCACGGCCGCTCATTCATGGCCACGAGTGTCACCGCGCACTCCGGGTGGCGACCGCTTGCGACTCCCGTCGCCGGCATCAAACACGCAAAGGGCCCGAACCCCTACAGGTGCCCGTATAAGCAGCCCTGTGACGATACCTGCGTCGACAAGTTCGTCGACGACCTCGAAGAGGTGATCATCACCACGACCAATGGCCGTCCCGCCGCGTTCATTGCAGAGACGATCCAGGGAGTGGCGGGCTACGTCGTCCCGCCGCCCGGGTACTTCCAGAAGGCCGCCGAGGTTATCCGCCATTACGGTGGCCTGCTCATCATCGATGAGGTGCAGGCGGGCTTCGCCCGATGCGGCACCCACTGGTTCGGGATTCAACACTGGGATGTCGAGCCGGACATCATGGTGATGGCGAAGGGGATCGCGAACGGGGCGCCGGTCGGCGCGACCATCACCACCGACGAGATCGCCCACGGATGGAAGGGCAAGACGATCTCGACCTTCGGCGGCAATCCGGTCTCGATGGCCGCGCTGTGCGCGACGCAGGACGAGATGCGCGACCACGACGCGCCAACGAACGCGCGTGAGCGCGGGGAGCAACTACGGGCCGGGCTCGTCGAGATGCAGAATCGTCATCCGTCCTGGATCGGCGATGTGCGCGGGATGGGCCTCATGCAGGGCATCGAGATCGTGAAGGACCCCGAGTCCAAGGAGCCTGACACGGCGCGGACCGCTGCTCTCATGGCAGCGACCCGCGAGGAGGGTGTGCTCGTCGGGCAGGGGGGGCTGAACGGCACCGTCATCCGGATCGGACCGTCGCTGCTGATTACCGAGGCCGAAATGGCTGAGGGAATCGAGAAGTTGGGGCGGGCGGTGGACCGGGTGGGGGGATGAGACAGTAATGTTCGGTCTGCCCCTCGACGCCTGGATCCTCCTCTTCGTTTCCGTCGGGCTGGGCCTCGGCCTCGAGGTCGTGTTCATCCGCGCTCGTCGACGTGATCGGAAGGGTGCGGGCGAGTGACCTCTGCCACCATCCTCGGGGTCCTGGTCGGCTATCTGATCATTCTCCTCGCGATCGGATTCTGGGGTGGGCGCGAATCTGGGGACCTGAAGGGCTACTACGTTGCGGGCAAGAAGCTGCCTGCGTGGGTGATCGCCTTCAGCTCGAACGCGACGGGGGAGAGTGCCTGGCTTCTGCTGGGTCTCACGGGCATGGGGTACGCGATCGGGGTGCACGCGTTCTGGATCATCATGGGCGAAGTGCTCGGGGTCGCGTGTGCCTGGATCTGGGTGGCTCGACCGTTCAAGGAGTACACGGATCGCTACGACGCGATCACGGTGCCGGACTACCTGACGGAGCGGTTCCGGGACACGAGCCACGTGTTCCGGTGGCTGTCGGCGCTGATCATCCTGAGCATGGTGATGGCTTATGTCGCCGCGCAGCTCACGGCTTCGGGTAAGGCGTTCGACTCCTTCCTGGGGACGGGATACACGCAGGGCGTCTGGATTGGATGCTGGGCTGCCTCATCACGTTGCCGATCGTAGGCATCGCGGCGGCTGGAGGATGGGGTGAGATGATCGCGGATCTGCGTGCCCAGGACCCCGCCCTTCTCGACCCGATGGGCGCGTTCGGCCTAGGCGCCGCGGGGATCGCGAGCGCGGCGGGCTCGGTGGCGATCGGACTCGCCTTCCTCGGATCCCCTCAGCTGCTCACGCGGTTCATGGCGGCACGCGATCAGAAACAGATCGTGGATGGAGGCTTCTGGGCGGTGTTGTGCGTGATCGGCTTCGACGTCGGCGCGGTCTTCGGCGGGATGGCGGGCCGGACGCTCTTCCCTGGGCTGGCCGACCCCGAGACGATACTCCCGCAGATGAGCGCGGAGCTGTTTCCTGCCTTCTTCACAGGCGTGTTCCTGGTGGTGGTGCTCGCAGCGATCATGTCCACGGTCGATTCGCTGTTGATCCTGGCGTCCTCGGTGGTGGTGCGGGACGTCGTCCAGAAGGCACTCGGCTCCACCGCGTCGGAGCGGTCGCTGTCGATGATGGGCAAAGGCGTGACGGTGGTCATCGGCCTGGTAGGTCTGGTCGTCGCACTGCTGGAGGTCCGAGTGATCTTCGACTTCGTTCTCTTCGCCTGGTCGGGGATCGCCTGCGCCTTCACACCTGTCGTGCTGTGCTCACTCTTCTGGAAGAGAACCACTCGAGAAGGGGCCGTTGCGGGCATGATCGGTGGTTTCGCGAGTACGGTGCTCTGGGTCGAGATGTTCAAGGCCGGATTCTACGACTTGTATGAGATGATCCCGGGCTTCGCTGCGGGGATGATCTGCTGTATCGCGGTGAGTCTGATAACACAGCCGAATGCTGAGGCGATCGAGGAACTCGAGTCGGTGCGAGAGGCTGTGGGACCGGTCTTCTAGGCAAGGAATGAGACTCGATGAGACGCTTGCGTTACTCCGTAGCCCAGAGCCTCGACGGCTACATCGCCGACAATGAAGGCGGGTACGACTGGATCCCGGCGGACGACGCCATCGACTTCGCCTCGTACCTGGAGAAGATCGACACGCTGTTGATGGGCCGGGGCACGTGGGAAATCATGCAGACCCCTGAAGGGCGCTCGATACTCGACGGAATGACGACCTACGTCGTCTCCACGACGTTGGATGCTTCGACCTATCCGGAGGTCACGTTGATCTCTTCCGACGTCGAGGCGACCGTCGCAGCGCTCAAGGCCGAGGAGGGGAAGGACATCTGGCTATTCGGCGGAGGTGTGCTCTTCAAGAGCCTGCTGGATGCCGGCCTGGTCGACCGGGTCGAGGTGGCGGTCATCCCGACCCTGCTGGGCAGCGGGATTCCGCTGCTGCCCGGATCGGCGGCTCCCACGAAGATGGAGCTTCATAGCGAGGAGACGTTCGCCTCAGGGATCGTGCTGTTGAAGTACGATGTGCTTCAGGGGGGACAGGAAGCGGATGAGGCACCCTAGGCCGGTCGCTTCTCCTCAAGCCATTTTGCCGGCGCAACGGTCCGTTTGCGCTCCTTCGGGTTCAGCCTGAACCACTGAGCAACGAGAAGGATCTCGGCGGCGTCCTGAGGGGAGAGCCCGACGGGGCCAGGGTCGGTTTCCCCGTACACGTCATCGATGGCGCGTGAGACACGTTCGCGTGCCCGTTTCGACTTGGGATGGGCCATCTGGCGGCGAATCCGCCCACGCCTGATGAGGTAGACCCGATCGTCCCCCGCGAAGCCGGGAACGCGGTAGACGAAGTTCAGGTCCTTCACGGCCCCTCGGAACGCGACGAGCTGATCTCGGAAGGCCCGGAGTCGCTCGAGGCGATCCCGTAGCAATCCCGCGTACTCGAAGTCCATCCGCTTCGCTGCTCCCTCCATCTGGTGCTCGAGTTCGGCCAGGGGGGCATCCGCTTTGCCCTCGAGGAAGCGGCGCGCCATGTCGACCGCGTCTCCGTAGGCGGACGCGGTCGGTCGTCCGCAGCAGGGCGCGAGGCAGGTGCGGAGTTCCGCGCGCATGCAGTGCGGAATCCGACCTGCGCCGAACATCTCGAGCTGGTCGCTGAAGAAGACGGGCGTGGTCCCCGGACAGTCACGGAGCCCGAGCACGTGCCCCAGCTCACGCGTCGTCTGAGCCACCGCTCTGACCCTCGGGAAGGGTCCGTAATAGGTCGCGCCGTCATCGACGATGCGGGTCACGGGAAGGACGCGTGGCGCGGATTCCGCCGTGACCTTCACGAACGCGTAGATCCGCTTTCGCTTGTGCTGGACGTTGAACCTCGGCTGCCACTGCTGGATCAGCTTCATCTCGCGAATGAGGCTGAAGAACTCGTTGGGGACGTAGTCCCACTCGATGCGTGCCGTTTCGCGAATCAATTCCCAGGCCTTCTCGCCGCGCGTCGCCCTGAAGTAGGACAGGACCCGCGTCCGCACGTGGACCGATTTCCCCACGTAGAGCAGTTCGTTGCCTGGCCCGAACATTCGGTACACGCCGGGCCGGTTCTCGGCCTGCGCCCGAACGTGTTCTCTGAGGGTGGGGTTGGCGTGCACGGCGGTATGGATGGAGCGGCCTTCCGCGAGCGGTGACCAGGCAGGTGAACGAAGGGTGGCGCTTTCGCTGTTTCTTCGGGAAGATATAGGTGTGCGCTTCTGGTCGCCAAACGACCTTTTCCGCCATTCGCCCCGCTCCGGCCCCACAGGTACACTTCGGCATGACCACGACAGGACCTGGTAAGGTGATTCGCGACCCGCTCTGGGAGACGATCCGACTCGATCCGACCGCAGTGCGGATCATTGATACGGCCGAATTCCAGAGACTTCGCTACATCCGTCAGCTGGGGCTGGCCCATCTGGTGTATCCCGGAGCGACGCACACACGGTTCGATCACGCGCTGGGCGTCTATCACCTCACGAAGACCGCGCTGCGGCATCTCCACGACCGTGGGGGCGTTCCGCCGGAGGCCTGGGAGGGTGAGGAAGTCGTTCCCTACGCGGCGCTCCTGCACGACATCGGTCACTTCGCCTACTCCCATGCGCTCGAGGAACTGGAGACGGAGCACCTGCCGGCGCATCACGAAGAGGTCAGCCAGCGGTTCTTCGCCTCTCCAGCCCTGAGAGACGCCCTGGCGCCGTTGGGCCTTACGGCACCCGAACGGATCCACGAGCTGATCCGAGGTGACAGCGAGATCCCGCTGAGAGGGCTGGTGAGCGGCAGCCTCGATCTCGACAAGATGGAGTACCTGCGCCGCGATGCGCGCTTTTGCGGTGTCCCGTATGGTGAGGTCGACGTGTCGCGCCTCCTGCAGGGCCTGACACTCCTCGAAGACCCTGGGACGGGCCGGTATGAAGTCGGGGTCCACGAGAAGGCCGTGGCGGCGCTCGAGTCTTTGCTCTTCGCGAAGTACCAGATGTTCAGGAATGTCTATTGGCATCACGCCGTCCGGGCGGCGACGGCACTCTACAAGCGAATCGTCGAAGAAGCCGTGCGGGGAGGGCTGCTCGATCCGGAGGAGCTGATCGGCCCGACCGACGAGGAACTCCTCTATGAGATCGGGCGTCGGGTGATGGAGGACGACGGTGAGGTTGCCGAACGAATCGGTACGCGTTGGTTGCCGGCACTCCGTCAGCGGAGGTTGCCCAAGCGGGCGCTCGAGCTCACGGCCGCGGACCTGGCCGGGAGGCAGGTCGAGGACTGGGCGGTTGGAGATTCACCCTGGAAGAGGGCGATCGAGGACGATCTCGCCGCGGAGCTCGGCCTGGAGACCGGGGAGGTCGTGATCGACTTCCCGGTCAAGCCGGCGATGTTCCAGCTGGATCTCCTCGTCGAGCGGCGTGGAGGTGACATCCAGCGGTTGGACCTCGAGGGCGTGGAGGGGATCCTCGACCTTCCCAAGGTCTCTCGCGAGCTCTACACGACTGCGCGCGTCTTGAGGGTCTTCACGTTCGAGAGAAGAGAGGTCTCGGCGGATCAGGTCCTCGATCGAATCACGAGGCCGGTCAGTACCGCCTGACCTCTCGGCACGCCGCTAGCTGGAGGGGTCGATCCGAACGAGGGCGGCCGTGATGTTGTCGTACCCACCCGCTTCGTTCGCGGCATCGAGCAAGGCCTGGATCGCCGAGGAAGCATCCCGCGATTCGTGCGTCCCGTCGATCGCGAGGTGATCGTTGAGCATGCGCTCCATCTCGAAATCCTCGAGCATTCCCACCAGACCGTCGGTGCAGAGTAGATAGGTATCTCCCACCTCCACCTTTCCTTCCAGGATCTGCGGAACCGGAGGGTCTTCGAGCCCCAGGCACTGCGTAAGCAGATGGCCGAAGGGGTGTCGGCGAGCGGCCTCCGCGGGGATGTCACCCTTCTCGATCCGATCCTGGACCCACGTGTCGTCTCGGGTGATCTGCGTCAGCTGGCCGTCTCTGAAGAGATAGGCGCGCGAGTCACCGACGTGCCCCATGACGTAGTTGTCCGAATGAGGGTCCACGATCATCGCCGTCAGCGTGGTCCCCATGCCATCCAGCTCCGGCTCCTCAGTGCCCTGCGCGCGAATGGCGCTGTGCGCAGCTCGCACCGCGTCCGTCATCACCTCGCGAAGACTGCGGTTGAAGTCTGTCGAAGACTCGAGATCGGCCTGAGCCTCCTCCAGAAGGGCCGCGACCGTATCGGCCGCAATCCGACTGGCTACGTCTCCACCCGGGTGTCCCCCCATACCGTCTGCGACGACCGCGACCCCGACTTCAGGGCGCAATGATATCGAGTCCTCGTTCCTCTTCCGGGTCCTGCCGATGTCGGTGAGTCCGGTCACGACGGGCGAGTTTGGCACGTGCGAAGGCTTGGTGAGGCGTGTCGAGGGGGTGTAAAGCGGAGCACGAAGGTAGAGATGGCGGAGGTGCGGCGGCAACCGGGGGCTGGCGCGGAGAGGAACTGAGCCCCATATGGGGGTTACCAGATGCGTTGGGTTCAAGGGGCTGTTACGCCGGGCACCGAATCGTGCCCTCTCTCAGCAGAAATCGGCAAAAGCCGAGTGTGTCGTCCCTGAACGGAGTCCCATCGATGAGATTTCGCTCATCTTGACACTTCGATCGTTACCCTCCATCATAAACGGCTCAGAATCTTACGATTGTGAGCATTAGATGCCTCCTCGGACGACTCGGACAAGCCGAGCAACGCGGGGGCCCCGAAGGAGAAATCAAAACGATGGCAGCTCCCACGACCACGAAGCGTCGGAAGCGTCGGGGAAAGGGCAACCTCCTTTCCGGCTTCGATGCCAGTGTCGAGGAACAGAGTGCTCTCGATCAGTACCTCCGCGATGTGAGTCGTCACGAGCTCATCACGCCAGAGCGTGAAAAAGAGCTCGGCGCTCGTGCCCAGAAGGGCGACCAGGAGGCAATTCAGGAGCTCGCGCGAGCGAACCTGCGCTTCGTCATTAGCGTTGCAAAGAAATATCAGAACCGCGGTGTCTCCCTCACCGACTTGATCCAGGAAGGCAACGTCGGCCTCGTCACGGCTGCCCGGAAGTTCGATCCCGAGCAGGGCGTGAAGTTCATCAGTTATGCGGTGTGGTGGATTCGTCAGGCGATCCTCGCTTCGCTCGCAAACCACGGCCGCGCAGTTCGTGTGCCGTTGAACCGTGCGAGCGATCTGGCTCGGATCTTCCGTGAGAAGGAGCGTCTCAAGCAGGAGAAGGGGCGTGAGCCGAGCACGGACGAACTCGCCGAGGCGACACATCTGACGCCGGAGTTGGTGGAATCTCTCCAGACGTTGAACGCGGCCGAGATCCGTCTCGACGCGCCCATCGGTGACTCTGAGGATTCGCAGCTCGTCGAACGGTTCATTACGGAAGAGGCCGCCGAGCCCGAGGTCGAGGTCGAAGGCCGGCTTCTGACCGAGACGATTACGGCGGCGCTCTCTACGCTCGAAGCACGTGACGCGAAGGTTCTGCGTCTGTACTTCGGTCTCGAGGGTGAGCGTGAGCACACGCTGGAAGAGATCGGCAACATGCTCGGCGTGACGCGTGAGCGGATCCGTCAGCTCCGCGACCGGGCGCTCCGTCGTCTACGCGAGGGTGAGAAGGGCAATGCTCTGGAGTCGTTCGCGGCATGACATCATGGGCCTGCGACCGCTAGCGGCGGTCGCCGGTTTCTGCAATCAAATCGGGAGCCCTCTGTCGATGAGCGATCTGCTCCGACAGGGGGTTTTTCCGTTCGGGTGCCGCACGGATGACTGAACACCGCCATGGCACCGTCCACGAAACGGGTGGTGGGGTCTACGCGGTCGCGCTGGACGACGGAGGGACGATCGAAGCCTCGCTGCGCGGCCGACTCAAGCAACAGACCCGTACCGGGAGTCGCGTGGTCATAGGCGATCGGGTCGTAGTCGCGGAGTCGGGGGACGCGTGGACGATCGACACCGTCGATGCGCGCACGACCGAGCTGGTCAGGCGAGGCAGAGGGGGGCGAGCCGCCAAGATCCTGGCCGCGAACCTCGATCGTGTGTTCGCCGTGGTATCCCTACGGGCTCCCGTGGCCACGGCATCGCTCATCGATCGGATTCTGGTGCTGATCGAATCGAGCGGGATGCACCCCACGCTCGTGCTGAACAAGGCCGAGCTGGAAGGTGCGGCCGAAGCGGGCGCCGGGTTCGCCGAGATCTACGAGTCGGTCGGATACGGCGTACTCGTGACCAGCGCAGAAACGGGACTGGGCATGGATGAGTTTCACCGCGAGATCTGTTCGGGATCCTCCGCGCTCATCGGCCCCTCCGGCGTGGGCAAGTCGTCACTCTTGAACAGGATCGAGCCGGGTCTCGCCCTTCGCATCGGTGCGGTGTCGGAGAGAACGGGGACCGGGCGTCACACCACGGTGGGTTCGAGGCTGATCGCGCTGGAGTGCGGCGGCTACGTGGCCGACACGCCGGGCTTCGGCGACGTAGGATTGTGGGCCGTGGAGCCTCGGGCGGTCGCGCATTGCTTTCCCGAGTTCGCGCGCTTTTCCGATCAGTGTCGCTTCCGCGAGTGCACACACGTCCACGAGCCGGATTGCGGTGTCCTCGAGGCCATCGAGCAGGGCGCGATCCATCGCTCGCGCCATGCGAGTTACGTGGCCTTGCGAGAGGAAGCTGAGGCGGCCGCTCCTAAGTACTGATCAAGGGGTGACGTCAGCTCGAGCGTAGCGGGGTCACCCTCGGTGTGCCCGAGTGTTCGTCTCGGTGAACGGAAACGGGCCATCCGTAGACCTCGGCCAGGATCTCCTCCCGCACCACCTGGTCGGGAGTGCCTTCGGCCGCAACCGAGCCGCCGGAGAGCAGGAGCATGTGGTCCGAAAACTGTGCCGCGAGGTCGAGACTATGCGTGATCAAGAGCACGGTCATGCCGCGGTCGGCGGAGGTTCTGAGGAGCTCGAGAATTACCATCTGATGGCGGATATCCAGACTGGCCGTGGGTTCGTCCAGCACCAGGGCTCGTGGCTCCTGCGCCAGGGCACGCGCGATTCGTGCCCTCTGGAACTCCCCGCCCGAAAGTGTGGTCACATCCCGCCCGACGAGGTCCGTCAGGTCACACTGGGTCAAAGCCTGATCCACGGCATCCCGGTCCACGTCTCGCTCCGACGCCAGGGCCCCCAGGTGTGGATACCGGCCCATGCTTACGAGCTCACGGACCGTGAGTGGGAAGGCGATGGACTCGGTCTGGGCGACGGCCCCGACGCTCCGCGCCAGGTCGGCCCGACTCCACTCCGCGGTGGCTCGCCCGTCGAGCGAGGCGCAACCGGACTCGAGCGGGGAGATACCCAGCAATCCCTTCATGAGCGTCGACTTGCCCGAGCCGTTGGGTCCGAGCACGGCGTACAAGGATCCTGCCGGGACGTTCATGCTCACACCGTCGAGGGCTGGTGTGTCTCGGCCCGGATACCGTACGACGACGTCCTCAGTGGAGAGCCTCATGATGCGGTCAGGCTCCGCCGCAACAGGAGAAGGAAGAACGGCACACCCACGAAGGCGGTCACGACGCCGATCGGAATTTCCACGGGCGCGAGCGCGAGCCTCGCTGCGAGGTCGGCCAGGGTCAGGAACACACCACCTGCGAGGAAGGAAAGCGGAAGGAGCACCCGATGGTCCGAGCCGACGAGCAACCGCACCGCGTGGGGTACGACCAGCCCGACGAATCCTATGACGCCCGCGACCGCGACACCCGAAGCCGTGATGAGTGCGGCGATGAGAAGGGCTCCACGCTTCACTTTCTCGACGTCGGCACCGAGGTAGTAAGCCGTCTCCTCTCCGATCGCCATAAGGTTGAGTGATCGCGCCATGGTGAGCAGGACGACCGAGGCCGGCACGGTGTACGCTGCCGCGAGGACCACGCTACGCCAGCTCGCGGCGGCCAGGCTTCCCATGATCCACAGGACCGCACTCTGGATGGTCCGCGCGGGAGATACTGACAGGATTAGGGCGATGACCGCGGAGAAGAAGGCGGCCACGACGACGCCCGCGAGCAGGAGGACGCGCACGTCCATCGCTCGGCCTGTGGCGGTCGCGACTCCAAACACCATCACGATCGCGACGATCGCCCCGGCGAACGCTGCCAGGGGGAGGGTCCACGACGCGGCCGTCGCGAGCCCGAGCGCCAGAACCAGGACCGCACCGACGGACGCACCCCCTGAGATGCCGAGGATGTAGGGTTCTGCGAGTGGGTTTCTGAGAAGGGCCTGGAAGGTCGCGCCGGCGATGGCCAGGCCGCCCCCGACGAACACACCCAACAGGACCCGGGGGAGGCGTAGCCCCAGCACGATGTCACGTGCGACAGGATCTCCCTTCCCCCCCAATACCGCGAGAACCTCAGCTGTGGAGAAGGGCACCGAACCGAACCGGACTCCGACGACCACGGAAAGTGCCAGGAGACCCAGCAGAACGAACCCGAACGTCCACCGCCTCATCCGTTACCGCTTCCGTGCAGACTTCGGGCGATGCTCCTCGCCGCCTCGGCGATTCCAGGTCCGGGGAGTTCAAGACCCGCCCCCACGATCTCGATCCGGGCTCCTGGTGCCAACGCACGGTCGAAGTCTGTGTCGGCGGACATGAGGATCACATCGATCTCACGAATGCGGAACTCCTCCGGGCTCACCGAGGTGTAGAGGGCATCGAGGTCCTCGAACGCGTTGATTCCGCCGACAATCTCCAGTACCTCGGCGATGTACGTGTCGGGTCCCGCGACCCAGGGCGGAGATCCCCCGAGCACGTACGCTACCCGGAGACGGGGTCGGTCGTGGACGGACGCGGCAAGATCCGCGAGGTCGTCCTTGATGGCCGAGACCAACGAGTCGGCCTGATGTGATCGTCCGGTCGCGCGGCCGAGGAGGATGGTCATCGAGTAGATGTCCTCGACATGGTCCGGACGGACGGCTACGTGACGAATTCCAAGCTCGTCCAGCCGCTCGACAGTTCTCGGGTCCTGCTCACCAGCGAAGCGCACTACGAGATCGGGCCGAAGCGAGACGATGGTCTCGAGGTTGGGGCCCAACCCGCCCCCGACGGACGGAAGAGCCTGGGCCCAGTCCTCGGTGTCGAAGTCCGTGCGTCCGACGAGCGCACCTTCCGCGCCGATGGCGTGAAGTGTCTGCGTGGCGGAAGGGACGAGAGAAACGATCCTGGACGCGGGAGGCTCGAAGCCGTGTTCGATCCCGGATGCGTCGATGAGGCGCGGCCCTGCCTCGCCCGACGGCTCCGGAGTCCGTTCAGGTGCGCACGCGACCGCGAGCACACAGGAGATGGTGCCGATCAGGACCTGGAAGGAGCGCGGCCCGAGCCGCGCCATCACCGTCCCGAGCTGGAGCCGGAGCCGCACGAATCCTGAAAAGTCCTCACCCAGGCGCCGTTTCGTTGGCTCAACGCCGCGAACCAGCGTCGATCGGACCCGAGAACGTCGAGGAGAATCTCGTCCGTTCCGTCCCCATCCCAATCCAGGTGATCGAAGTAACGGGGAGCGCCTTTCCCCTCGGCTTCCACAGACCGATACAGGGAATACGTGTTCTGATACAGCTCCCCCTGCTGTTGACCCATGACGAAGAGCGAGTAGGCACCCTGTCTCGGCGATGCGACGACGAGCTCATCCTGATGCATGAAGGTCGCGGCGACCGTCATGCCGGTGACGTTCGTAAGCTGGAACGCCTGAATGTGGTCCCTCGCATCCAATACTCCGAGGGGTGGCAGCGTCGCCCCCACCTCCCGGATGACCTCGCCGGCAATGGTGAGCGAAGCGACGCGTTGATCGTATTCGTGGGGTATGGCGCGGTAGTTGTCGTATGGCCGACCCGCGGCGTCCGCAGCGGGTAGAGCCAGGAGCTTTGTTGCGCCCGCTGCCGGTGGAATGAACTCCACCACGCCCGAGATGATCGCTCGCTCGCCGCAGTATCCGGCTGCCACGCCCGTCTCGTCCGCCACCATGCTCCCTACGCGAACGCCTTCCGCGAAGAGCGTCCACTCGGAGCCTGGAGCCATGAGTGTCGCAAGGCGGGCGGCGTCTCCCTCGAAGTCCGGATTGGGGAAGGGGTGCAATTGGCCAGGATGTACTTCGCCGACGACGACGAATTCCCCTCGGTTTCCGTTCCTGAGTCCGGCGAGCAGGATCGGTCCGGCGAGGTTCTCGGCCGAGTCGACTTCGACGTCCGTCTCCTGGGTTGCCGATCCGCGCGACGTCGTGGGCGGCGGCTTCAACTCGACGTCGATTCCACCAAAGGCCACGTTGTCGCAGCCTGTGGCCACGGTTAAGATCACCGCGGTTGCTAGTAAGTGCTTTCGCATCAAGCCCTTGGGTCGGCGCCTCGCCCGAGTCCTGCGTCGGATCCCGGGCCTCACAAGCTAGCGTCGCCCCCTCGGTGAGCAAGCTGAAATGGACGGTTCTGAAATGGATGCGACGCTACGCGAGGTGATGAGTTCGTTCCCTACCGGGGTCACGATCGTCGCGGCGGGTGACTCGGTAACGGAACCGTACGGATTGACCGTGAACTCGTTCACGTCGGTGTCGCTCGATCCCCCTCTGGTGCTCGTGTGCATCGGCCGCGGATCGTCCTGCCACGACAGACTCGTGGCCGCGGCCGCCTTTTCGGTGAACATCCTCGCCGCTGACCAGGCGTCGGCGGCTCAGCGATTCGCGAGCGAACCATCGGAAGGACGCTTCGAGGACGTCTCGTGGGTGCGGGGGGATTCGGGGGCTCCGGTCATCGAGGGTGCCGTGGCCTGTCTGGAGTGCTCGCTCCATGACGTTATGTCCGGAGGAGACCATTCGATCCTGTTGGGCAGGGTCGACCGGGCTGTATCGACCGACCGTGAGGCTCTTCTCTTCCATAGGGGTCGAATGGGCCCCGCGACCACGTGAACGGCCCGCCTCCGCGGCTCGGCTGGCTCCCACCTCTTCTCGTCGGAGCTTCGGCGGCCGTTGCGTCCGAGGTTGCGATGGGGCTGCTCCTCTACGACGGGCCGGGCTTCGTCCGATCGCTGACCACGATTCTCACGGTTGAGGGTGCGGCATTCGCCGCAGGGCTCTGGAGCGCGCCGCGGCCGGGGCCGGACCTCGTCCATCGGCTTCGCCGGCGGTGGCTCCTGTGTTTGATGGCGTACCTTACCGCCGCGGGCTTCGGAACGGTCTGGAGTCTGGTGCCGGCCTTGGGGGATGCGCGCTTGGGCCAGGGGCTCGGGCTCGCGATTCTCGGGGGGCTCCCACTCTATGCGGCCGGCGGGGTGATCGGCGGAATCGGGACGTCTGCCAGGACCGATCCCGGGGGGAGGCTTCGCGGGCCCGGGGCTTCGGCTGCGACTGGAGCGGCGCTGGGATTCGTACTGACCGGATTCCTCCTTCCGCGCGCACCGATGCCGGGCTCGTTGCTCGTGCTCTGCCTGGTGATGCTCTCGCTCGGAGGAATGACCTTCGGGAGCGTGCTCGGCGCACGCCTGCAGATCGACGTACTCGGCCGTCGACCCGCTCGTGGTGGAGACGTACGAGTCGAGGATCGACGCCTGCCCGTCGACGGGCTCAGGTCACGGTTCCTGCTCGAAGGTCCTCACGTTCGGCGGGAGACGGAGTTCGGCAAGGACGGCGAGACTCCCTGGGACGTGGCTGTGGTCCGGGCGCTCATGCCGGAGGCGGAAGCTGGATGGCGCGTGCTCTTGCTCGGGGGCGGGGCCTCTGTCGCGCCCAGGACCATTCTCAGAGAGCACCCCACTGGCGTCGCAGACGTGATCGAGCGGACCGGTGCCGTGATCGAGCTCGGGCGGGAGTTCTTCGACACCGATCTCGCGATTGCGCGAGGAGAGCGACTGCGGGTCGAAGTGGGCCACTTCGACGACCGACTCGAAGGGGTCACACCTGGCTACGACCTCGTCCTGATCGATACCGCCGCGTTGGCACCCGTCGGTGGCGTGAACGGACTTTCCAGGCGGTCGCGAACTCGGCTCAAGCAACTGGTCGCTCCGGGCGGAGTGGTTACCTGGGGTCCACTACCCTCGGAGCCGGGTCTTCCGGAGGTGCCGGACGGATGGACGCTCGCGCGGTACCGCAGCAACGGGGGGCGCCTCACAGAAGAGCACATCCTGATGACTCGCCCAGGGCCCGACGACCGTGACGTCGTGGTCGCTGGATTCGAAGCGGAGTCGGCGGGGGCGTCGGTCGCGTGATCGTCGCGCATCTGTCGGACCTGCACCTCGGCTTCCGAGCGTATGGCCGCATCGATCGCGGTGCGGATATGCGAGAGCGAGACGTTGCGGCCGCGTTCGAGCGTGCGAGCCAGGAGGTGGTCCGGCTCCGACCTGACGTCGTGGTCGTGGCCGGGGACGTGTTTGATCGCCCGGATCCGCCAGCCGGAGCGGTGGTCGCGCTGGCGAGAGGACTCGAGTCCCTTCGGAGTTCGTTGCCGGAAACACCGGTGCTGATGGTTGCCGGACCCCGCGACACACCACGGCGTCCAGGTGATCCGGGTGCGCTCGCGGTGCTCGATACCTTCCCCAACGTCGAGGCGGCCACCGGGCTGACGCGCTCGATTCTGATCGATCGTCTCGGACTGCACGCCTGCCTGGTTCCGTATCGGGCGGTGACGCGACACGCTCCCGCACTTCCGGATCCAGATCCGAGAATGCGTTGGAATATTCTCGTGCTCCATGCTGAAGCTGCGCGCGGAGGCGATGGCGGGATTCATGTCGATCCTGCTGAATGGGATTACGTCGCCCTGGGCGGGGAGCACCGGCGGAAGAAGCTGGCCGACCGCGTTCGGTATCCCGGTTCGCTCGAACGGGTGGCGCTCGATCCGTGGAAGGAGGCTGCCGACGAGAAGGGCTTCCTCACGATCGATCTGGAGTCCGGAACGTCGAGCTTCCACACGATTCCGGGTCGGCCGGTCGTGGCGCTGGCGCCGGTGAAGGTCGGCCCCGGCGACCCGGATCGTCTCAGGCGTCGTGTGCGTGAGGTCACTGGAGAAGTCCCGGGCGGGATCTCCGACAAGATCGTCCGGCTGCGGCTTCAGGGTGCGACGCCGATCGACCTGCTCTCGCTGCAGGGTGAGCCACTTCGGGCGCTACGGGGTGAGGCGCTTCATCTCGCCGTCGAGGCCGGCCGTGACCTACGAGTGCCGGCGGAGGCCTGGTCTCCTCTGGAGGCCCCCCGGCTCATGCGAGAGGCGGTCCTCGCCGAGCTCGCCCACGACGGCACCAGCGCCGCGGCGACGAACGGGCTCGTCCAGGAGTTGATTCCGGACGACGACCGGGCCCGACCGGCAGCGCACGGCGCAATCGCGGCGCTCGATGGTACGCTCACTGGACTCGGTCGGGTCAGCACCTCGATCCCACCCGGCCTTACCGCCATCCTCGGGGGTGGTGGGCGTGCGAGGCGCGCCGTCCTCGATCTCTTCGTGGAAGCCGGACGGACCGGACCGGACGGAGCGATCGCACGGTGGTGGGCCGGTACCGAGCAGGAAACGCTCGACGGATCGTTCCGGCGAGCTGTCGACGCCGTCGCCGAGAGTCGGGGGCTCGGTCTGGCGGACAGCGCGCTCGATCGCCTTGGAGCACATGCGAAGGACCCCGAGGAAATCGCGGCGGAGGCTCCGGAGCGGCCTGTCCACGGCGCCGTGAGGACCGATCCGGAGCAGGTAGCGGCCGCGGGAGCTGCTGGATAGCCGGGCAGACGTCACCGAAGTCGACGGTGACATGGAGGTCGCGACCATGGACTGGCATCGCGAACGCCAGGATGCCGAGACGACGCTCTACGCGTACCGCGACCGGGCCAGGGAGTTGAGGGCTCGAATCAAGCGAATGGAGGCCTCGGGTCCGGACGCTCCCTGCCCGACCTGTGGTCGGGTGCTCGAGAGTCACTACGACGAGGTGCTGACAGAGCTTCAGGATGAGTGGGAGTCGGTCGTGCAGGACGGCAGATGGTGGCGTAGCCGTTGGGAGCAGCTCGAGCCGAAGCCCGTGCACCTGCAGGAGCTCGAGCGTCGCTCGTTCCGACTACACGCCGCTCTCGAGGCCGGCTCCGAGCGGCTCGAACTTCTCAGGGCCCGACTGCAGGAGCTGGATGGGTCCCGCGGGATCGCTCCGGATCCTCCTCGGGATGGGCCCGAGGGCGCCGTCATCCGCGCACTCATGCGAGTTCGTCTGGCGAAGCGGACGCGGGCCGTGGACATCCTGCTGGATCGAGCGTCGCGCTTCGTGTCCCGGATCTCGGGGGGACGAATCCTCGCGATGACCCTGGACGACCACACGGTGCACCTACAGGGAAGCGAAGGGGTGCTTACGCCGCTCTCGGAAGAGGATCTCGCGGCTGGTCGGGTCGCGATCCGCCTGGCCGCCGCATCGCTGGTCGCGGCGAGGGGTCGGATCGTCGCTTCGCTCCCGCTCGAGCAGCCCTTCGACCGGCTGGATGAAGAAGCACGCATTCGCACACTCGTGCTCACCAAGAGGCTCCTCGGCGACATCCCCCGCATCGTACTCTTCAGCCGCGGGGATGCCGTGGATGCGCGGCCCGAGCTGTTCGATTACGTACTCGAGGTCCGGGAGGAGGGATCCGTGGCCGGTCCCGTGCTACGTCCCGCACCTGCCGGGCCGGGGCGCGTCGCGCTCAAGCCGGCAGTCAGTGCCAAGCCCAGCAAGGTCAAGGGACACTAGCGGTTACAGGGATCGCCGTGTGCCGACCTGTTGCCGCGAACAGGCCAGAGTTTGGATTCTGCAACCTTTCAGCCTCAGATTCCGTCTATCAGAATACGGACACGGGCGGCCAGGGGCCGCCCTTCGGGTTGGACACTAAGTTGCTAGAAATTATGACTATCCTGCTTCCTGCCCTGCTCATGACGATGATGGGGGGGCTCGCTTTCCGGATCTGGTATCGGAATTGGCGCAAACGCCAGATCGCGGCCAGGCGGCGGATCGAAGCTCCGAACTCACACTATTCGTCGGCCGGCGTTCAGAACCAGGTGGACCGGGAGCGATGGGGTGACATCGCCATGCGCAAGCTTCACCCGCTCAATCAAGACGAGGTCGTTCGCCTTCTCGAGCTGGTCGACGCCGATGGCGTGAAGTCGCTGTCAGGAAGGGATCGCCTCTTCCTCGACAACATGACGCTTCCCCGCATGGGGGTCTGAGGGTCCTTCGCCTTACGGCCTGATCAGGCCAGGGCCGCCGTCGCGACAATCTCGACGAGGAACGGTGGCGCGAAGTCTTTGACCGGTACGATCGCACGAGCCGGTTTGTGTTCGCCCATCACCTGTGCATAGGCCTCGTTGACCTCGCCCCACAGGCTGATGTCGGTGACGTACACGGTCATCTGGACTACGCGACCGAGGTTCGACCCGGCCGCCTCCAGTACAGCGGCAACGTTCAGGAGCGCTTGCCGGGTCTGCTCCGCCGCTCCACCGGGGTCGTCTCCCGCGGCGGCATCCGGACCTCGTCCGAGTTGGCCGGCCACGTAAACGACGCCGCCGTAAACGACGGCCTGGCTGTAGTGGCCGGCAGGCTGGGGACTGTTGGGCGTCGAGATCATCTTCATGCTATGGGTCCCTTCCGTTTTGGAGTCTCGCCTCTTCTCGTCCGGATTTCCCACCGGTTCGCCACCTGAATCGCTCACGCCACGGATTCGATCTGCCCTCCACGACGTCAGCGACGATCTCTCCGATGACCGGAGCGAACTTGAAGCCGTGTCCGCTCCCTCCCGCTGCGACGACGAGCCCTTCCCTGTCAGGATCGCGGTCGATGAGCAGGTCGCCATCGAGGCTGTCACAATACAAGCAGACGCGACTCCCGACGACGGGTGCCTCGGCGAGTGAGGGAAGAGCCTTCGCCAGGAATGCTCTGGCGTGGGCTATGTGGTCGACTTCGACCCGGCCCTTTTCGTCGGCGTTCACTTCATACCCGTGGCCGTGATGCCCGAGCTTCACGCGACCGTCGTCCAATGCGGGAAAGCCGTACCAGCCGGTACCGGCGATGTCTGCCGCAAACGGAGGGAAGCGCGGACCTCGAAAGTCGTCGGGGTCTTCGACACCGAAGTGGAGCACGGGCTGTGCGATCGTCTTCAGCGTCGGACCGAGCCAGGGCACCAGCGCGGGCGTCCATGCGCCGGCGCAGACGACCACCTCGTCCGCGAGGATGTCACCCTCTGCGGTCTGGACGCCGAGGATTCGCGTGTCGTCGGTCAGGAATGCGGTGCACGCTGTGGGCCGGGTCTGCACGCCGGCCTCGGCGCACAGTTCGAGTAGCTGCGTTACCACGGCGCCGCTCTCGGCCCATCCCCCCCGCGGACTCAGATAGCCGTCCGCGTACTCGAGGGCATTCCAGGCCGGGCAGCGTCGTGCGAGCTCGCTTCCGTCGATCCGTTCCGGTTCATAGCCGCGTTCGGTGAGTACCCGGTGACTCTCGTACTCGAAGCCGCCCGGGCTCATCGGACCGGCCGAAAGGACCAGGAACTGATCCTCGTGATAGAGGGGCCGGGGCCACTCGGCGTTCCAGCGGTCCCAGCCTTCGAGCGAGACTTCGGCGAGCTCGTGGTAGAAGACGTCGGCACCGTAGTCCATGCGGATCATCTTGCTGATATCCGTGGATGAGGCGTCCTCATGGGGGACGGGCCCGCGATCGAGAAGCGTCACGACATGTCCCCGTCGGCTCAACTCGAGCGCGGCGGTGGCTCCAAAGACTCCGGCGCCGACGACGACGATGTTGCCAGGATGTGCGGGCACGTTCGTCCGGGGATAACGTGTGCGCGGCGCGAGCGCGCCGACCAGCTCTACTCTGCACCCGTTGCCATGCCCATGCAAATCAGAATCCTCTCGGCGGCCGACGTCCAGACCGCCATCGACATGCCCGGTGCAATCGAGGCCATGCGCACCGCGTTCACCGCGCTCGGGGACGGAAGTGCGACGGTACCGCTCCGACTGGCGCTCGAGACGGAGTACGGGGTCAGCTTGTTCATGCCCGCCCATCTTGCCGCTCAGGGTTCGGCGGGCGCGAAGATGGTCTCGGTCAATCCGGGAAACTCTGCCCGGGGAATTCCGGTGATCAATGCGGTGGTGCTGGTGCTCGATCCGGTCACGGGCTTGCCACGGGCGCTCATGGACGGGACATGGCTGACCGCCTTACGGACCGGCGCGGTCGGCGGACTCGCCGCCGACCTGTTGGCGAGGGAGAATGCATCGACCGTCGCGCTTTTCGGGGCCGGAGTGCAGGCCAGGACTCAGCTCGAGGCGGTGCGTTGCGTTCGTTCGATCACTGACGTACGCGTGGTTTCGCCTTCCGGCACGAGTGCCGACGGACTCGTCTCGGAGTTGAGTGATGTGCGCGCTCGCCGGGTCGACGATCCAAGCGAGGCGGTCTCTGGCGCAGATATCGTCATCGCCGCCACGAGCAGTGCCACGCCCGTGTTCGACGGGACCAAGGTCGAGCCAGGTGCCCACGTGACCGGAGTCGGCTCGTTCACGACTGAGATGCGAGAGGTCGATACGGCGCTCATTCAGCGGGCGCGCGTGATCGTGGATCAAAGGGAGGCGATTCTCGCCGAAGCGGGAGACATCGTCGGGCCGATCCATGACGGTGCGGTGGACGAGTCGGTCATGGCGGCCGAGATCGGTGAGATTCTGATGGGGAGGGCCGAGGGCCGAACGTCACCCGATCAGATCACCTTCTTCAAGTCGGTAGGGAACGCTGTCCAGGACATCGCGGTCGCCGCTCAGGTCCTCGCGTCCGCCGAAGAACGAGATCTGGGGCGGACGGTGGACCTGTAGTCGGTCAGGTCCCGAGTTCGCCCCACGCTTCGGCCCGCTCCTGGTACTGTTCGATCGCTTCGATGTCTTCTGTCAGGATCGCGCCCTGCACGAGTGCCAGGTACACCCAGGAGTAGTAGTTCGGAATCCCGAGTGTCGCGATATCCGGCCAGTGGTCCCACTCGTCGGGAATGCCTTGCCGATGCATGAAGACCTCGTCGGCGAGGAGCCGGGTCCGGTTCGTGTCCAGCCACCGACCGATCGCGGACGAATAAGGCGACGGTGGCAACGCGGTCACGCCGGTTTCGGGGTCGTCCACCGGGACCCCGTTGTTCAGTCGGAACGCGACCCCGTGACGTACGAGGTAGGGGTAGATACCCAGTTCGATCGCGGCGTTCCCGCTCGACGCGAAGTAGATGGGTCGCTCGTCGATCGACTCGATCATGAGCGTCAACGCGAACCGCTGCCACGGAGCGAGGTACTGCCCGCCCGGGATGCTCGCCTCGACGTTGCCGATCTGCACGGTTATCGCCTGCTCGACCGGCGCATACTGCCCGGAGGCCAGCGTGATCTGTTCGTCTGTCAGTGAGAGAATCGATTTCGTGGGGGGCTCGATAGACTCCACGATGATCGGGACCCGGGCGCCTGCTTCGCTGGCGTCGGTGACGTACGCCGCGGGCGTGTTCTCGAACGTGTAGGGCCGTTGGCACTGGATTACGGACCAGTCCGAAGAAGGATCGACCCCGTCCTCACAAGGCGCGGTAATGTCCCTGAGCTGGCGCGTGTACCAGTCGGTGTTGAGGTACGACGTCACGATGACCGTGACGTCGCGTCGTACGCCCTCGACCTCCTGCAGATACCAGAGCGGGAAGGTGTCGTTGTCGCCGTTGGTAAAGAGGATCGAGTACGGCTCCACGCTCATGAGCAGATTGTATGCCCAGTCGCGTGCCGCGTAGTCGTAGGAGCGCGTGGCCCACCCCCAGTTGAGCATCAGGGGGATCAGCGCGACTCCGAGCACCGGGCTCGCCTTGAGGAGGTTGGTGCCCGTTTCGAACGCAGCTTCTCGCCACAGGGTCGCGATCCCCATGCCGGCCCACAGTCCCCACACCGAGAAGCTGGCGATGAAGAAGTAGTCGCGCTCGCGAACCTCGTGGAGTGCACGATCGGCCACCGGCGCCTGCAGGGAGTAGCCGTACTTGAAGTTCAGATAGACGACGAGGGCGGCCGACAGCGTCCCGAAGAGCGTCGCCATGAAGATGAAGCTGGCACGGTCACGACGTGCGTGTTCGATGGCGCCCCACACCCCGAGTCCGGTGAAGAGCATCGTGAAGGGCAGGCGCACTTTAGCGAAGACCGTGTTCGCGCCGTCGAGTGAACGGGCCCACTGCCAATCGAAGTACTGCAGATAGTTGGCCAACTGTGAGGGCAGGGGCGCCTGTCGCTCCTGGATCGATGGCATGTCGTACTGCGTCCGGTTCAGCGCGTCTGAGAGCGCCTCGCAACCCATGCGTCCGTATGTCACTACAGCGCCGATTGCTGACTGGATGTCGGGGCAGGTCGGAGCCGCTTCGTTGATTACGGGACCCAGCCCGGCACGGATCGGAAGGAAGAGGTGGATGGAGACCCCGACGATCGCCACACCGATCCCGGCCGCATACAGGCGCCAGTTGAGGAGCGTTTGCGGATGGACGAAGAGGATGAAAAGCCCGATCGCCGGTGCCGCGAGAAAACCCATCAGGTGGTTGCCGATACTCAAGGCGAGTACGAACACCATCAGGATGAGGAGGTTGTCGTCCTTACCCTTGCCGAGGTTCTCCTGCCACCGGAAGGCGAGCCAGGACAGGAGCGCGATGGTGAGGAGTGAGACGGTATAGACCTTCTCGTTCACGTTGGACTGGCTCCAGACCGTGAACGCTGTCGCGCTGACGAGGACTGCGGCCGCGGCTCCCGCGAGGCGGAAGACCCGCTCGGTCGAGAAGTACCGGAGGATGTGGTGAACGACGAGGAACCAGAGCCCGTGGGCTGTCGCGCTCATCAACGCGCTGAAGAGATTGACGCGAACCGCGACCGAGAGACCAAAGGGCGCGAGGAGGACGGTCCAGGCTCGCGCCAGGACGACGAAGAGCGGGTTCCCCGGCGGATGGGGGATGCCCATGATCTGGCCGGTCGCGATGTACTCGCTCGTGTCCCAGAACGCGGTCGTCGGAGCCAGGGTGATCGCGTAGAGCACAAACACGAGAAGACCCGCGATTGCTGCTGCCCCGTATGGGGGTCTCAGATCCTGGGCGTCGGTCATCCCGGCCTCGCCGGATTTCTTCTCTTCGACTGCTTTCGTCATGCCTTCTCAGGTGTGTTCACGCGGGATCTTCGTTGCATGAAGCCGAAAAGATAACCCCATGAGGGGTCTCGGGCGCCTCGGAACACCCCCGGAGGATCAGTCCGTGCGCATCAGGTGGAGACACCCCCACTCGTCGACGCGTGCCTGCCATTCAGGCGGAACCCACGTGGTGCCGCTGTATTCCTGCACCACGACCGGTCCGGGAAGCTCGTGTCCCGAGCGAAGGTCCTTTCGCCAGACGCTCCTGGCGTCGACCTCGACACCTCCGAACACGACTCTCACGGGCTGAGTGGGAGGCGGGCCACTCGCCGCCTCGACCCTCGTTGCAGCGACGTCCGCCGACGGAGCAGTGACGACGACCCGCAGAGTCACCGCCTCGACTGTAGCCTCGGGACGTTGGTAGCCGTACCGTTCCTCGTGCGCTGTGTGGAAGGCCGAAACCCAGGCTTCCGCGGGCACGCCGAGCTCGAAGCTCTGTCCACGATACCGTGCGTCGATCCACTGCTCAGAGCTGAGGGTGTGAGGATCTGCCCCCTCCTCGAGCATGGACTCACGCGCCTGAGACTCGAGCTCGATAAGGGCTCCCGACAACAGGGTGTCGATTGCCGGGTCGTCGGTGTCGAGCAGGACGGTCCGCGATACCTCGCGGGTTACGGGTGAGGCGAGCATCCCGTACGCGGAAAGGAGTCCGGGGTCAGGAGGAACGAGGGCTTTGCGGGCGCCCAGTCGGGTCGTGAGCTCGGCCACGTGGAGCGCACCGGCTCCCCCGAAGGCCACAACGATGAAGTCCACCGGGTCGTAACCTCGCTCGACCGAGATGACCCGGAGGGCTCGCTCCATGGCGGTATCGGCGACGGCCAGGACTCCCTCTGCAGCTTCGTCGGGTGTCTTGTCGAGTGCCTCTGCAAGTGCCGTCATGGGCCCTTCGATCGCGTCACGGTCGAGGGCACGGTTTCCGCCGAGGAAGCCGTCGGTTGGAAGCCGTCCCAACCAGACGTGCGCGTCTGTGACGGTCACCTCCTCGCCGCCGTTGCCGTAGCAGATGGGTCCGGGCTGTGCACCGGCGCTTCGCGGACCGACGCGAAGAGCCCCTCCGGCGTCGACCCGCGCCACCGAGCCACCCCCGGCTCCGACGGTATGAATGTCGATGACCGGTATGGCTGCCGGCTGACCGCCGATCGCGAACTCCCGGGACCGGAGCGGGCGTCCCGGGCAGAGCGACACGTCGGTGGAGGTCCCGCCCATATCGAAGGAGAGCACAGCGTCGTGGCCGGCCCGTTTGGCCCAGGTCAGGGCTCCGACGACCCCACCCGCGGGGCCCGACAGGACCGTGTGCACGGGTTCGCGCCGGGCCCGGGCGATCGGAATCGCGCCGCCGTTGGATCCCATGATCGAGACCCGCTGGGCTCCAGACTCGGCATCCAGCCGTCCGAGGTAACGATCCATGATCGGGGCCACGTAGGCGTTGATCACCGTGGTCGAGGTGCGCTCGTACTCGCGATACTCCGGAACGAGTTCGCTGGAGACCGAGACAGGAAGATCGAGGGCGGCCAGGGCATCCGCGACCGCTCGCTCGTGTTCGGGATTCGCGTAGGAGTGCAGAAGGCAGACGGCGATCGCTTCCGCATCGCGGGACCGAACTTCTTCTGCGATCGATGCGAGGTCGGCGGGCCCGAGGGCCTCGATCACCTCTCCCTGAGGTCCGACCCGACCCGGGGCCCCGAGGCGATCCTCCCGACGCACGAGTGGGGGAAGGCGATGACCCACCAGCGCATAGAGCTGAGGGCGATCTTGCCTCCCGATCTCGATGACGTCTTCGAAGCCCCGGTTGGTGACGAGGACGACCCGGGCTCCCCGTCGCTCCAGCAACGAGTTGGTCGCGACGGTCGAGCCGTGCAGGAGTAGGAAGTCGGGGCTTTCCCCCAGGATCTCACGAATTCCGTCGAGGACCGCCTGGGACGGATCGTGCGGAGTCGAAGGCACCTTGAGTGTCCGGATCTCGCCGGCCTGCAAGAGTACCAGATCGGTGAACGTCCCGCCGGTGTCCACGGCGAGCAGTGGCGTTGACGCCCCTTCGGGGCTCTTGGACATTGGGGCGCTCACCGCCCCGCTCCGCGACGCACCGTCTTCATGCAGCTATATCCCTCATTCGAGCACTTTTCGTCCCTGACGGCCGAGGCCAACCTCGTGCCGGTGTGGCGTGAGTTTCTCTTCGATGTCGATACGGCGGTGACTGCGTACGCGAAGTTAGCGGAAGCTCCGTTCGGATTCCTCCTGGAGTCCGTCGTCGGTGGAGAGCAGTGGGCTCGCTATTCCTTCCTGGGCTCGAGGCCTTCCGGTGCGTGGAAGACGACGGATGGCGAAGTGAGTTGGTGGACCGAGGAAGGAGGTTGGTCCGAAGTCGAGACTGACGATCCACTGGCTGACCTCGATGCCCGGCTCAGAGCTCGCGTACCGGCCGATGTCCCCGGTCTGCCCCGCTTCTGGGGCGGGGCGGTAGGGTACTTCGGATACGACATCGTGCGCCAGATCGAGAGTCTCCCTGAGGGCCCGCCCGGTGATCTCGATCTCCCTGACGGGCTTTTCGTGTTCACGGACATCGTGCTCGCGATCGACAACCTCAAGGGCCGCGCGATGGCGATCGCCGCGGTGCCGGTCGACGAGGGCGCCACCCCTGCCGAGTTGAAGCGCCTCTACGAGGAAGCCGCGGATCGAACAGCCGACGTGGTGCGTCGCCTCGAAGAAGGGGCGTCGCCGCCACCGCTTTCTCTCTCGCCCGAACCGGAGGAGGATCCCGCGTTCGAGTCCTCGATGACGAGGGATGAGTACGAGGCCGGGGTGGAGCGGATCCGGGAGTATGTGCGTGCAGGAGACGCGTTTCAGGTGGTCCTCAGTCAGCGCCTCGATTTTCCTCTTCGCTCGACCCCATTCGACCTCTATCGGGGCCTCCGTAGTCTGAATCCGTCTCCGTACCTCTACTACCTCGAGCTCGACGGCGTGGCGCTCATCGGCAGCTCTCCGGAGGTACTGGTGCGGGTCGAGGACGGTACGGTCACGGTCCGCCCGATTGCCGGGACGCGGCCGCGAGGCGCCACACCCGAGGAGGAACGTGCGCTGGCGGAGGACCTTCTCGCGGACGAGAAGGAGCTGGCGGAGCATCGGATGCTGGTGGATCTGGGACGCAACGATGTGGGACGCATCGCCGAATACGGGACGGTTACCGTGCCGGATCTGATGGTGGTGGAGCGCTACTCACACGTGATGCACATCGTGAGTCAGGTCGAGGGGCGCCTGCGTGAAGGCCTGGGCGCGATCGATGTGTTTCGGGCGTGCTTTCCAGCTGGCACCGTATCGGGGGCACCGAAGGTGCGGGCGATGGAGATCATCGACGAGTTGGAGCCTGTTCGGCGCGGGCCCTACGCCGGAGCGGTCGGCCACTTCAACTACGGCGGATCGAGCATGGACACGGCGATCACGATTCGGACGGTGGTCGCGCTGAACGGCACGGCTTACGTGCAGGCCGGCGCCGGGATCGTCGCGGACTCGGATCCGGCGAAGGAGTATGACGAGACGCTGAACAAGGCCCGTGCGCTCCTCAAAGCAGCTGCGATGGTGAGCCCGACGGACTCGGAATAGCGCTAGGCCCCGAGCTTGTCGTACAGCAGAGCCAGAGCCCCGATACCCTTCTCGTAGTTCTCGATGGGGAGCCACTCGTCCGGTGCATGCAGGTTGCATCCTGGCAACGAGAAGCCGACCAGCAGAGCGGTTGCCCCGAGCTTCTCCTCGAACTCGACCACGATCGGGATCGATCCACCTCCGCCCATCGGGACGGGCTTGGTACCGAACGCCTCTTCCAGCGCGGCGCTCGCAGCCTCGAAGGTCGGACCGGACACGGTCGCTTTCCAGGGCCGACCACCGTGCAGTTCGCGAACCTCCACGGTGACGCCATCAGGAGCGACCGCGGCGACGTGTGCTTCGAGCAGATCCTTGATGCGTTCCGGATTCTGATCGGGAACGAGTCGGAAGCTCACCTTCGCCATGGCGTGGTTCGGTAGTACCGTCTTGGCGCCCTCGCCCGTGTAGCCGCAGAGGATGCCGTTCACGTCACAGGTGGGGCGGATCCAGAGCCGCTCGAGCGTGCCGTATCCTGCTTCTCCGGTCAAAGCCGGGACGTTCAGCTCGTCGCTGAACGCCTCATCGGTGTGGGGCAGCTCTGCGATCTGGGCACGGGTCTCGGCGTCCCACTCCATGACGTCGTCGTAGAAGCCGTCGATGGCGATGCGACCGTCCGCGTCGTGGAGGGAAGCGACGATCTGCGCGAGCGCGTTCCCCGGATTCCTTACTGCGCCGCCGTATTCGCCGGAGTGCAGGTCACTCCGTGCGCCGTGGACGTGCAACTCGAAGTAGGCGAGGCCCCGCAGAGAGAAAAGTAGAGAAGGCAATCCCGGCGCGAACATGCCGGTATCGGAGATCAGCACCGTATCGCATGCCAACCGCTCGCCGTTGGCCTCGACGAAGGGCACGAGATTCGGAGAGCCGACCTCCTCTTCGCCCTCTGCCAGCACGATCACGTTGATCGGAAGTTCGGACCCCGTCGCGAAGTGCGCCTCGAGCGCTTTCACGTGCATGTAGAGCTGGCCTTTGTCGTCCGCGGACCCACGCGCGTAGATGCGGCCATCACGCTCGGTCGGCTCGAAGGGCGGAGACGTCCACAGCTCGAGCGGTTCCGGGGGCTGAACATCGTAATGCCCGTAGATGAGCACGGTCGGGGCATCGGCTCCCGCCCCCCTCCACTCACCCAGTACGATCGGGTGACCGGGCGTTTCGAGTATCTCGGTAGAGAGACCAGCCTCGGCGAGTCGCTCCGAGAACCACTCAGCGGTGCGGCGAGTGTCGGCGTCGTGCTCGGACTTCGCGCTGATCGACGGGATGCGGAGGAATTCGTAGAGCTCGGTGCGAAAGCGGCCGAGGTTCTCTTCGATGAAACTCAGGACGTCCGACATGATTTGTCTTCGCGGCTAGATGAGCGAGCGCAGTCCCCAGCGATACACGAAGGTCATCATGACCGCGAATATCGCGGCGCCTGCCATTCCGCCCGGGCTGATAGCCAGGGGCTCGAACAGGTGGAACGTCCCTACTCCGAGCATTCCGCCGATGACCGCCGCAAACGCCCCGAGTACTGCGATGATCGTGGCATGTCCGGGCTGCTCTTCGGGTCGGCTGATGATGGCCCGCATGACCAGGCCGATCGAGGCGCCCATGATGATCCAGATGGCGATGCCGATCCAGTTCTGCATATCAGATACAGGGTGTAGAGAGTCGTTCAAACGCTGAAAATCCGCCGCGAGAAGTTATCCGAACGCACCGGGGAGAGCCAGACCGAAGGAGCGGTTTGACGGGCCCCCGAGGTCCTTGTTGATTCCGTCATGGCGAACGAGATCATCGACATCACCCGCTACCTGAAGCGGGAGCCGGCCAGCGACCTGCCGCGCGGCTCGATGGCACTCTGGGGCGCGGAAGGAGAGCATTCTCGCTTCGCTCTGCCGCTATGGCGGATCATCTACCTGGCCGAAGCGGAACGCGGGCTCATCGTCTCCTCGGAGACGGAAGGAGAGCGGACTCCGGAGCCTTTCGTGGTACTCGACCTGGCGCATGAACCGGCTCGTACCGATATCGATGCGACCGTGGTCCCGAGGTTCGGTGTGGATGAAGGACCTTCGCTGACCGATTTCGAGACCGACGGACTCATCGTCTTTCTGGGGTCCCGCGCCGGACGTGTCTGGACGCTGCTGGTGGACGGGGGCTCAGTCCGGAAGGCGCCGCTCACCGCAAGCGCTCGCGAGGATATCCTCTTCCTGGCCGGAGAGTGCGCGGGACTGCTCTTCCTGAGGGATTTGGCGGATGAGAGCGTCGGCGAGGATGCTGACGAAGGTGAGCGCGGAGACTAAGCTCCGCTACGAGTCCTTCATTCGCCGCTTCAACTCTTCGAGGGCGGCATCCACGTCTCGTTCGGGAGCGGGGGCCTCGTCAACGTCGACGTGGTATTCCGACGGCTCGTCGAAATTCAACTCGTCGAACGCCTCGGCCGCTTCACCCTGAGCGCGGTTGCCCTCGATCTTCTCCGCCATGCGATCGAGCTCTCCGAACAGGTCGTCCGCCGCCGAGAGCGTTTCGCGAGCGCTTGATCGTCCGGTTGTAGCGGTCAACGCGTCACGCTGCTCCTTGGCCTCGTGGAAGCGGGCGAACATCTCCTCCACCGTGCGCTGGCGGAACGCCAACTCTTCCTGCAATGCCGAAGCCTTCTTCTCCAGCACGAGGCGGTAGTTCTCGTGCTTCGCCGCGTACTGCGCGGCCAGGGTGGCGGTCTCGGTGTCTTCGATCTCCGTCGCCATTTCTTCCCGGCGGCGCGCGGTCTTCGCCTCGGCGGTGACACGCTCGAGCTGGGCACTCGTCTTTTCGAGGTCGGCCTCGATTCCGGCGACCGCGGCTTTTTCTGATGCGATCTCGTTCTTCATACCGACGAGGAGCTTGTCGACGGTCTCCGGGACCTGATCCCGGCTCAGCTCCTTGTTGAAGTTGTCGAGTGCCTCGCGGAAAGCGGCACGGAGGTCGTCGAACATGTTCGCTGATTCCCTCTGCAACGGTGGATCGCCTGCCAACTCCTACGAACAGAGTGGGGCGGATGCTTCAGTTGAGGAAGGGCTCGATGCGCTGTGCGAAGGAGTTCCGGGCCCTGTGGAGACGGCTCTTGACCGTACCGAGATTGACTCCGGTGATCTCAGAGATCTCCTCGTAGCTCTTGCCCTCGAGTTCACGGAGTCGGAAGACGAGGCGGTGGTGCTCTGGGAGCGTCTTGACCGTGTCTTCGACCAACCTGCGAAGGTATCGCTTCCGGTACAGATCGTCGGGGCGCATCGAGTAGTCTTCGAACTGGATCGGCCGGTGATCGTCGTCCCAGCTGCCCGTGAGTCTCTGGAAGAGCACCAGGGGGCTGCGTGATCGATTGCGAAGCTCGTTCTTCGACAGGTTGCCGGCGATCGTGTAGACCCACGTCGAGAACTTCTTCGTCGTGTCGAACCGGTGCAGGTGCCGAGTGACGCGGATGAACGCTTCCTGCACCAGATCCTGCGCGCGGTCGGGGTCGCCCGTCTTGCGCGTAATGAAGTGGATCAGCCGGTCACGGTAGCGGTCATAAAGACGCTGGAACGCACCAGGACGTCCTTCGAGGTGAGCCGATACCAGCTCCTCGTCCGTCAGATCGTCCAGCGGTCTTGCCGCTAGCATCTGGGTCAGTTGTTCCGGGTTGGCGTTAACCATGGGTGGCTGAGCCGGGTTTCCTCGAATCACGCGGGCAGTCGCGACACTTGATGCGTTAAGATGTTCGAATCATACAAGCCGTTCAAGGCACGATCTGCGCCTTACACGCTCGCTATCGAGGCGCTCGACCCACTCGCTGGCAGGATCGCAATCAGACCGGCCTGTTCTCGAGCCCGACGAGCGTACCGCCCTCGGAGAAGCCCTCGAAGAGCGCTTGTTCCGGGGGTGGCACACGGTCTCTGGACTCCAGTGCCTCCTCAGCCGCGAGGTCCATTTCGGTCGTGACTTCGGCCTCGATGTCCGAAAGAACGTCCGCTGTCACACCCCGCGTATTCAAGTAATCCTCGAAGAGCCCGACGGGGTCCCGCCGGCCCCACTCGCTGAAGAGCCTCTCCTCGAACGTGTTTCTGGCCTCCCGTTCGTCGTGCGTCGCGTGCCCCCCCATGCGGAAGGTGTCGGCGACGATGATCGCGGGGCCCCGTCCCTCCCGGCATCGAGAGGCCGCCACGCGGGTCGCGGCGTA
>JBDGVT010000014.1:0-44483 GCA_039585495.1 Gemmatimonadota bacterium | reverse complement strand
GCGCTCAGTCGCACCCGTTCCTGGACTACGTAAGAGATACGTCACGCAGGGTGGTCATCTGCGTCTTGCGACGTAAAGAAGCACAGCCCCGACTTCGACATCGTTCTCGTGTGAAAACGGCACCCATTCCTTCACAGGAGAATCACCATGTCGACCCCGACCAGAATCATCGCAATCGCAGCGTTCCTTTTGGCGGCCGGAGCCGGCGCGGTAACGGCTCAGGACCCCATTCCCGACGAGATGCGAGCCCGTCAGCTTCCCCGGCAGCACCTTTCCGGCCCTCGCTTCGGCTTCACGACCTTCACCGGGGACGTCGCCACGTACCGTCAGGCACAGGGTCAACAGCCCCTCATGAGCCAATTCGGGTGGCAGTTCGAGACTCAGATCGTCTCCACCGAGTCCGGAAACCAGGCGCTCATGGAGTGGATCGTCCTCGTCGGTGGCGTCGAACAATCGGACACCAACCTCTCGCTCTCATGGCTGGCCGGACTTCGGCTGCCGAGCGGCCTCGAGTTCGGCGTGGGGCCCAACGTCAGCGTTCGCCAGGAGAGCACCGAACCCACGACCTCGATGCTCGTCGCGATGGGAGCCACGATTCCGTTCGGCGAACTCTACATCCCGGCCAACCTCGCCGTGGCGTTCGCGGAGGGTGGCCCGAGGATCACCACGCTGATTGGGTGGATCGTCGGCTGAGGCCCGTTCCCGGCCGGTCATCGCCTGGACCGGCCGTGGCGACAACGTACGAGGCCTGCTGAGCCACCGCTCGGCAGGCCTCGGTTCGTCAGCAGCAGCCGTCCGGTCCGCACACCTGCCCGTAGTTCTCGGTCGTCACATCGTACTCGAGACCCTTCGTCTCTCTTGGGTGGCGCGGCGCGATCCGTGAGCAATCGAACGGCTCGGCCTCCTCGGCACTGATCGCCTCCAGGGGTTCGACGAACTCGAAGTACCCGACGTATGGCTCGGACCCGTATATCCGGAACGTCTTGTCACACACCGCCACCCTCTGCCCGCGCACGAGCCGGTGCCCGTCGTCATCCAGAACCTCACGGAACGGCCCCTTGTAGATGACCGCCTGTTTGTGCTCGAAGCAGGGGCCTTCTTTGCCTTTGAACGCCTCGACCGTGACGGATCGGAACTCGATGCCTTCCACGGTCCGCCACGGGTCGGCCTGTCGAACCAAAAGCCGCGCGCCGTAGAACCCTGCGTCCACGAAGGCCTCGAGAAATCCCTCTTCGGTCATCGCGCCGGAGATGCACCCACTCCAGAGCTCCGGGTCGTTCCTCATATGCTCGGGCACGGGTTCGTCGCTCACGATGTCAGAAACGACCGCCCGCCCACCGGCACGTAGCACGCGGAAGACCTCCTCGAACATCATCGTCTTGTCCCGCGCCTCGACGAGATTCAGCACGCAGTTCGAGACGACCACATCCACCGAGTCAGTGCCGATCATCGGCTCGGTTCGGCGCAGGTCATCGGCTAACGCCTGAGCAGCGAGCAGGCCTTCGACATCGGACACCGGCTCCGCCGCGAGCTCACCTTCGAGTCGATCCAGATCGAGGGCCAGGTCCTGAATTCTCCCTCGCCTGAACTCGACGTTCGCATGCCCGACACTCTCGGCGACGAGGGGGGCATTGCGACGCGCGACCTCCAGCATCTCCGATGTCATGTCCACGCCGATGACCCTACCCGTGGGTCCGACGACCTGCGAGGCGATGAAACAGATCTTGCCCGTGCCGCTTCCGAGATCGAGAACCGTCTCACCCTCCTTCAGATATCTGCTCGGATCCCCACATCCGTAGTCACGTTCGATTACCTCGGCGGGAATCACGGACAGGTACTGTGGATCGTAGTCGACTGGGCAGCACAACTCGTCGACGCGGCTGCCCGCCCCGTGCGCGTACGTATGCTTCACTGCTGATTCCATCGGGATGGACGACATGAACCTTCGGGGGTTGGGAGATCGCGGCCCACTTCGATCTAGAGAAGCCGACGATCACGGGCATGGTTCCCACGCGCCGAGAGTATGCGGCGGGGTGAAGGAAGGCCAATCCGCCACCACCCCGCCGCGAAGCCCAGAGGGTCAGTCGTCTCGCAACGCCGTGACGGGATTCACGTGGGTCGCGCGGCGGGCTGGCAGATAACACGCCAGCACGGCGACGGCCATGAACAGCGCGCTGATCGCGCCGTACGTAGCTGGATCGGTCGGACTGATTCCGACCAACAGAGTGTCCATGACACTCGAGACCGACAGTGCGACGAGCAGGCCAAGACCGAGGCCTCCGCCGGCAAGCATGAGTCCCTGACCGACCACGAGCTTGAGAATCGCACCGGCCTCCGCGCCGAACGCCATCCTCACGCCGATTTCGGCGGTTCGCTGTCGGACCACGAAGGACAGCACGCCGTAGAGCCCGACGGAGGCCAGAACCAATGCGATCGCCCCAAACACGCCGATCAGGGTCAACGCGAACCGAGTCGGGCCCATCGCGCGATCAACATAGGTCTGCATGAGTTCGACACTCGCCACCGGGATATCCGGATCGAGCGCCTGGACCTCGGCTCTGATCGCGCCCATGAGAGCCGCAGGGTCCGAGCCAGCTTTCACGACCCACGTCCCACCGAAGGAACCGACGTAACGATCGGTGAAGTAGACCGTCTCCGGCCCCTCCACCGCCAAGTCCTCAGCGCGTTGGTGCTCGACGACACCGACGACCTCGACCCAGACCGGCTCCGGGGTCGTGACGCGGACCAGAAACCGCTTGCCGATGGCCGATTCGTTCGGCCAAAGAACGCCCGCGAGCTTGGCATCCACGACTACGACGCTGGCGCTGTCTGCGTTGTCCGCCGGAGTGAACGTACGCCCCGCGAGCAGAGTCGTGCCCATCGTCTCGAAATACCCGGGCGCGGCCACACGATAGGTCGCCTGACCAAACGCCTCCGGATCGGTCAACGCCTCCTCGGTCCCGTACCGTCCATTGAACAGGTTGCCAGTCAACGGTAGAGGAAACACCGAGGATGCTCGTACCACGCCGGGAATGGACTCGAGCCTGTCCTGCATCTCCACCATGAAGTTGGCGCGGTCCACCGCCTGCGGAAAACGCGCGAAGGGCGGAGCGGCGTTGAAGGTGATCACACCCGCCGGGTCGTATCCGGGCGAAACGCTGTTCAGCTCCACGAAGCTTCGGACCATGAGGCCCGCACCGATGAGAAGCACGAGCGACATCGCGACTTCTCCGATGACGACCGTGTTGCGGATGAGCTTCCTCGCCGCACTCGACGAGGCACCACTGCGATCCTTCAAGGCGTCTGCGAGCTCGAATCCCGAACTCTGAATCGCCGGAACCATCCCGAAGAGGGCGGCCGCGGCCACAGCCGAGAGCATCGTGAACAGAAGCACGGCCCCATCGATCTGCACCGAGTCGATCCGGGGCAAATCGTCCGGCTGGAGTGCGAGAAGCAGCGAGATGCCGCCGGAGGCGAGCACGACACCGACAGCGGCGCCGACAAACGCCAGTAGGCCACTCTCGATCAGCATCTGCCGGACGAGCCGACTCCGGCTGCCACCCATGGCCGCCCGTACCGCCAGTTCCCGGTCACGTCCCGACGCCCGAACCAGGAGCAGATTCGACACATTCGCACAAGCAATGAGCAAGACGAACACCACGGCTCCGAAGAGCGCGAGGAGCACAGGTCTGACCCCGGCGGTCAGGTCTGCGTGGAGTTCCTCCACCCGCATCGCGTATCCAGCGGTGGCCTTCGTCTCATCGTCAGCAACGAGCGTCGCGGAAATCCGATCCACCTGAGCCTGAAGTTGCTCAGGTGTCGCGCCGTCACGGAGGCGTCCGATGAGCCGCAGAAAGACATTGTTCCTGGGCGAGTTCTCGAAGTCGATACGCTGCGCGAACCACACCTCCACGTCCTGAGCGAGCCCCGCAGTTTGTGGCATGTAAAGTTCGAAGCCGGGCGGCATGACACCCACGATCTCCGATGCCCCCCCACCGATCTGGATCGTGCGACCGAGAGCGTCCGGATCTCCACCGAAGCGTTGCTGCCACAGCGCATGGCTCAGGACCACCATCCCCGGGAGCGTACCTGCCTGACCCGGCAGCGCGCCGGGCGGATTCGGCGCACCGTCCTCCTCGACGAAGCTCCGGCCCAGTACAGGCTCGATACCGAGGACCTCGAAGAAGTTGGTCGTCACCCCCGCGGCATTCACCTGGATCGGGTCGTCGTCTCCAGTGAGCGACACCGGAAACGTCGAGATGCCTGCGAGGCCTTCTAAGGCCTCGGCCCCGTCCCGGTAGTCGCGGTAGTCCGGCGGCGAACTCGGGAAGTGAGTCACGCCCCGGTTCCGCATCTCGCCCCACAGCAAGACCAACTCTTCCGGCTCGTCATATGGGAGCGGCTGAAGCAGCACGGCCCGCACCACACTGAAGATTGCCGTATTCGCACCGATGCCGAGCGCGATCGTGACGATCGCGATCCATGAGAATCCCGGATTCTTGAACAACGTCCGGGCCGCGTACTTGATGTCCTTCATGAACGAATCCACCCCCCCACCTCCCCTGTAGTTGCGCCGCGTATTGCCCATCGGCGTGCCAGCCACGCGCCGGCGTTCCCTGCCTTCGTCCAGACGTTCCCCAATGCCGTTCTTCACGCAATCCGCTGTCGCGCGCAGCCAGTGCGCTGCGAGTCGGGCGGTTCCCCCGGTCTCGCGGGTATCCCTGCCCTTCTCTGCGAACAAGCGCAGCATCTCGTCACCGTTGCGCTCCCGAAACGCCCTCGGATAAAAGCGCAGCAGGAAGCGATATGCCACCTCCGCGAAACGCCCCACCGGCGGTGTCATCGAGCTACGCTCTCCCGAGAAGGCCGTGGGCTCTCGCTGCCCCCAACTGGCTCTCGAGCCTCCGCGCCTCTGCGGCCGCCACCTGCCTGCCCTCACGCGTCACCCTGTAGTACCGGCGGCGCTCATCGGACGCTTCCTCCGGGGGGCTCTCCAGCTCCTCGATCAGACCGGTCTCGACCAAACGGGAGAGCGAACGGTAGAGCGTCCCGGCATGCAGACTCGTCTTCCCGCCGGTGCGCTCTTCGACGGAGCGCATGATCGCGTATCCGTGCGCGTCTTGCGCCACCAAAGTGAGCAGGATGTCGAACGCGACGGGCGTCAGCGGTAGAAGCTCGGCAGGATCGAAACGGGGTCCAGGACTCATTCGTTTTCGGGCTCCAGACTACTCGCACCTAGAATATACGCCTAGTGCACATAGTACCGGAATTCTACCGACCCAGAAAGCCCTCCCGAGGAGGATCCGCCGGATCGTCCAGGGCTTCAGGCCCACTCCCACCGAAGTCCCTCCCCGACAACCCGGACATTCTCCTTGATGCGGTGGCGCGTTTTCGGGAGATTGGGGGTCGGTAAAATGAGTGACTGATCAACGGGTAACCCTATGTCTGAGTCAAAGAACGACAGCTCTACCATCGAAGCGGGGGTGGAGCGTTCCGAAAAGGCGCGGAGGATCACTGTGGACGAACCCTCCGAGCAGGTCGAGCAGAGAACGCCGGGCGCGCTCGAATACGATTACACGAACTTCTACTTCGGCGCTGGGAGTGATGCTTTCGCCCTCCTCGAGCCGTTCGACGACTGGTGGCGCGAGGTCAAGCCGGCCGGATACTACCTGTACGAGCTTCCCCTCCATTCTGCGCCCGGTACGCGCGTGGACGTCGAGGACACCAAGACGGGCGACATCCGTAAAGGGCTCGTCAACTTTGCGTCCTACAACTACCTGGGACTGTCGTACCGTCCCGAGGTAAAGACCGCGATCAAAGAAGCCGCCGACATCTACGGTGGAGGGTCCTCAGGGTCCCCGATCCTCAGTGGCACGACCGATCTGCACCAGCGCTTCGCGGCGGAGATCGCGGATTTCAAGGGCACCGAGTCCGCGATGATCTTCCCGACGGGCTATAGCGCGAACGTCGGTACGATCGCGGGCCTCATGCGCTCTGGTGACCTGATCGTCGCCGACCAGTACTCGCATGCAAGCATCGTCGACGGGATGATCCTGTCGAAGGCCAAGTCGAAGTTCTTCCGCCACAACCGTGCGGACGACCTCGATCGCAAGCTGCAAGGCTTCGACGGAAAGAAGCTCGTCATCGTCGAAGGCGTCTATTCGATGGACGGGGACACCCCGCCGCTGGGCGAGCTGGTCGAGGTGTGCAAGCGCCACGGCGCGCGTCTCATGATCGATGAAGCACATTCTACCTTCGTGTTCGGAGAGACCGGCAAGGGCGTCGCTGAGGATCAGGGCTTCGACGACGACATCGACATCCACCTCGGGACCTTCTCGAAGAGCCTGGGCGGTCAGGGCGGATACATCGCGGGCACCGACAAGCTCATCAACTACCTCCGTGGCTTCTCCCGCTCGCGGGTCTTCTCCTGCGCGCTGTCGCCAGTCGTCGTGGCCGGACTTCGGAAGGCGCTCGAGCTGGCACGCAACGAGCCCGAGCTCCGCACACAGCTGTGGGAGAACGTCGCCTACATGCAGAAGCTCCTGGCAGATGCTCAGGTGCCGATCGGTGACTCGACCTCACACGTGATCCCGATCATGGTCAGGGATGATGCGCGCATTCTGACCATGGCTCAGGAGATCTTCCGCGAGGGGGTGTTCATCAACCCCGTGAAGTACCCGGCAGTCGGGAAGCACAAGTCCCGATTCCGCATGTCGATCTCTGCCGCCCACTCCAAGGAAGAGCTCGAAGAGGGCGCGGAGAAGATCGTGAACGTGCTTCGGAGGTACGGCATATGCCCGTAATCGGCAGCTATCGCTTCCACACCGGGGTCAGCGCCTTCTTCGATATGGCGACCGCAGATGCTCGGGCACTCCTACCCGGACACCTGGAGCCGATCGAGGTGACCCACCAGAGAAGCGTGTTGTCGGTGACGGCCTTCTTGTTCGATGACAGCGTCGTCGGTCCGTACACGGAGCTCATGTTCTCCGTGATCGTGCCGCCGATGGTGGCTCAGTGGGGTCAGCATGCGAAGGCGGGATTCTACCCCTTCCTTGCCGCGACGAGTTCAGAGGAAGCGCGACGCATCAAGGCCGAACGTTTCCACTTCCCCTACCATCATCAGAGCATCGACGCGCAGTTCATCGAGACCGAAGATCGAGTTCGAATCCGCGTGTTCGGCGCCGGGGATCCGATTCTCGACTTGAGTGTGACCCCGGGCGCGTGGGAGACGACCACGCACCTGCTCCAGGGCTTCATGATGAACGGTGAGGAGCGCCTGAGGACCACGCTTCAAATCAGTGGCGACTACACGGTGCACGAAAACGAGGGAGGGCAGATGACGCTGTTCCCCAACCAGATCACCTCGGATCTGTTGCGCCACGAGGTATCGCCCTTTCCGTTCCGTGAGCACTGGTTCAAGAACGGCACCGAGGTCTTCCACAAGCTCGAGGCCTTCTAGCCGGTCTTACTGCCGAGCCCGAAGCGAGCGGTCCCCGACCCCGTCGACCGATTGGTCGGTGGGGTTTCTTGATGCCTGTATTGAAGAGTCTCCCGCTTCGGGCCGTATCGGCAGCATCGACAGTAACCCGGCTGTCGCAGCACATGATCGAGGAGATTTCCGTGGGGACGAAACACAAGGCATGGGCGCCGCTCGTGGTGGCCGCAATCGGCCTTGGCGCACCATCCGCTCAAGCACAAAGTGACGAGGGCGTAGTGGGTACCTGGAGGGGGATACTCGCCGCTGGCCCCCAGCGGCTGGAGATGGTTTTCAACGTCACACGAGACGCCGACGGAGCGCTGACCGGAACGATGGACGTTCCCGCGCAGGGCCTGACAGGCTTCGCGCTCACCACCGTGACCTACGCGGACGGAACGGTCACGATGACCTTCGCCGTACCGGGCGGAGGCCACTACCAGGGAGAGTTGAACGAGTCCGGAGACGGAATTTCGGGGACGTTCACGCAAGCCGGACAGGGCTTTCCCATGGAATTGGGGCGGTCCACCGAGGGCCCGCCCACACTCGTCCGACCCCAGGAGCCGAAGCCGCCGTACCCGTATGTTGTCGAGTCCGTGACCTTCGCGAGTACAGCAGCGGGTGTGGAGCTTGCGGGCACTCTAACGCTGCCCGAAGGCGAGGGGCCGTTCCCCGCGGCCATCCTCGTGAGCGGGTCGGGGCCGCAGGATCGCGACGAAGCGCTGATGGGGCACAAGCCCTTCCATGTGCTCGCCGACCACCTCACGCGAAACGGTATCGCGGTGCTTCGATACGATGACCGCGGCGTGGCCGAATCCAGTGGCGACTTCGCGACGGCCACAACGTCCGACTTTGCGACCGATGCACTCGCCGCCATCGCTCACCTCCGGAAGGATCCGCGTGTCACCAGCGATGCTATCGGCATCGTCGGACACTCCGAAGGCGGGGTCGTCGGACCGTTGGCCGCGAGTCGTTCCGACGCAGTGGGCTATGTCGTCATGCTCGCCGGCACCGGAGTACCCGGGCTCGACGTCCTGGTTGAACAGGGGCGTCTCATCGGCTCGGCGTCTGGAACGGCTCCAGCGATTACCGAACTCAATGCACGTGTGCAGACCCGGCTCGCTGCGATCGTCGAGGAAGAGCCTGACTCGGACGCGGCAGCAATCAGGATGCGCGCCGCAATGAGGGAGGAGATCGGCAGGCTCGATCCGCAGTTGCGCGAGGCCGCAGGTGAAGCACTCGGAGATCAAGCGATCGACCAGTCCGTGGCACAGATGAACTCTCCGTGGTTCAGGTACTTCCTGGTGTACGACCCGAGGCCAGCACTCGAACAGACTACGGTCCCGGTGCTCGCGCTTTTCGGTGAGAAGGATCTGCAGGTGCCCCCCGCACAGAGCGCTGGAGAAGTCGAAGCCGCGCTCGTCCGCGGAGGAAACGAGGATGTGACCATCCACATCCTTCCCGGCCTGAACCACCTCTTTCAGGAAGCAGAATCCGGTTCACCCACGGAGTATCAGCAGATCGAGCAGACGTTCAGTCCTGCCGCACTGGAAATCGTGAGTCGCTGGATCACGGAACACTTCGGGTCAGGCGCGCAGAGTTCTGAGCGGTAGCGACTCGGTCGGGACGACGACCCACGGTCCGTGAGTTCCACGACGGCGCGGGCCGTGTGGATTCGACGAAGCCCCGTCCACGTCTTCCGAGGCGCGACTCGCGCGTCTACTCTATGGCCATGACACGACTGCTCTCACCGTCGGCCGCGTTGGCCGCGACACTCCTTGGACTCTTCGTCTCGGGGTGTGTGCCTGACACGGGCCGGGAATCCCGACTCGAGGCGGCCTATCTGCGTCTGCTGGCAGCCGAAGACGCACGCGCCGCCGGTCCGGCAGACATGCCGCTCCTTCTTGAAGGCATCTCGAGCAGCGATGTCTCCCTCCGCCGGTTTGCCGTTCGAGCTCTGGGGCGTCTGGAGGATCCAACGCTGGCCGCGCACCTCGCGCCACTCCTCGACGACCCCTCGATGTTGGTGCGCGAGGCTGCAGCGCATGCAATCGCTCAGGCCTTCCACACCTCCGAGGGAGGTGAAGCGCTCCGGATCCTGTCGAGTCGGATCCAGGAGGAGGCCGCCCCAGAAGTACGGGGTACCCTCGCGCACTCCATCGGGCGACTCCGTCTGACACCCGCAGAGCGCCGAGAGGCGGAACGTCATCTCGTCGAGCTTTCGCACGACCAGGGACGCGACGCGAGTACCACGACGCTGGTCGGTGTCACCCTCGGGTTCGAAGCGCTCGTGAGGGGTGCCGGTGGAGACGGGCTCGGAGCTGAAGCGGCGGGGCGGCTCCAAGAGTTGACTACGTACGGCATCGAAGGGGAGGACGACCCGTTTACGGTTCGCATCAGGACCCTGTCGGTTTCCGCACTCGCCCAGGCTCGCCGCATGTCACGAGCCTTGATCATCCAGGCGCTGACCGAAAGAGCACCCAGTGTGCGGGCCATGGGTGCTCGGCATATCGATGCGGTACCGCCATCGCAACGAGCGGGCCTGATACGCACCGCGCTTGCGGACTCGTTTCCGCAGACACCGCTCGAGGGGCTACGCCACCTCGCGCAGCTTCCACGCGACGAGCGCTACTGCGGGTACCTGCTCGCGGCTGCGGCCCCAGCGGTCTTGCCCGGCATCCGGGTCGTCGCGCTCGATGCCCTCTCTCAGCCGTGCCCCGACGTCGGTCCTCAGACCGCACTGCTGCGTCAGACCTCCGCTGGACTCGAAAGCGCCGAGCCTGGTATCTGGCAACCGAGCGCACACGCCCTCCTCTCCTTGACCCGAATCTCGCCGGACGATGCCACCTCGGCGCTCCCGGCCTTCGTTGGCCACGCTAATCCGTTCGTGCGGGCTTATGCGGCGCGCGCCGCCCGAGCACTCGGGAATCGCAGCGTCTTGCAGACGTTGGCCGAGGACCCCGTACCGAACGTGCGAACCGCAGCGCTTTCAGGCCTCTTCGCACTGGATGGGCATGCGATCGACGACCTCCTCGTGGCTCAGTTCGACCATGACGACCCACAGCTGTTGATGACGGCGGCCCGACTGCTGGAGGGTGCCTCGAGCCCGGATCCCGCTGCGGACGCGGCACTCACTGCGTTCGAACGAATCTCTCTTGCCGAGCGTGAAACGTGGCGCGATGCACGCAGGGCGCTGGTCGCGCGAATTGCAGAACTCGGCGCCTCCGATCTGTCCGAGCGCCTGATCCCCTTCCTGTCCGACTACGACCCCGTGGTTGCTGACGACATCGCAGCGGCGCTCGAAGGCTGGAACGGTCGACCGTATGCAGCGCTTCCTCAGCGATTGGAACGGAGTCCGTTACCCACGGTGCGCCAGTTGCAGGAAATGACCGGGTCGTCGGTCCTACTCCACATGCAGACCGGCGGCACCATCGAGATCGAGCTTCATCCCTATCTCGCGACGACCAACGTCTTTCGCTTCGTGCGGCTCGTGCGCGCCGGGGATTTCGACGGACTGACCTTCCACCGCTGGGAGCCCAACTTCGTGATTCAAGGCGGGAGCCCGGGTGCAAACGAGTATCAGGGTGATGGGCCCTTTTCGCGGGACGAGGTCGGGCTTCTCCCGCACTGGCGAGGCACGGTCGGCATCTCGACTCGAGGCCACGACACCGGAGACGGTCAGATCTTCGTGAATCTCATCGACAACGTCCGCCTCGATCACAGCTACACGATCGTCGGCACCGTCGTGTCCGGAATGGGCATCGTGGACTCCGTGCTGGAAGGCGGAGTGATCGAACGAGCCGAGTTCCGGCCAGGCGGGTGAGCGAGTCTTGATACGATCTTCCACCCCGACCGTCGACGACCTGTTGCCCCATGTTGAAGGGCACTCCTATTGTTGCGCCCGGTCAATCGGCCGGAACTGAACCCGAGGATACGCATGCAGCTGTACACGAAGATTCTCATTGGCCTCATCGCCGGTGCCGTGGTTGGTGCCATCGCCAATCTCGGCGGGATCGAGCCGCTGCAGAACCTGCTCGGAGGCCTGGAGCCGTTGGGCACCGCATTCATCAACCTCATCACGATGATCGTGATTCCGCTGGTGGTTGCGAGCCTTCTGGTGGGGACAGCGTCTCTCGGCGATCTAGCCAAGCTCGGTCGCATTGGCGGAAAGACTCTCGCGTACTACATGCTGACGACGGCCGTCGCGGTGACGATCGGACTTGCGCTGGCCAACGTCATCAAACCGGGTGCCGGTGTGTCCGAGACGACCCGAGACGAACTCGCCTCGCGCTATGGCGGAGATGCCTCAGCGCGGATGGACATCGCTGAAAATGCTCCCGGCGCCGCCGAGACGCTGCTTCGGATCATCCCGCGGAACCCGGTCCAGGCTGCGGCCAATATGGACCTCCTGCCTCTGATCTTCTTCACGATCTGCTTCGGGGCCGCGCTGACGGTGATTAAACCCGAGCGGAGGGATGCTGTCCTGAACTTCTTCCATGGGATCAACGACGCCTCCATGACGCTCATCAACTGGATCATGGAGTTGGCGCCGTACGCCGTGTTCGTGCTCATTGCTTCAGTGGTGGCGAACTTCGGATTCGATCTACTGCGGAGTCTGTTGGTATACACGGTCGTGGTGGTTGCCGGCCTCATGTTACACGCATTTGGGACCTACGGCCTGATTCTCCGGTTCGTCGCAGGTGTGAATCCGGGGAAGTTCTACAAGAGGATCGCGGCCGTCCCGCTCCTGGCGTTCTCGACCTCGTCCTCGAACGCCACGCTGCCGCTCACGATCGAGACCGCCGAAGAGAAGGTCGGCGTTTCCAACCAGGTTGCGAGTTTCGTGCTCCCGCTTGGCGCCACGATCAACATGGACGGGACAGCCCTCTACCAGGCGGTCGCTGTCCTGTTCATTGCACAGATCTACGGAATCGATCTGGGACTCGCCGAGCAGATGATTATCGTGCTCACCGCGACATTGGCGTCCGTCGGGGCCGCGGGCGTGCCCTCCGCGGGCATCATCACGCTCATCATCGTGCTGAACTCGGTCGGGATGGGTCAACACGTCCAGGCGGGCATCGCCCTCATCCTCGGCGTCGACCGGATTCTCGACATGATCCGCACGTCGGTGAACGTGACAGGCGACCTCACGTGCTCTGCGGTCATCGCGAGGACCGAAGGTGAGACGATCAGTCTGGATGGCGCCGCGCCGGCGTGATCTCTCCTTGCCTGACAGAGGCCCCGGCGGACTGCTTCCGCCGGGGCCTTTTGGTTAGTATTGCCGCTGCGATTCCAACCCAGAGTGCCTCATGAAGATCGGACTGGTCGGCTTCGGCGGATCCGGCAAGACGACTGTATTCAACACGATGACCGGACTCGACGCCCCTGTCGGCTACGGGGGCGAGGTCCGGCTCGGCACCGTCCGTGTGCCCGACGCCCGGATCGATACCCTGTCCGGCATCTTCTCGCCGAAGAAGACGACCTACGCGGAGATGTCGTTCTGTGACGTTCCGGGTGAGCACGGGTCGGACAAGAAAGGGCTCTCGCCGCGTGGACTCCAGCAGATTCGTGACCAGGAAGCGCTGTGTCTCGTCCTGCGCGACTTCGCGAACCCCGCGCTCGAAGGTGATCCAGACCCGCTTGGAGACCTGGAGGCATTCCACGCCGAGTGCATCTTCGCCGACATGGAGATCGTCGAGAAACGTCTGGAGCGAGCCCGGAAGGAACGAGCTGACGCGCACGAGATCGCGGCCTTCGAGGCGGCTCTGGCGACGCTCGAGGCGGAGCGTCCTATCCGGTCGATTCCGGATTCGGATCTCGACCGCGGGCTTCTGAAGGGGTACGGCATCCTCTCGGATCGGCCCCTCCTGGTGGCGGTAAACCGGTCCGAAGACCGGGCAGCCGATCCACTACCGGCCGACCTCGCTGCTCGAATCGAGGAGCTCCAGGCCGCTGGCCTGACCCTTTGCGCCAGCATCGAGGCGGACATCGCCGGCATGGATCCCGAGGACCAGTCGGAGTTTCTCGCAGACCTCGGGCTCGAGGAGTCGGCCCTCGCGCGTTTCATTCGTACCGCGTACGGACTCCTGGACTTGATCTCCTTCTTCACCGTTGGGCCGGACGAGGTGCGTGCCTGGACGATCCGACGGGACACACATGCGCAGAAGGCGGCAGGGAAGATCCACTCCGATCTCGAGCGCGGATTCATCAGAGCCGAAGTCACACCGTTCGAGGTGTTCATGGAGTACGGGTCGGAGCCAGCGGTAAAGGACGCCGGGAAGCTCCAGGTCGAGGGCAAGACCTACGTCGTGCAGGACGGTGACATCATGCACGTGCGATTCAACGTCTGACCCCGAACGATCTTCGCGGGCGCCTCTCCGTTCTCTTTCGGTGGCGTCCTTCGTCGGCCAAGTTGTCGCAGACCCTCACCGTGACGCAGGAGGAAGCATGGATCGCCGAGGCTTCGTAACTTCGGGAATGGCCGCTGGCCTGGCAGGCGCCACCACCAGCGGCGGCACCCTCGCAGCGCTCCTGAATCGGACCGCGGGATGGGCCCCCGGAAAGACTGACGCGAACGGCAACATCCGCCTCAGCTCCAACGAGAATCCGCTCGGGATCTCTCCGGCCGCGCGCGAAGCCGTCATCGAAGCGATCGTCGACGCGAATCGCTACGGCGGCCGTCGTGCAGAGGTGCTCACCGAGTTGGCGAGCTATCTCGGGGTCAAGACGGAGAACCTGACCCTCGGCTTCGGCTCCACGGAGATTCTGCAAGTCGCGACGCAGGCGTTCCAGGGACCGAACACACCCCTCGTCGCGGCCGCACCGACCTTCGAAGACGTCATGGACTATCAGGACACCATGCCGTTCGAAGTGACCACCGTCCCGCTGACCGCCGACTTCCAGCACGACGTCGGTCGTATGCGCGAAGAGGCCTCGCGCCGCCCATCCCTGGTCTACTTCTGCAATCCCAACAACCCCACCGGTACCATCACGTCATCGGCGGACATCGACGCCTGGATCGCCGAGGCGCCGGAGACCACGACGTTCCTGATGGACGAGGCCTACCTGGAATACGTCACGGACGACTCGTTCTGGCCCGCACTCAGGTGGATCGAGGACAAGCCGAACGTGATCGTCATTCGAACCTTCTCGAAGATTTTCGGGATGGCGGGCCTGAGGCTCGGATACGCCGTGTCCCATCCGTCGACAGCGGCACGCCTTGAAGAGCACTGCATTCAGAACAGCCCGAACGTGCTGGCCGGCGCGGCCGCGATCGCCTCGCTCAAGGACGAGGGGATCGTCGAGCGATCGGTCGCCGTCAACGAAGAAGCGAAGGCGATCGTGCATCAGACCCTGGACGAACTCGGCCTCGATTACCTGCCCACGAACACAAACTTCCTGATGCACCGGATCAACGGCGACCTCGCGACCTATCGGAACCGAATGGCCGAGAACGGACTGTTGGTCGGACGCAACTTCCCGCCGATGCTCGACCACAACCGCCTCTCGTTCGGCCTGCCCAACGAGATGGACCAGTGGGCGAGCACGATCAAGGACTTCAGGTCGAAGGGCTGGATCTAGGCACGAGCGAATCCTCGACAAGACCGTCAACGTACGATCCACCGGGACGCAGAACTGGTCCGGCTCCGGCCGGGCACCAATCAGCAGGAGACCGATAGAGTGGATTGGGATGGGATTGGCACCTTCGCGCTGTTCATCAGCTCCGGCGGCCTCGGCCTCGGCTTCATCGCGCTGATGGCCTACAAGGCCCGACTCTCCGCGAAGATCGAGACGGCTCGCCTCGAAAGCGGAGGCGGCACCCCCGATTCGACGTTGGATCAGATCAGGGAATTGGAGGAGCAGGTCGAGCGACTCACCGAGCGTGTCGACTTCACCGAGAAGCTCCTGGGTGACGGGGGTCGCTCGGAGGACTGACACTCGATCCGGACAATCGGTTCGGCAGTCAGTCGAGTTCAGACTTGCCCGGCCACCACGACCCGCCGACGTACCACGCCGTACCGCCTAGCGCGGCGTCGGCGACGAAGAAGGGCTCACCAAATCCTATTGAGAGCTCGCTCGATCGTCACTCGATGCGGCATCAACCTCCGCGCCGCTGCCGCGAAGACCAGTGAATCGCCCTGATCAGCCACTGACCGTCGACGCGTGCGAGCACCATGAGCTCGGCACTCTGTGAGTTGATCTCGCGCTCACCCATCTGCCCCTCGGTGACGCTCGTGGACCACGCCCAGGCCGCGTCACCCAGTACGCGTACCGTCACCTCACCTCGCTGTCGCGGGACGGCCTGGGCAAACCGCATGTCCCCGGAGAGATGCCCGCTCCGGTAGTGCTCCTTGTCCTCGATGCCGCCACTCTCCAGGATCGTCACGTCGGCGGCGAGTAAGCTCAGAGCGGTCGTGGAATCACCCGACGCCAGCGCGGAGTGGTATGCATCGACCACGGCAATCACGTCGGCTTCAACGGACTGTGCCAAAGCCGACTCAGGCGGAGTTGCCAGGAGACTCGCTCCCAGCGTAAACATGAGCAGGGCCTGCATGGGCTTCCTCATACGGATCTCCATGTCACGAATCCTCATTTCGTTGTGGGTGCGACGCGTTCGACTCCATGCCGCCGCCAGATGAGATAGATCGCCGGGATCACGACCAGGGTGAGTACCGTCGCGCTGACCATTCCTCCGACCATCGGCGCGGCGATCCTCTTCATTACATCGGCTCCCGTGCCCTGACTCCATAGGATGGGCATCAGCCCCACGATCACCGTGGTGACGGTCATCGCGACGGGACGCAGGCGCTCCAACGCTCCTTCGACGACGGCGTCGGCCACGTCCGTCCGATTCTCGAGTCTGCCTTCACTTCGGAGGCGCTCGAAGGCCTCGTCCAGGTAGATGAGCATGACAACGCCGGTCTCCGCGGCCACACCGGCCAGGGCGATGAAGCCGACCCAGACCGCCACACTGGTGTTGTAGCCGAGCAGCCACAGGAACCAAACGCCCCCGACCAGGCCGAACGGCAGAGCAAGCATGACGATCAGAGACTCCGTCACTCCGCCGAAGTTGAGATAGAGAAGCGTGAAGACGATGAGGAGCGTGATCGGGACGATGGTTCTCATCCGACCACGGACCCGCTCCATGAATTCGTACTGCCCGCTCCAGACGATCGAGTAGCCGGTCGGGATTTCGACACTCGCCGCCACCGTTCGCTGAGCCTCACGCACATATCCGCCGACGTCACTCCTGTCGATATCGATGAAGACGGTGGACATGGGAAAGGCGTTCTCGGTCTTGATGGACATCGGACCCTGACGCACCTCGACCGTCGCCACTTGTCCGAGCGGGATCTGAGCGCCGCTCGGCGCGGGGACGACTACGTCCTGGATCTTGTGGACGTCGTCGCGCAGCTCCCGAGGATACCGGACGTTCACCGAGTATCTCTCACGGCCCTCCACGGTGGTCGCGGCGTCGACCCCGCCGACGGTGGCCATCAGAGCGCCGTGGATGTCTCCCACGTTGAGACCGTATCGAGCCGCCTCCGGTCGATCGATTTCGATGTCGACGTAGAACCCTGATACGCCCCGTTCAGCAAACGCACTCCGGGTACCGGGCACGGACTGCATGACCTGCTCGATCCGTTGCCCGAGAGCCTGTAGCGTATCGAGGTCGGGACCGAAGATCTTCACCCCGACCGGGGTGCGGATCCCGGTCGCGAGCATGTCGATGCGCCCCTTGATCGGCATCGTCCAGGCGTTCGTCACGCCGGGAAGAGCGACCGCGGCATCCATCTCGCGGATCAGAGATTCCCACGTCACGTCCGCGCGCCATTCTTCCGACGGCTTGAGGGTGATCGTCGTCTCGAACATGTCGAGCGGGGCCGGATCGGTCGCGGTTTCTGCCCGACCGGCCTTGCCCAGTACCATCTCCACCTCCGGAAACGAGATCAAGACGCTGTCCTGATAGCGCATGATCTCCCTGGCCTGCGCGATCGAGACGCCCGGCACGGTGGTGGGCATGAACAGGATGGACCCCTCCTGGAGCGGAGGCATGAACTCACTGCCCAGACGGTTCCACGGAACGATGGTGGCGCCGACTACGACGATCGAGCCGGCCACGACGGTCCACGGCCGACGCACGACGAAGCCGATCACGGGACGGTAGATCCAGCGCAGGAGCCGGCTGAACGGGTTCTTCGCCTCTGGCCGGATGCGGCCTCGCACGAGGTAGCCCATCAGAACTGGAACGAGTGTGATCGAAAGTAGAGCGGCCCCACCCATCGCGAAGGTCTTCGTGAACGCGAGGGGCTTGAACAGGCGTCCTTCCTGCTGTTCCAGTGCGAATACGGGCAGGAAGCTGAAGGTGATGATCAGGAGGGAGAAGAAGAGGGGTGGGCCTACCTGACGACAGCTCTTGGCCACGATCTCCCAGCGATCGACGTCCGGGTCAGCGCGCTCCAGATGCTTGTGCATGTTCTCGATCATGACGATGGCTCCGTCCACCATCGCCCCGATCGCGATCGCGATTCCGCCCAGACTCATGATGTTCGCGCCGACCCCGATCCATCGCATGACGAGATGAGCGACTCCTCGACCAGCTTCTCACGAAGTGTGTCGATCGCGAGCCGGATCAGCCCGCTGCGATCGTACGCGGTGCGAATCGTGACGCCTGGTGGCAGCCCTTCGGCCACTATCTCGAGTCGCTCCTTGATCGCCTCGATCGTGGCAAAGGCATCGGATCCGTAGCGCATGATGACGATACCACCCACCGCCTCCCCTAATCCGTCCACATCAGCGGCGCCACGGCGCGGAGCTGGCCCCACCTGGACCGTCGCTACGTCCGCGACCCTGATCGGTGTGCCGTTCTCCGTGGAGCCGACTGCGACGTCCTGAATGTCCTCGATGCTCCCCAGGTAGCCGAGCCCGCGAATCATGTACTCGCGGCCGCCCATCTCGAGCACACGCGCGCCGATATCGACGTTGTGTGACCCCAGCGCCTGTGTGACCCGCGTCACCGGAATCCCGAAGGCCCTGAGCCGCTCGGGATCGACCTCGACCTGGTACTGTTTCTCGAACCCCCCCAGGCTCGCGACCTCGGAGACCCCTGGCACCGACGTCAGCTGGTACCGGACGTACCAATCCTGGAGCGACCTCAGCTCCTGGAGATCGAGCGAATCCGACTCAAGTACGTACTCGAAGACCCAGCCGACGCCCGTCGCGTCGGGGCCGAGTGTCGGCTCTACGCCGTCGGGCAGTTGCGACCGGATTCCGTTCAGATACTCGAGGACCCGGGACCGCGCCCAGTAGATGTCGGTTCCGTCCTCGAAGATGACGTAGGTCAGAGACAGGCCGAAGAAGGAGTATCCGCGGACGACCCGGGCCCCGGGAACCTTCAACATCTCGGTGGTGATGGGATACGTGATCTGGTCTTCTACGATCTGTGGTGCCTGTTCCCGGAAGTTCGTCTGAACGATGACCTGAACGTCGGACAGGTCGGGAATCGCATCGAGCGGCGTGGTGGCCATCGACCAGATGCCGAGGCCGGCGATCGCTGCCGATACCAGCAACACCAGCCCACGGTTGGCCAACGACCACAGGATGATCCGATCAATCATGGATGTGGCCCCCAGCCGCTGCGGTATCGGCTCCGACCTGCATCGCCGCGTCGCCGTGTTGCATCCCCGGCATGCTTCCACCCGTCGTGCCAAGCCGCGATTCGGCATCGACAAGGAAATTCGCCGCGGCTACGACCATCTCTCCGTCCTCCAGTCCCGAGATGATCTGGACAAAGTCCCCTGCGTGGACTCCGAGAACGACTTCCCGCGGCCGTAGCGTCCCATCCGCATCATGTACGAAGACCAGGTTGCGTTCTCCTGTCACGATTACGGCTTCGAGCGGCACGGACAGGACTTCACCAGTGATCAATGCGTCGAAGAAGATCGTGGCGAACATGCCGGGCTTGAGTCGCGTCCCCGGGTTCGGCATCTCGACTCTCACCCGATTGGTCCGGCTCCGTACGTCGATGACAGGATAGACGAAGCTGACCAGGCCCATGAGGTGGTCGCCCGGGAACGCCGATACCTCGATGTGGGCCTCGGCCCCGACGTGCACCTGCGCGAGGTCCCGCTCGAAGACCTCTCCTTCCACCCACACCTCCGACAAATCGGCGATCCGGTAGAGCATCGAGCCCGCGACCACGCGCTGGCCCTCGTTGACGTTCTTCTCCATGACGACCCCATCCACGGGTGACACCAGGGTCAACGTCTTCGTCACCTGGCCCGTCTCCTCAACGTGAGAGATCTGCTGGTCTGTGATATCCCAGTAGCGAAGCCGACGCCGGGCAGCCTCCAGCACGGCGAGGGCATCACGTGCCGCGACCTCCGAGCCTTCTCCGACTCGCTCGACAAGGCGGCTCGCAATGATCAACTCCTCCTGAGCCGCGACCAGATCTGGACTGTAGAGCGTCAAGAGAGGCGCCCCTGCCCGGACCGACTCCCCCGTCGTGCTGACCATGAGCTCCTCGACGAATCCCGTCACCTTCGGCGTCACGTCGGCGACCCGGGACTCGTTGGCTTCGATCTGCCCCACCGTACGGATCGTGTGGGTCAGCACCCTTCTCGACACGACCTCGTACCTCACACCGAGGGCTCGTTCCTGCTCGACCGTGAGTTGCACCGCCTGGCGAGTGGCGGGGGGGGCGGCACCCATCTGCGAGTGATCCATCTCTCCCATTCCGCCGGACCCAGCTCCTTCCATCGCTGCCTGCTCCGCGGAACCACATCCAGCAACGACGAGCACGAGGCTCAGAGTGATCACGGTTCTCATCGGGCACCTCCCGGGGTCATCCCCGTCAACGCGTCGATTCCGGCCACGGCACTCTGGTACTCGGCCGCCAGACGCAGGCGTTCTATTTCGAATTGATTGACAGTCATGTGGCTCTCGAGGACGGCCATGAAGTCGAGCGTCCCGACGCGGTAGGCCGAAAGCCCGGACTCGACCGCGGCGTTGGCCTGTGGAAGGACGTCCGTCCTCAACAGCTCGGACAGGTCGGCAGCGCGAGCGGCCTGAGCGCGAAGCTCGGCCAATTCGGCGTACGTCTCACTGTACAGTTCCAACTCGGTCGCCTCGGCAGCCGCCTGAGCCGCGGCTGACTCTCGTCGCAGAGGCTCCTGCGCTGAGCCGCGGCGCACCGGGATCGGCACTCCCACCATCACGGTGAACAGGTCATCGAATTGCGGGCGCTGACCGTAACCGAGGGTGACATTGACGTCCGGCAGGTGGGAGCGATCCGCTACCGCGACTCCGGCGGTTGCTGCCTCGACCCTGGCCTTCGCCGCACGTACAGCGGGCCTTCGAGATGCCATCTCCATGAGGACATCGAGGCTCGCCAGACCGGCGTCCGGCCCAGGGAGTTCCAGCGCTCCCACAGCTCGTTGCGGTCCGCGTCCCAGGAGTGCGTTGAACCGGGCGGCAGCTGCGGTTCTCCGCTCGATCATCACCCGGATGTCGGCCTCCATGCGCGCTGTCGCCACCTGCGCCTGGAGCACATCCTGCTGAGCCCCGGTGCCGACGGAATAGAGCGTAGACGCTGTACCCTGGAGGTCCGACAGCAGACTTCGGGTCTCGGCCATCACCACCACAGCCCGGTCGATGAACGCCATCTGGTAGTAGAGGCTGCGAACGCGCTCGATCACGGTGGCGGTCGTCTCAGCCACGTCGAGGTCGGCCGCGCGGGCCAGCCCCTCCTCTCGCGCCGAAGAGTTGGACCGCTTCCCCGCCCACGGCAGGCGTTGAGAGAGTTGGATCGAGTTCATGGTCATCGCCTGGTCGGACCCGAAGTCCAACGGACGATTCATGAGGCCGAGGCTCAAGACGGGGTCGGGGAGCGCTCCCGCAGGGACCGCCCGCTCGGCAAGGACCTGGGCCCTCAGGCGTGACGACCGTAACTGTGGGCTCTCGCGCAGGACCTGCTGGATCACGTCTCCGATTCGGAGCGTGTCCGTCGATGTTTGGGCGAACGCCGAACCGTTGAGCACGAGGAGGAAGCACGTGCCAACGAGAACCGCGAGGCCAAATCGGTGTGTAGACACCGATACCTCCTGATGAGATCTACGAAGTGGGATACCATCGACTCGACGCCATGCAGCAGGCTCGAGTCGGGGCCGCCTTCAGGCGGCCGTGTCTATCCCTGGATCTTGGGAGGTGGCGTGCTGATGCCGAGGTCGACCATTGCGGGTCCTTGAACGACGGGCTCCGTCGACCTGTTGAGGCGCATTTCGGCCTCGCTCGGCTCTGCCGTGCGCTCTGCGGAGATGGCCGGCGCGCCGCACCCTGAAATGGCGAAGCAATCGGCGGGACCCGGGTCGTGTTGTTCCCCGCCGTCTTGCGCCTTTTCCCCGTGATGCCCCTCGGACATCATGGAATGGTCGGGCCCTTCGGACTCGTGCGTCATCTGGCAAGCACCCACCGGGGCAACCATACCCTGCAGGAAGAGAATGCTTAGGAGTACCGCGCCCTGAAGGCGCATTTCGCGCGAGATCCGCATGGCCAAAGATCGCACGCTCGCCACGTGACGCCAAGCGCGACAGGGTGTCGCGGCGGTTCGCATGAGCCGAGATTCCGAGGCTACTCGAATCCTCTCATCCGTCACTCGGATCTCGCCCGTGCGCATCTGTCGATTGGCCATACCCACCGCCCTGCTCTTTCTCGCGGCCCCAGCCACCGCGCAGGTCCCAAGCCCCGAGTCGGTGCTCGGCTTCACACCCGGCGCCGACTTCCACCTCGCCACGTACGAGCAGTCCGTCGACTACTTCCACCGTCTCGCCGGTGCGTCGGATCGGATTACGATGCTCAACGTCGGACGGACGTCCGAGGGGCGGGACTGGTGGATGGCGCTCATCTCGTCCCCCGAGAATCTGAGAAACGCCGAGCGTCTCAGGCAGATCGCGGATCGGCTGGCGCACCCGGCGGATCTAACGGACGCCCTCGCCAAGGACTTGGCTCGCGACGGCAAGGCGATCGTAGATATCAGCGGTGGACTCCACGCGAGTGAGGCGGCCGGCGCCCAGCACACGATTGGGCTCGCCTACGAACTGGTCGCGAGTGACGAACCGCGGATCGCCGCGATTCGAGAGAATGTCATCACGGTGCTCTGGCCTTCGCTCAACCCCGACGGTCAGACGATGATCGCCGACTGGTACGCATCCAACGTCGGCACCCAATACGAAGTCGCGCCGATGCCATGGCTCTATCAGAAGTACATCGGCCACGACAACAACCGCGACGCCTACATGTTGAACATGGTCGAGTCACGCGTACTCGCCCGGGTGTGGCAGGAATGGGATCCACAGATCATCCACGTGCACCATCAGAGCTCGCCGTTTCCCACACGCATCTGGCTTCCCCCCTTCGCCGAGCCGATCGCGACTTATGCGCCCCCGCTCATGTCGAGGACCGTGAACAGCCTCGGCATGACGATCGCCACGATGCTCGAGTCGCGCGGACTTACCGGGGCCACACATATGGGCACGGGTTTCGACGCCTGGTACCCGGGTTATGTGGACTATATGCCCCTCCTGCAGAACCAGGCAGCGTTCTGGACCGAGACCGCGCTCTACCGCTACGCGACGCCTCATTTCTATACGCTTCAGGACTTCCCCGCGGGCCGACGAGACCTGCGTGCCGAGTCGTTGTACCCCAGCCCGTGGCAGGGCGGATGGTGGCGGCTCGGCGACGCGGTCGAGTACATGCACGTGGCTTCGATCGCGGTCCTCGACTACGCCGCCAAGTATCGGGAAGACCTGCTGTACAACCGATACCAGTCCGGACGAGACCAGATTCGGAGATATGAGGCCTCGCCACCCTATGCGTACTTCGTGCCAGAAGATCAGCGCGACCCGGTCGCGCCCGTAGAACTCCTCCGCCGCCTCGCCTACAACGGGCTAAGGGTCTACCAACTCACGGAGGCCGTCACGCATGAAAGCCTGACCCACCCGGCAGGAACGTGGGTCGTGCCGACCGACCAGGAGTTCGGCGAGCTCGCACGACAACTCATGAGTGTGCAATCCTATCCGGACCTTCGGGAATACCCGGAAGGCCCACCCGAGCAGCCATACGACGCAGCGGGATGGACACTTCCCTACCAGATGGACGTGCGGGTGGTCACCGCCACGCAGCCGCTCAGCACCGACGTGCGTGCGGCGATGGAGGCCCTCGAGGCCGAGCCCACGCCTTGGGACGCAGCGGTTGCCGACCCCTCTCCCTTCGATCGAGTCGATGGAGTCGGCTTCGATTCGCATCCTGTGGCTGCCGCCATTCGCCCGAGGCCGGGTCGCACTACCGGGTCGGGCTCCGCGCTGATTCTCGATCCGGCACAGAACAACACCTTCCGAGCGCTCAACGACGCATGGGATGCGGGCGCGAACGTCCGCTTTGCCAATGGGCGCTACAACGTCAGCGGTCTGGCCAGTGACACACGCACGCGGATCGTGACCGACTACGCACTTCAGGCATCGCTCGGAGGGGCAGACGGTACCGCTGTGCCTCGGCCCCGCCTGGCGCTGTATCGCCCGTGGTCCCCTAGCATGGACGAAGGATGGACACGCTGGCTGCTCGAGCAGTACGCCTTCTCGTTCACGAACATCCGCAGTGCGGACGTGCACGCCGAGGAGCTTCGCTCGCGGTACGACGTGGTCGTCCTGCCGTCTGAGCGTACGGGGTCCCTGTTGTCAGGCTTCGCAAAAGGCACGGTCCCGCCGCGGTATGAAGGAGGGCTGGGAGAAGAGGGCATCCGCGCGCTCGACACATACGTCCGATCGGGCGGCACGCTCGTCTGCATGGGCGCGTCGAGCGACCTATGCATCGACGAGCTCCATCTCCCCGTGGAGAACGTCACCCGCGGTCTGGCGCGAGATGCGTTCTTCTCGGCTGGTTCGTTGCTGGAGGTTCGCGCGGACGTGGCTCATCCCCTGATGGCGGGCATGCCCGATCGGGCGAAGATCTTTTTCGATCGGAGTCCGGTGTTCACGACCCTCGACGGATTCGAGGGCAGCGTTGTCGCCGCGTATTCATCCGACGGATCACCGCTCCTGTCCGGCTACCTGCTCGGAGAGGAGCACCTCCAGGGTCAGGCCGCCGCAGTCGACGTTAAGCACGGTGAAGGGCACGTCGTGCTACTCGGCTTTCGGCCTCAATGGAGAGGACAGCCGCACGGCACCTTCCGCACCCTGTTCAACGCGATCCTCTTCCACGGCGATGTGGCTGCAGGGGCCAGTGGTACCGACGGCTTCTGGACGAAGCCGGAGGCCGATGAGGACGAAGGAAACGGCGGGCGCTGATACTCCTCTAGCGTATTCTGGGAATCAGCTCGTCACGCATCGCCGCATGGTAGGCGAAACTCGCGGCGACGATCGCGTTGATCTGCAGATCACGCGGCAGAAGCTGGTCGTACGTGTCCATGTTGAAGTGGTGCGAGCGAGCACGATAGGCGATGCGGTCCTGAAGGAATTGAAATCCGGGCAGTCCCGCCTCGTTGAACGACAGATGGTCCGTCCCACGATTGCTGAACTGGGAAATCGTCTTGACCTCCAGATCGTGGAACGGGCGCATCCACGCCTCGAAGATCGGAGTGACCTGGCGGTTACCCTGGAGGTGGACGCCCCGGAACTGTCCGGTCCCGTTATCCATGTTGAAGTAGACCGAGAAGTTGTCATGCGCCTCGGTGGTGCCCGTCTCCGGGCTCCCGAGGTGATTCCTTACGTAGCCGCGTGACCCGCGGAGCCCACCCTCTTCGTGACTCCAGAGCAGGATCCGAATCGTGCGACGCGGCTGAACACCGATCTCCTTGAGGATCCGCATCGCCTCGAGCATGACCGACACCCCACCCGCATTGTCCGTCGCGCCCGTTCCTGTGTGCCACGAATCGAGGTGCGCACCGATCGCCACGACCTCGTGCGCGAGGTCCGTACCGGGTATCTCGGCGATCACGTTGTAACTGCGCGTATCGTCCTCGTTGAGTGAGATTCGGACATCGACCTCCAGCGTGACCGGCAGACCGCGTTCCAGTACGCGGTAGATGCGGTTGTAGTGTTCTGCCGCGACGCCGAGTGTGGGTAGCGCGTTCTCGATCGCGGCCCGAGTGCGGTTGCCGCTCGTCGTGGGATGTCCCGTTACCAGGACCGTGCCGCCGCTTCCGGTCCCAGGCTTCAAGACGGCGAGCACGCCCTCGGACTTGTAGAAGTCCTCGACCTCCTGCTCCGAGATCCCGTCCCGGCGAAAGGCGCTCTGTTCGGGCTGATTGCGACCGTGCCGTTGGATCAGCAGGTCGCGCCCTTCCCGTTCGAACACACCCAACGACTCCTCATCGTGCCGGAAGGCGTCCTGCACGAAACCCGGCGTCGTCGGGAAGGTCGGCGTCGCGAGGACGATCGCGTTCCGGAGTTGCCCCCGATACCGCTCCAGATCGGCGGGGGTGCGGATCTCGGCAATGACGGCCCGCTCGGTGATCGGCCCATCCGTGCCCGGCGTGAGCGCAAACGGATACGCGATCACCATCTGGTAGTCCGGCTCGATCATGTGTACCGACACACGCTCCACGTCCCAGCCGGGCGACTCGTCTCCCCACGGCTCCAGCCCGACCCCCTCGAGCCCGAGCCCCTCCAACTGCTGAACGACCCACCGCTGGGCCTGGCGCATGTTCGGCGACCCCGTCAGCCGCGGCCCGATCACGTCGGTCAGATACCCGGCGTAGTCCATGACACGCGAGTTATCGAACCCCTCCGCGCGGATCTGATCCACGACATCCCAGTGGACTGGCTCCTGGGAGGTTGCGGGTGCTGCGAAGAGGCAGGCTGCGGCCGTCAGGGTCGCTAGTCGCACGATCATCATCGGTCTCTCTCGAATGCAAGTCATCGTGGAATCGCTGGGACGCCAGCGAGCTTCACGGGAGGCATCCTAGAATCGCGGGTCGGGCCGAGCGGCGCTATTGGGAAAGGTCAGTGCGGTGGGCTTCAGCCGCCACCGATCACATCGCCGCTTCTCGATCCAACTCCGTCAGCCAATTCTCGACCCAGACGATCGATCCGCCGCCGGGCCTCCGCTCCAACATCAAGAACCGTTCGTCATCCGGTGCGATGTCGTAAACGACATGGTTTGGGTCGTCCTGGAAGTCCGCGACGGAGAACAGGACGGACTGTGTTCCGTGGGTGAATGTTGAGCCCGTCGTGACCTCGACGCGCACGAGTTCATCCGCCGCGTTTCGATAGAACAATTCACGTCCGTTGTGGGCCCAGACGGGTTCATGCCCCCCGTTTACGGAGACTTGCCTACGCGTTCCGGGGCCCCGAAATGGAACCACCCAGACTTCGTTTCGCCCCGACTCATCCGAGACGTACGCGAGCCAGCTGTCATTGGGTGAGAGTGCGGGGGACCGGTCATTGGCCGTTGGCGTCGTGACCACCGGAATCACGGTCGACGCGTCGGCGGTGCTAATCGCGTAGATATCACGGTCCACCGTTCCGATTCCAACGCGGTAGATGACCCAATCTCCGTCGTGCGAAAAGACCACCTCGTCGACCGCGTCGTCAGACCTCACGAGTGGGACCGCCGGTGCACTACCATCCACGGGCATACTCATGCCCCATCTCCCCTCCGGTATCACCGAGATGAAGGCCAAGCCCCGGGAGTCGGGCGCCCAGGCCGGGCGGTAGTTCCGCTCGCCCTCGATCGTCAGTCTCCGGAGCGCCCCGGAAGCATCCAGGGTCCGAATCCACACATCGGTCACACCTCCCGGGGGCGTCACACTCACGGCCACTTGACGTCCATCGGGAGAGAGCGCGATGGACTCTCGGTCTTCCGGATTCGTGATTGACCAGTCCGCATCGATCGGCTCAACGATTCCGTTTCGGTCTACCCAGACCGGGGTCGCGGAGAGTTCGATGGCGGACCTGTGGATCAGCGTACCCGTCTGGGAGAGCGTGAACGAAGCAACCCCCGCAATAAGGAAGCTCTCTCTGCCGTTCGCCTCGAGGGCATCGAGATCGAAGGGGACCGCGGACAGGCCCTCCCCATCTTGGAATACCAGATAGCCGGTCGGCACATACACGGCGGCGGCGCCCACCAACCCGAGTCCGGTACGGGCTCCGGATCGCACGTCGACCAGCGTCATCTCGCTCACGCTTCCTGAAGAGACATCGAGTCGACTGAGAAGCAACGTCTCGCCATCCGGAAGCAGATGCGGATGGCCAAACGCCTCGCCCTCACCGGCGGCGATCACGACCTCGGGCTCACCACCGACCTGTGTTACGCGGCTCACACCCCCATCGGCGTTCGTGTAATAGACGAACCCATCCGCTCCCCATTCGATGCCGCGACGCCCCTCTACACGGTCGCCAGAGAGGCTTCGGAGCGGTCCCCCCTGGACGGAGACGGCGTGGAGCCGCCCCCGCAGAACGAACGCGACCTCGCTGTTGTCCGGAGCAATGTCGGGGGAATTCGCGAGTCGCGTGTCTGGTATCGGGCTGGCCGACAACGCGTCGCGACGACGAACCCAGAGTTGATAGTCGCCTGCAGCGCTCGATCCGGTATACACGAAGACGGACCCATCGTCTGAGATCGCCATCCCTCGGGCGACCCCCGGCCCGATGAACTCCTGTCCGGCCGGCAACTCGAGCGTGAGTCGTAAGGGCTCATCCATCGGCACCGAGCCCGTCGACATCTTGAGCAGTGCGATGAAGAGCCCGACGGAAACCACACCAAGGCCCATCGCAGCCTCCCTCCACCATTCTCGCGACGCTCCACGCACGACCGCGATATGTCCGTGACGGAACTCCTTGTCGGATAGGGCACGCGCGAAGGACTGAGCGCTCACGAATCGATCGGCGGGCAGCCTCTCGAGCGCCTTTCTGATCGCGGCATCCACATTCCCCGGGATGGATGAGCGTGCCCGTGCCGGGGCCGGGGCATCCCCCGTGAGGATCTTGGCGAGAACTGCCTGTGCGCTCCCGCCGGTGTAGGGTGGCTCGCCCACCAGCATCTCGTAGAGCACGCAGCCCAAGGAATAGACGTCGCTGGAAGCACCTTGCTCCCGATCGGCTGACGCCTGCTCAGGACTCATGTAGTAAGGCGTGCCCATCGACAGACCGGTCTCTGTCAATCGGCCACCACCGGCCGCGCTCACCGCCAACGCGATACCGAAGTCGGCGACCAGGGGCCGTCCCTTGCTCAGAAGGATGTTCGCAGGCTTGATGTCCCGGTGAATCACACCTTGTTCGTGCGCCGCGTGAAGCGCCTCGGCGACATCCGACGCAATCCGCACTGCCTCTTCGACCGGCAGCTGCCGCTCTCTCTCCAACCTGGCTCGTAGCGTTTCCCCTTCGACGTACGGCATTACGTAGAAGAGGAAGGAGTCGGCCTCGCCCGAATCGAACAGGGGGAGAATGTGCGGATGCTGCAGGTTGGCGGTGGTCTTGATCTCGGCCAGGAACCGCTCAGCGCCGACGACCGCTGCAAGTTCCGGCTTCAGCACCTTGAGCGCGACCTTCCGTTCGTGCTTGAGGTCGGCCGCGAGATACACCGTCGCCATTCCACCCTCACCGAGCTCGGATTCGATGTGGTAGCGGCCCTCGAGGGCCGAGTTCAGACGAGCGACGGGATCAGGGAGGGTCATGCGAGCAACATGCGTGTCAGCTCACGAATCCGCGAACGGGTGCCGCTGAAGAGCCAAACGGTCAGCCTCCCACGCCCCAGACCCGCTCTTTCAACGCACCCCACCCCGGATGCTCATCAAGCAGCTTGTCCATCCAGGGCCAACCACAGCGGAACCAGAACAGCAACGGATGCCGCACGTCGGCCAATCCCTCCAGGCCCTTGAGCGCCCTATCCAGATCGTCCTCGACAATCGCGGAGAAGATCGCACCCACGGGGCCGCCCGACTCTTGGAGATCTTCTCCCAATCGCCGTGCCTCGTCCGTCTGCCCCGCCATATGGTGGGCCGCAGCCAGCCAACCCTTCGGCCAGAATCCGCCCCCCGCGATCTCAACGGCCTTCTCGAGAGAATCGATCCCTTCCCTGAATCGTCCCTCGTTGACGAGCAGGCCGCCGAGTACCATCGGTGGTTCGAAGTGACCAGGGTCGAGCTCGATGGCTCGACGAATCAAATCCAATGCCCGTTCCTGCTCACCAGCATGGTAGTACGCGATGCACAGGTGCTCGGGTGGCATGACCTCTCTTGGTGCGAGTGCTTTGGCGGCCTCCAGCGGCTCGATCGCTTCCGAATGTCGGCACCCGGCGTTTCGCAGGTGCCCGAGGAAGAACAGGACATCGACGAAGCCGGGATCCAGCTCCCTAGCTCGGATGAGATCGGCCTCAGCGTCGGCCCAGCGCCAGGTGTGGTAGCGAGCAAACCCTCGCGCTGCCCACGCCAACCCGCTCTCCGGATCGAGATCGAGTGCGCGCCCGGCCGTCTCCTCCGCGAGCGCGAACTCGTCGACGGGATTCCCCGAGCCGTAGTAGGCCCGCGCCCCGTAGGCGATGGAGAGTTGAGCATGAGCCACAGCGAACCCTGGATCGAGGGCCACCGCCTCCTCCAGGAGCTCGACCCCGCGCGCTACATCCTCCGGCCGCAGCCGATACATGTATCCGCGTCCCCTCACGTAACGGTCATACGCCTCGAGGTTGGTCGTCAGGGGCCGGCGAATTCGCTCTCGTTCTTCGGGAGCAAGGTGGCTCGCGAGCGCATCCGCGATGTGTTCGGCGACGTCCGCTTGTACCGCGAAGATATCCGTAAGGTCACGATCGTATTTCTCAGCCCACAGATGCCGATCCGTCGTCGCCTCGATGAGCTGAGCGACAATGCGAACCCGGTCTCCCGACCTTCGGACGCTCCCTTCGAGCACCGTGCCGACCCCGAGCTCTCCGGCAATCTGGGCTATCGGCTTCTTGGTGCCCTTGTACTGCATGACGGAGGTCCGCGAAATGACGTGGAGTTCAGACACCTGCGCGAGACGTGTGAGAATGTCGTCCGTGACCCCGTCGGCGAAGAACTCGTCAGCTTCGTCGCTGCTGAAGTGGGTGAAGGGAAGCACTGCAATGGCCTTCGAATCAGCAGCGGTCTCGGCAGGAGCGCTCTCCTCAACTTCGGCCGACACGAGTCCGGCGGCCGGAACCAGCACCGGATCCGACTCGCGCCTCACCTCCCCACCCGTGACCTGATACGCCCACGCCAACACCAACGCGACCGGGAATCCGAGCACCAGCATCGTCAGCACAACCCGCAACACCCACTCCGGTGCCCCCAACCCCGGAATGAAGTCCGCCGCCGCCCCACCCACCGCCGCCCCCACGATCAGATAGCCCAGACCGGCACGCACAACGTGCCTGCGCTTCAATTCGGACCAGAACGAGGGACGATCAAGCTCCACTCATATCTCCAGGGGACGGGTGGGAAGGACCGCGCCGAAGCTGCACTCACAAAACCAACAAGGGCAAGCCGCCGCCGAAGGCGCAAAGCGCCTTCCAGGAGCACTCCAAAGCGACTGAGCACCCAAGTAGCCCCACCTGGCAGACCGATCTGAGTGGCGAGGCGCTCAGCCTCGCAAGGCGCGGCGAGGAAGGAATAGCAACGCTATTTCGACGAGACAGCAACGCCGCGAGATGAGATGCATCGCCGCTCAGATCAGGCGGGATGGGCCATTCTTTGCCAGAGCTCATTCAACTGCGCAGATACTTCCTGCATCGCCTGCACCGCGATCTGGTCCAGCCGTTCCTTGACCCGGGGCCCGATCAGTCGAGCCAGGAATTTCGCCGGATACTCCAGGTCCCAATCCAGGAAGGCCTCAGGTCCCTTCTCGAGGTTCTGGAGAATCCGGATGACCAGGTAGGAATCGTCGAGCAGACCCGGGAGGCCCTGTGTCATCTCCGGGATCAGATCCATCGGCTGCAGATAGTAGGCCTCCGCGTGATCAAGCAGCGGATGAACGATCGAGCCGAGGTTCCGTTGAGATGCGGCCTGGCGGGCGCGCGCGAGAAAGACCGGGACGGACTCGATGACCTCGAGCGCGACCTCGGCGGCCTCTTTCACCTCTGCCTCTTCGGCATCCGCGAGGGCCTTCCCGATGAAACGCTCCAGCGCTTCTACACCGCCTCGGGCCTTGGCACTCTCGATGATCGCGAGGATGTCGCCGATGGTCTCTTTGTGCTCTGACTGTGCGTCACTTTCCTCAGCAATCGGCTCCATTCTCGTCCTGTTCGGCTTCGCCCAGTGGGAAGTGTCGTCCCGGAAAGGGCAACGTCGCCCGACGCACGGGAGCACGCCACCCCCGAGGCGTCCAGAGATTGCGTCTTGCACCACGGATCGACCGGCTTGACCTTGCTTGCGACCGTCGCCGGAAACACGTGGATACGCGATGCCCATGCTCCGCCTCTCTATGCGCTCCCTGTGGGTATGCCTTGTCGCGCTCTGGGTGGTGGTCCCGGCCGAAGCTCAGACCGCTGAGGACCTCTGGCGATCGATGGTCGAATTCGGCTTCACGGGAGCGTCCGGAAACACTTCGTTCTCGATCCTGAGTGGCGGCTTCTCCGTGAACCGGCTCGAACGGGAACGCTTCGAGCTCGACCTGTCGGCGAAGATCCGGTGGGGAAAGAGCGACGGTGAAGTAATCGCCAACGACATCCAGGGGACGATCAAGTTCGACTGGAGTCCTCAAGCGGATTTTTCGCCCTTCGTCTACGCAACGGCGTCGCGGGACGTGATCCGGAATCTGGACGGGAAGTTCGTCACCGGAGGGGGAGTGAAGTGGACTCTTCTCAGATGGGATTCTGAGTCAAAGCTCTCGTTCAGTCTTGCTGGCATCGTTGACCACGAGAACTTCCGCCTGATGCCCGATTCTCCTGAGCAGGAGACGGTCACCGTCGACCGATGGAGCACTCGTGTGAAGTTCGACCACACGTTCGGATCCGGTGCGACCTTCCAACACATCACGTTCTGGCAACCGCGCGTTTCAGATTTCAGCGACTACATTGTGAGCGTCGAGAACTCGCTTTCCTCCCAGCTGCACTCCAATCTCTCCCTCGTGATCAACCACTCCTACATCCACGACGAGATCCCCCCGCCCGGCGCTGTGAGTGTCGATCAGAGGTTCGCCATCGTGCTCCGGGTCAGCCTTTAGCAGATGGCGATCACCGCACACCGGGTTCAGCGAGCCCTGAATCTGCGGCAGGGAGAAGGCCGGACCTTCGCGGTCATGGCCGGATTCCTCTTCCTCAACACCGCCAACACGACCGTCCTGTCCGCCGCGAAGAACGGGCTCTTCCTGTCGGTCTACGAGGCCGACTTGATCCCGCACGCGATCATCGGCGCGGCCCTGCTCACTGCCTTCGTAGCCGTCATCTTCACCGGCATCGTGGCCGGCACGCAGCGCCGGACGTTCGCCACGGGGCTGACCGCCGTCCTGGCATTGTCGATTCTCGCTTCTCGGACGCTGTTCGAGGTAAACCCGCGCACGGCTTTCGTCGTGTACCTCTGGCTGTCTGCAGTACAGGTGCTGGTGCTGACCCATGCCTGGGACTACGCCGGCAGCATGCTGACGGGCCGGCAAGCGAAGAGGCTCCTGCCCCTGATCGGCGTGGGTGCTTCGATCGGGGCGATCGCTGGAGGGACGGCGGTCGCGCCCGCCGCGTTTCGCTTCGGAACGTCGAACCTGCTCTGGATCGCGGTAGCGCTCCTGCTTTCGTCCCTTCCGCTCCTCTGGTTGATCGACGAACCGATCAAGGAACTCGAGGAGCCGGGCGGATCCAAGAACGTCGTGCTCGCGTTCATTGGCCGGTCGGGTCGAGGCATCCAGTCGGTCGGATCGAACAAACTGCTGCGGCTACTCGCAATCGGACTGGTCGCGCTCACGGTGACAGGCACGCTGATCGACCTGCAGCTCAAATTCGCGCTGCTGGATGAACAGGTTCCACGTGACAGGATCACCGCGATCTACGGATTGCTCTCGGCCGGAGTGGGGACCGGAACGCTGATCCTCCAGCTGTGGGCCTCGCGGGTACTCTTCCCGCGATTCGGGGTCTCGTTCGCTGCCATGCTTCACGGCGGAGCGCTAGTCTTTGCCTCCGCTGGCGCAGCGGTCTTCGGCGGCCTCACCATGCTGGTCATGGCTCAGGCGCTGGACGATATCCTGCAGTTCAGTCTCCAAAAGCCCGTCGAGCAGGTCTCGCTGCTCCCCTTCCCGGGACGGGTGAAGAGTGCGGCGCTCGCCACCCTCGGAGGAGTCTTGCGCCCTCTCTCCAAGGCGACCGCCGGAGGTATCGCGCTCGCGCTGGCAACGAGGCCGCAGTTCCTTCCGCTCGCGACCGTCGGTGCGGCTTCGCTGGCCGTAGCGGCCTATTCCCGACATCGCCGTCGGTACATGAGCGCCCTGGAGAGTGCGTTGTCACGGCATGCCGTCGACTTCTCCGAGGGCATCAACACGCCATTGGTGGTCGACAAGGACGCGTTGGCCATCATCGACAAGGGCCTCCAGGACGAGGCGGCGACCGTCGTCATCTTCTCCGTGTCGATGCTCGAACAACTCCCACCTGAGGATGCACTCCCTCGCGTAGTCGCGATGCTCACGCACGAGGTGCCGGAGGTTCGGGCGGAAGCCGCCTCCGTACTCGGCCGCATCGACGCGCCGCTCGACTTCGCCGCGGGCATGTCGATCGCGGGCAGGCTCGCAGAGGAACCCGTGGCCTACGTGGTCGCCGCGCTGCTCGAGAGCGTCGGCATCGTCGGTGGAATCGAGCCCTCGACCATCGTTCGCTTTCTCGAGCACGAGGAGCACGACGTACGACGAGCCGCCCTGGTTGCGCTCTCGCGGTTGGGCTGGGACGAAGCCGACGATCAGTTGCATACGATGCTCGCCGGCAGCGACTCGACCGATCGGATCCTGGCTGCAAACGCTGTGGGAGACTTGAGAAGAGCCGACTTCATGGAGGATCTGGCTTCGGTCATCGAGGACGGAGAAGCCCGGCCTGCGGCCCTCGAGGCGCTTGCGAAACTGGGAACGGTGGCGGTGCCCTTCCTCGCCACGGTCCTGGAGCGGAGAGAACTACCGCTACCGCTCCGCCGCACCGTTGTCACGGCGCTGTCGACGATCGAAGGCGAACAGGCTCGTAACACGCTACTCGCGCTAGTCGACGAACCGGCCCTCGGGCCTGCGGCCCTGCACTCACTCGGCCGAATGCGTTCGGCAGGTACGATTCCGCCGATCGACGCGGAACGGTTGCGTGTCGTGTTGATCGAGGAGATGAGGAGCGGTCTCCTCCTTTCCGCCACGTCCACCGTGATTCGCACCAAGGCGGAGGGTCCTCGGGACTCCTTCATCGCCGGCGAACTGCAGGGACTCCACGCGAGGTCCGTTCACCGCGTGCTCAAGATACTCGCGCTGTCGTACGACCCGACCCGAATCAAGACGATTTCCGATGCGCTCACCAGTGACAACCCGGCGCGGCGCAGCAACGCTCTGGAGCTTCTGGAAGGCACGGTCTCGGGTCCGAGCGCGATGACCGTGATGCCGTTCATGGACATCGTCTCCGAGGGAATGCCGATACATAGGGTGATCGAACTGCTCCCTAAGGGACGCACGATCCAATCGCACCCGGGAGAAGCCTTGCTGGAGGGCACCGATTGGTGGCCCCGCGCACTGGCCCTCCACTACCTCGGTCGGGACGACGAGGTGGCGACACCGGGCCGCTCGAAAGATGACGAACCAGAGGATGCCGATATGATGCCGTTGATCGAGAAAGTGATGATCCTGAAGGGGTCGGAGTTCTTCCGGAACTTCCCCGGCTCGGACCTTGCGGGCATCGCGGGCCTGGCAGAGGTCGTCCACGTGCAAAAAGGCGAGGTGATCTTCGAGCAGGGGGCCGAGGGCGACGCCTTCTACATGGTCGTGCAGGGTGCCGTACTCATAAGCCGCGGCACGACGAACCTCGCTACGCTCGGGGCGCGCGAAGGGTTCGGAGAAATGTCGATTCTGGACAAGGAATCGCGATCGGCCACCGCCACCGCAGTAGAGGACACGACCCTGCTCTCACTGGACCGCGACTCGTTCGATCGGGTGATCGAACAGAATCCGGTAATCGCGCGTGGTGTGTATCGGGTGCTCACCGAGCGGCTTAGAAACACACTCGCTCAGGTGGCAGCGGGCTAGGACAACAGCCTAGATCTTCCCGAGGATCCAGCTGAGAACGACCTGGACGATTCGCTTCATGATAGTAATCATGGTGTGTCCTACGGGAGCAGCGGGCGGCGGGTTTCCGACTCAGAGCCGCGCGCGACGTAGCCTCAGGCTATTGGTCACCACAGTCACCGAGCTAAGGGCCATGGCCATCGCTGCCAGAATCGGGTGGAGCGCCCGCAGCATCATCGGCAAGAAGGCGAAGGGATAGAACGCGCCGGCGGCCAGCGGAATCAGGAGCACGTTGTAGAAGAAGGCCCAAAACAGGTTCTGCTCGATGGTGCGCATCGTACGACGACTAAGCGCGAGCGCCTCCGGCACGGCACGGAGGTCACCGCGCATCAGTACGACGTCGGCTGTCTCCATCGCCACGTCCGTACCGGTCCCGATCGCCATCCCGACGTCGGCCTGAGCGAGTGCCGGAGCATCGTTGATCCCGTCGCCGACCATCGCGACCGCACCCGAGACCGACTCTTGGAGTGAGCGAATGAGGTCGGCCTTCTGACCCGGCAGGACTTCTGCCTCGACCTCGTCGATGCCAACCTCGCTGGCTACGCTCCGCGCCACGCGCTCGTTGTCACCGGTCAGCATGACGACACGGAGGCCTGCGGCTCGGAGATCCGAGATCGCCTCTGCCGATCCGTCCTTGATGGCGTCCGCCACCCCGATGAGACCCATAACCTCGCCGTCCACAGCAACCCACAGAGGGGTTCGGGCAGACGATTCAATCGCCTGGGCTCTGCTCGCCGCTGGAGCCACGTCGACGCCGGACGCCTCCAGGAGCAGGCGAGTGCCGACGAGCACTCGTCTTCCGCCTACCGTCGTGTCGACCCCCCTGCCAGGAATCGCCTGGAACGACGTTGGTCGAGAAAGGGTCAGACCCCTCGACTGAGCCTCCGCCACCACTGCGGCACCGAGGGGATGCTCACTGTGGCCTTCCGCTGACGCGGCGATTCCGACGAGGTCGTCTTCGGTGCCCGTCATCGCGACGACATCGAACACCGCGGGTTCACCTCGCGTCACCGTGCCCGTCTTGTCGAGAACCACGACCTCGATTCCCCGTGCCCGTTCGAGCGCCTCTGAAGAGCGGAAGAGGATACCCATCCTCGCGCCGCGACCCGTCCCCGCCATTACGGCGGTCGGTGTAGCCAGCCCGAGCGCACAGGGGCAAGCGATCACGAGCACGGCGACCATCCGGATCAAGGCCGGGGTCACCCCCGCGCCGACGATCAGCCACCAAACGAGAAACGTCGAAAAGGCCAGCAGGATGACGACCGGGACGAAGATCGCGGCGACTCGGTCTGCGAGACGCTGGATCGGGGCCTTACTACCCTGGGCTGCCTGCACCATCCTCACGACCTGGGCGAGCGCAGTATCGCTCCCTACGTGTCTGGCCTCCATCCGAAAGGCCCCAGTCTTGTTGATCGTCGCGCCGACGACGCTATCGCCCTCCTTCTTTTCTGCCGGGAGGCTCTCACCCGTCAGCATACTCTCGTCGATCGCGGATTGGCCTTCGAGCACGATTCCGTCAACGGGGATCCTCTCTCCTGGGCGAACCAGCAGGACATCCCCGACAACCACGTCTTCGATAGGCACATCGGCTTCGGCTTCGCCGCGGATCACGCGAGCGGTCGTGGGCCTCAGACCCATCAGCTCCTTGATGGCCGCCCCAGTCTCACCCTTCGCCCTCACCTCGAGCACTTTGCCGAGCTTGATCAGCGTGATGATGAGCGCGGCGGTCTCGAAGTAGACGTGCTCCCCGGCAGCGCTGCTTCCGAGAGTGAGCGCTATGGCCGTCACGACCGAGTAGACGTAGGCGACGGAAGACCCCAACGCGACCAAGACATCCATGTTCGCGGCACGGTTCCTCAGCGCCGCCCAGGCTCCGACGTAGTAGTCCCAGCCCACGTAGAACTGAACCGGTGTGGCGAGGACGAACATGAACCAGTTCACCCAGGGAGCGTGGGACCACGCCCCGATCAGACCGAAGTCCCTGGCCATACTCACCACGAACAAGGGTCCGGCGAACGCCACTCCGGTCCAGAATTTCCTGACCTGGTCGGCCACCTCGGCTCGCCGCGCGATGGCCTCGGCTTCGTCGAGGTCCGACTCGTCGGCCAGGACCACGCCGTATCCGGCGCGTTCGATCGCGGCCGCCATCTCTTCGATCGACACGGACGCAGGATTGAAGCGGACGGTCGCTCGCTCTGACGCGTAGTTGACCGCAGCCTCCTCGACGCCGACGGTCTTGCGAAGCGTTCGCTCGACTGCAGCGACACAATTGGCGCAGGTCATGCCCGTAATGGGCAGAACAGCCTCGCGCGCCGTAGAGTCCGTGGGATTCATATCTCTCGAGAGCTACTCGCCCGGTGGGAAGTTGATCTCCTTCATCAGTTCCTCGATCACGACCCAGTCGGTGGTATCGGGATCCCAGGAAATCGTGACCCTGCGGTCCGACTGCTCGGCCTTCACCTCGTTCACCCCATTCAGTTCTGCCACCTCCCGCTCGATCGTGGCCACGCAGTGGCCGCAGCTGATCCCCGGTACTGAAACGGTCTTTGTTGTCATGGTTCTCTCCTCTTAGATCTTGCCGGTCGCTTCGTAGACAGACACGAGTTCACTCAGGACGCGTTCGCGAGCAGCATCGTCTGTGCCGCGCATAGCGTCCGTGACGCACGAGTGCAGATGGTCGTCCAGCACGAGGCCGCTGACCTTCTTGAGGGCCCGCTGGATCGCAACGATCTGATTGACGACATCGATACAGTAGGCACCCTCATCGACCATCCTCTGCACGCCCCGGACGTGTCCTTCCACGCTCTTGAGGCGCCGAACGATGTCGTCCGTGCTCGCATGACTCATGGTAGGCTCCTCTCCTTAGCCCTACCCCCCTGGGGGGGGTACACAAACATCGCGATCCAAGGCCCTCAGGTCAATCGATGCTCGGCCTTGTGACGGTCAGTTTCCCAGGACACCTTCTTCGCCCCATCAATCTTCGCCGGCCTGCCCCGATTCACATGTCGATCAAGTCATCGATCAAGACCGTCCTGACACTAGGTCAGGGCGTTGTTGGAGGACTCCCGGATGCCGCAGACGACGCGGACCCGATCGAGCTGTTCAGGAGCTGGTTCGACGCGGCCGGCGAGTCCGGCATCCTCCTCCCCGAGTCGGTCGCGCTTGCGACCTCTACCGCGGACGGCGCGCCCTCGGTACGGATGGTCCTGCTCAAGGGGGTCGACCCGAGCGGCTTCGTCTTCTTCACGAACTACGGAAGCAGGAAGGCCGCCGAACTCGACGCCAACCCCCGTGCGGCTCTCTGTTTTCATTGGGCCTCTCATCAGCGACAGGTTCGCGTCTCGGGCGGTGTGTCGCGCATATCGGAGGCAGACAGCTCCGCGTATTTCGAGACACGCGGCCGGGGCAGCAAGCTGGGTGCATGGGCCTCCCGCCAAAGTCAGCCGCTTGGGGAACGGGAAGAACTCGAGGGTCGGCTGAAGGAAGTGGAAGAGCGGTTCGCCGGGGAGGAGGTACCGCTCCCCTCGTTCTGGGGCGGATACAGGATCGTGCCGGAGACGATCGAGTTCTGGCAGGGCCGCGCGGACCGCCTACACGACCGGCTCGTCTTTTCGAGGGCCGGGGACGGTTGGGAAACCGTCCGCCTCTACCCCTGAGCACGAGACGAAGGAAAGCACGATGGCCACGAAGCCCTACTTCTCGGAGGCGACGTTTCAGTTTCTGAAGGATCTGAAGGCGAACAACACACGGGATTGGTTCGCCGCGAACAAGTCGCGATACGAAGAGGATCTCAAGGCACCGGCACTCCGCGTCATCGAGGCATTCGGACCGGAGCTACACAAGATCAGTCCACACTTCATGGCCACGCCGCGTTCACTGTTTCGGATCTATCGCGACACACGGTTCTCCAAGGACAAGACGCCGTACAAGACCGCGGCGGGCCTCCATTTTCGACATGAACGGTCGAAGGACGCGCACGCTCCGGGCTTCTACCTGCATGTCGCACCCGGGGAGATCTTCCTCGGCATCGGGATCTGGCACCCCGACAGCCAGGCGCTCCGACTGATCCGAGAGCACATCGTCGAGGACGGTGCCGGATGGAAGAAGGCTTCGCGTGGGAAGAAGTTCACCGACTCATTTGCGCTCGAAGGCGAGAGCCTCAAGCGCCCACCCAAGGGCTTCGACCCCGAACATCCGCTCCTCGAAGATCTCAAGAGGAAGGACTTCATCGGGGTGCAGACGATGACTCAGGCATTCGTACTGAGCAACGATCTACCGAAGCAGCTGGCTTCGACGTTCAAGCCGGGCGTGCCGCTCATGCGCTTCCTGTGCGACGCCGTGGGCGTGCCGTTCTGATCACTCCCTGGGAGAGGGGCGAGGCATGACACTCGGCGTACAGGCGCTGTTGGCGCTCCTTCCGATTGCACTCGGCGGCACGCTGCTCGTCGGCTTTCGAGTGGCGGCGAAGCATGCGATGCCGGCGGCTTACGTCTCGGCCGTCGTCGTAGCACTCACGGCGTGGCAAATGACACCCTCGCGGGTCCTGGCCGCCTCCGTCCAGGGGCTGTTTCTCACGTTCGACCTTCTCTTCATCATCTTCGGCGCCATCCTTCTCCTCCACACCCTGGAGCGCTCGGGAGGCGTCGCGGCCATCCGCCGCTCGTTCAACGGCATCAGCGACGATCGGAGAGTACAGGTCGTGATCGTGGCCTGGCTGTTCGGCTCGTTCATCGAAGGCGCGGCCGGGTTCGGAACGCCAGCTGCGGTAGCCGCGCCTCTCCTGGTAGCACTGGGCTTCCCCGCTGCCGCGGCCGTGATGCTCGGCATGATGATCCAGAGTACTGCGGTGACCTTCGGAGCGGTGGGCACACCCGTGCTCGTCGGGATCGACGGCGGACTCGGGGGTGAGGTGTTCGCTGCGGCATTGGCCTCCGCGGACATGTCGATGGCCGACTATCTGCGGGCCGTCACCGCTAAAGCCGTCCTTCTGCATGCGGCCGCGGGCGTCCTGATGCCCACGTGGATGGTCATCATGCTGACCCGGTTCTTCGGTCCCAATCGGTCCTGGACGGAAGGTCTGTCGATCCTCCCGTTCGCACTATTCGGTGGGCTAGCCTTCATCGTGCCGTATGTGCTCTTCGGGACCTTCCTCGGCCCTGAGTTCCCTTCCCTCCTCGGCGCCCCCGTGGGCCTCGCGATCGTCGTCACCGTCGCACGCCGCGGCTGGTTGATACCGGCCGACAGCTGGGATTTCGGGCCACGGGAGTCGTGGGACGACGAATGGGTCAGCGGCCTGGAGGAAGAATTGGCCGACGTCCCGGAAGGCCGTGGCATCTCGACCCTGGCCGCCTGGGCACCCTATGGGGTGCTAGGCGTCCTGCTCGTCCTCACCCGGCTGCCGGATCTTCCTGTCGGTACCTGGTTGAAGGCGATCGACATCACCTGGATAGACATATTCGGGTCCGGGATCACCGCCACCACCACGCCGCTCTACCTACCCGGCTTCATATTGCTCGTCGTGGTGTTGATCACGGCGGTCCTTCATCGGATGAGCGCCAGCGACGTCGGGGCCGCGATGCGATCATCGACCAACGTGCTGCTCGGGGCGGGCGTCGTGCTCGTCTTCACGGTTCCCATGGTGCGGGTCTACATCAACTCCGATGTGAACGGTGCTGCCCTCCTGTCCATGCCTCTGGCGATGGCGGAGTGGGTCGCAGGGAACGTGGGCAGCGTCTGGCCGTTCTTTGCTCCAATGACAGGCGCGCTGGGAGCCTTCATCGCGGGCTCGAATACCGTGAGCAACCTGATGTTCTCGGCATTTCAGTACGGAGTGGCCGAACGATTGGCGATGTCGACCGTGATGATCGTGGCTTTACAGGCAGTCGGCGCGGCAGCGGGCAACATGATCGCGATCCACAACGTCGTGGCGGCCTCGGCGACCGTGGGTCTCCTGGGCAAAGAAGGCTCCACGCTGCGGAAGACGATCCTGCCGGCGATCTACTACCTGCTCGTCGTTGGCGTGCTGGGCCTGATCGCGGTGCACGTTCTAGGCGTGTCTGATCCGCTGATGAGCGGGTAGTTCACGATACGCCTCTCAGCAGCCCCTCTACCGTCCCAGCGCAGCGGCGATTCCATCAGCCGCGTTGCTGATGCACTGCTCGCCCATTTCCTCTGACGCGCCCCGGGCATCTCCAAGGATCCCGTTCGGAGTCACGGCCCGGAATCCGTCACGGAATATTCGATCCATCAGTGCCTCGTCGAAGCGCTGTACGTGTCCGGCCTCCGCCTTCTCCTCACGAACCAGATCCGGCCGGAGCGCAAGCATTTCGGAGGTCTCGGCGATATCCGCGTGACCACCGACTCGATCGACGAACTCGGGTTCGGATGCGGAGATTCCAGCGCGCCAGAATTCCATGAAGCCGACGAGGTCCGTATAGGCATCCACCCGGCACTCGGGGCCGACAGCCGCCCTGAGGTCCTCGAGCATATCTGAGAGCGGGCCGAAATTCCCGCCGTGCGAAGGCACGAAGCAGATCCGATCAAAGCCGTGACGGGAGAGGCTCACGACATAGTCCAGACAGATTGCCTCGAGCGTATTTCGTCGGAGCGTGAGCGTGCCCGGAAACCCCATATGATGCTCTGAGCAGCCGACTCGAATGGTCGGTGCCACGAGCGCATCACCCAACCGCCGCGCTACTTCCACCGCAAGCCGATCGCCACGCACCGCATCGACCAGAAGCGGAAGGTGGGGTCCATGTTGCTCTACCGCGCCCACCGCGATGACGATGGTCGTGCGACCCGATGCGATGGCGTCCCCGACCTCTGGCCAGGTCATTTCTTCGAGCAGAATTGTTGAGTTCATGGAGTCGAAGCTCGGGCCTGACCGTCAGCACCGCCATCCCTCTCGTGTCCACTTTGCCCCCCGTAGCCGCGGAGCGCCGGGGCTCCTAGCTTCGCGGCATCAACCAACGACACTGCAAGGAGATCCCGATGATGCGCGGCCGTATGATGGAGACCCCGCTACTCATCTCTTCGCTCATCGAGCACGCGGGACGCGTCCACCCTACCCGGGAAATCATCTCGCGTCTGGTTGAAGGGCCTATCGACCGGTCGACGTGGGGCTCCGTCCGGACCCGCTCGAAGAAGCTGGCTGGTGCTTTGGTAGCCGAAGGGATCCGGGAGGGAGACCGGCTCGCGACACTCGCCTGGAATACACACAGACACCTCGAGATCTACTACGGCGTCGCGGGCATGGGCGCGATCTGCCATACACTCAACCCTCGGCTCCATGCCTCGCAGCTCGTGTACATCATCAATCACGCCGAGGATCGGATCTTGTTCGTGGATCTGACGTTCGTGCCCCTGGCCGAGGCGATCGCGGATCAGCTCACTTCGGTTGAACGCTACGTCGTGATGACCGATCGAGAACACATGCCGGAGACGGCTCTGAGCGGTGCGGTCGCATACGAAGACTTCATCGCAGAGCAGGACGGCGACTTCGGGTGGCCGACACTCGACGAAAACACCGCTGCCGCGTTGTGCTACACGTCGGGCACCACCGGGAACCCGAAGGGCGTCCTGTACAGTCACAGGTCCACCGTACTCCACTCCTTCGCCATCGGCACCCATGATGCGTTGGACCTCCACGCCGCGTCGGTCGTGTTGCCCATCGTGCCCATGTTCCACGCGTGCGCCTGGGGAATTCCCTACGCCACGGCCGCAGCCGGATCGAAGCTGGTCATGCCGGGCCCCCGCATGGATCCGGAAGGCGTCAGCGAGTTGCTGGAGCAGGAATCGGTCAACACGTCGGCAGCCGTACCCTCGGTGTTCATCGCTCTCGTCGACTATTGGAGGCAAAACGGAGGCAGCCCGAGTGACCTGGATCTGGTCATCATGGGGGGCTCCGCGCCGCCGCAGTCACTCATCGCGGCGTTGGAAGGCGAATTCGGCATCGAGCTCAGGCATGCATGGGGCCTGACCGAAACAAGCCCGCTGGGTACGGTCAACACGCTGACCCCCGAGCTCCGCGCCAAGTCGCTCGAGGAGCGCACGGCCTTCCAGACCAAACAGGGTCGTCCCCCGTTCGGCGTAGAGCTGCGGATCGTCAGCCAGAAGGGGGAAGCTCTCCCACACGACGGGGTGGAGTTCGGTGAGCTACAAGTGCGCGGCCCCTGGGTCATCGACGGGTACTTCAGGAGCGACGAGGAGAAACTGACGGACGACGGGTGGTTCCCCACGGGCGACGTCGCGACGATCGACGAACTCTCCTACGTCCAGATCACCGACCGAACCAAGGACCTGATCAAATCCGGCGGTGAGTGGATCAGTTCGATCGACGTCGAAAACACCGCCATGGGCCATCCCGACATCTCCATGGCCGCCGTGATCGGCGTCCCCGACGAGAAATGGGGTGAGCGCCCCCTCCTCATCGCGGTGCCCACGACCGATCGGACTCCCACGAAGCAGGACATCATCGACTATCTGGCCGGAACGCTGGCGAAGTGGCAGCTCCCCGACGACGTGATCTTCGTCGACGCGCTCCCCATGGGGGGGACCGGGAAGGTGCAGAAGACCAAGCTGCGCGAGGCATACGGCGAGACGTAGAACGCGCGGCCCCCTTCATCACCGCACCGTCCTGGCCGGCGCACCCGGTCCGACCCACGTACCTGCCCCGGCCACCGCTGCCACACGGAAGCAGAGTCCGGACCGCTCGGCAAACCGAAGTGCCTTGGGCTGAACGACGCCGTTCCCGATTCGCTCCACTTCGCTCCAGGTAGTCG
>JBDGVT010000013.1:0-26837 GCA_039585495.1 Gemmatimonadota bacterium | reverse complement strand
GATCCAGAGGACGACCGGGGCCATCCGCTCAGCCGCGCGCATCGCGCGTTTGAAGTTGCTCTCGCTCTCGCCGATGTATTTGTTGTACAGGTTCGACGGATCGAGTTTGAGCAGTGGCAGGTGCCACTCCGAAGCCACGGCTTTTGCCGAGAGGCTCTTCCCGCACCCGGGCACACCCAGTAGCAGGACACCCCGCGGGAACGTGAGCCCGAACTCCTGGGCTCTCTCCGGGTCCTGTACGACCGCGCGACGCTTCGCCAACCACGCCTTGAGGGTCACGAGGTCCGCGACACCCGCCATCGTCGTTTCGGCCGGGTAGTATTCGAGCAGGCCTTCGCGCTCCACGACCTTCCGCTTCGCGTCGATGACGTGCTGGATGTCTTCGACGCTCAGGGACCCATCCTCGATGATGGCCTTGGTCAGGATCTTTTCGGCTTCCATGAGCGTGAGGCCGGAGAGGTGCTTGACCAGTTGAGTCCGCTCCTCGGGCCGGAGTGAGATCTCGACGTGCTGTCGGAGTGAGAGGTCCCGGGCGATTCGCGTAAGCAGCTCCTCGAACTCTTCGTCGGACGGCCCGGGTAACGTGACGTGAGCCGCGATTTCCCGGAGAGACGCGGGCAGGTCTCCGCCTTCTCCAGTCAGGACGAGCGCACCCTTGAACTCCTCCAGGTTCTTTCCGGCATCGCGGAGGATGGAGACGAGCAGATCCTTCCCTGCGAGCGAGCCCATGAGTGACCGAAAGTGGTAGACGCCATCGATGTTCGAGAGGGCGACGTGTTGAAGCGCCTTGGCGGGATCCTCCGTCTCATAGATGGGCGACGGAAGGTCCACCCTGGAGAGGCCCTGGGACCGGGTCCACGAGAAGAAGGGAATGTCCAGCCGGTCTGCCACGTGCGAGAGCAGGGCGCTGGCGCGGTCCTCCTCGTCCGTAGCCAGATGGATCAGTCCGTGCCGGGCGCGGAAGAGCAGCTCGAGATCGTGCAGTGCGTCTTTGGGCATGCCGGATTCTATCTTTCAGGGGCGTGAGCGCTACCCGCCCCGCGCAGGAGTCACCACCACGTCCACCGCCCCCATCACGGTCGAGGAGAAAGGATGTCGGACGAGCTGATCACGGTCTACGAAAAACCCACGTGAACGACGTGCAAGAAGCTCGTGAAGCTTCTCGAGGGGGAGGGGGTCGACTTCGACCGGGTGAACTACTTCATCGCGCCTCTGGCGACGGACGAGCTGGGCTCGATTCTCGGCAAGGCGGGCCTCGGTGCGCGGGACGTGCTACGCAAACGGGATCGTGCGTACGCGGAGTTGGGTCTGGACGATGCTGCGATCAGCGAAGAGCGATTGCTCGCGGCGATTGTCGAGCACCCGGGGCTGCTTCAGAGGCCGATCGTGGTCCGCGGTGAACGCGCCGTCCTGGGCCGCCCCGTCGAGCGGGTTCGAGAACTCTTCTAGGAGATCGGAGCCCCACCTCTCCTGGAGGAAATGACCTTCCCGGGCAGGCTGTAGAGAATCTCACCGTCATCTACCACGAACTCGCCGTTCACGATGACGTGGTCGATGCCCGTCGCGTGCTGGTGAGGTTCGAAGAAGGTGGCCTCGTCGGCAATCGTCTCCATGTCGAAAACCACCAGGTCGGCCCAGTTGCCCTCCCGGATTTCTCCCCGGTCCTTCAGTCCCATGATGAGTGCGGGCAGCGACGTCTGGGACCGGATCGCCGCCTCGACCGAAAGAGCGCCCGCGGTCATGGCGTACTGACGGATCTTGCGGGGGAAGGTGCCGTAGAAGCGCGGGTGCACGGAGCCGTCCTCGGGCACCGCGATTCCTCCGTCTGAAGCAGTGGCCACCCACGGCTGGGCCGCGTAGTTCTCGACGTCCATTTCCGACATCGAGAACCCTCTGAGCCGCCCGCCACCTCTCCGCTCCGGGTCACCTTCCAATTGCAGATCGATCGCCATCTGCACCGGATCGACACCCCTCTCGTCCGCGATCTCTTGGAGCGTCATGCCGACCCACGCCTCACGTGGGTATTCGAAGACCACCACTCGATCGGCTCCCCCACGTCTGCGGATTTCGTGCGCGATGTCCTGGCGGATCTTCGCTTCCAGGTCGGGCACCGCCAGGTTGCGACGGAGTGCTTCGGCTGGTCCCGGTCCGTCTCTTTCCTGGCGGGTGGGAGTGGCCCAGCGCGGGATCAGCACGGTGTTTCCGTCCGACCCGCTCGTGGCGTACGGATACTGATCAGCCCATACCCGGACGCCCTCGTCGCGTGCTCGCTGAATGAGCTGGATCGCACTCCCGCTCGACCCCCAGAAATGAGCGCCCTTCGCCTTGATGTGCGACGCCACCACCCGAGCGCCGGAGTGACGACCGATCTCGATGGTCTCCATGATCGCGTCCTGAAGGGTCGGCGGTCCGGCTTCGTCCTGGCTGGGCCAGTACCACATGGGGTCCGCACCCTCGGAGCGCTCGTGCGAGATGTACACGCCGTCGAAGGGCACGAGCGACTCGGCGACACGGGCAACCTCCGCGGTCGTGCTCCACCGTCCAGGCACGTACTCGAGGCCCGCCGACATGCCGACGGCCCCCTCCTCGAGCGCCTGCGTGACCAGAGCCTGCATCTGCTCGACCTCGGTGTCCGTCGCGGGACGTTCGAAGTCGTTTTCCATGACCACACGGCGCACCGTGCCGTGTCCGACCATCATCATGACGTTCGGCCCGGTGCCCTGTCGCTCCAGCAGCGTCCGCTGATCGCGGATCGGCCAAGGCGAGCGTCCGTCATGATTCACGACCACCGTCGTGACGCCCTGGGATACCACGTTCGGTGCCGCTTTCCGTTCGATCTGGTTCGTCCGGATGGTCGCGCCACCGATCCGAGCGTTTCCGTCATCGGCATGGGAGTGGATGTCGATGAACCCTGGAGATACGTAGCGTCCCGTCGCATCGACGATTCTCGTGGCCGTAGCGCCGTCGAGCATGCCGACAGCGACGATCCGGCCATCGCGCACACCGATGTCCGCCCGGAACCACGGGTTCCCGGTTCCGTCCAGTACGCGGCCCCCGCGGACGAGCAGATCGAAGGGTCCAGCGTCCTGCGCCGCGGCCTGTGGAGTGCCCGTTCCCAGGCAGGACCACGCGAGGAACATCGGGACGAAAACGAAGAAGACGCGGGTGATGCGGCGCGACATGATGAGCCTCAGGAAGGGGGGATACAGTCCACCACGCGATCGTACCCTCGGGGGTCCGCACTCGCCAGATCGCAGCGATTCCAACCTTGGCGATGATCCGGCGGTCCATAGTGTAGCAATGCTACACTATAGCGCTGTCTGCTTATGGTCCGGGCAGGCTCGAGGGCGAGCTGCGCGGCGGCACGAGGAGTGCTCCGATGGGACGTACCGGTCTTGGCGAATTCGAGCATCAGGTGCTTCTGGTGATCCTCCGGCTTGGGCGTGAGGCGTACTCCATTCCCATCGGCAACGAGCTAGAGGAGCGTACGGGTCGGGAGGCAGCCACCTCCGCGGTCTACGTGGCCCTGCGGCGCCTCGAGAAGAAGGGGTTGCTCTCGTCCCGTCTCGAATCCCCGGCCGACAGCGGTCAACCGTACCCTCGGCGCTACTTCGCGCTCACCGAAGCGGCGGTCGAGCCGTTGAAAGAGGCCCGCAGATCGATGCTCAACCTCTGGGACGGACTCGAACCCGTGCTGGACGACTGATGTCCGATCGACCCCGAGAAGAAGGGCCGCCGCGCCTTGCCCGACTGCTGTTGCGATGGGTGGTGCCCAGTAGCGAGATCGACGTCGCCGAGGGCGAGTTGTGGGAAGGATTCCAGGTCAAATCCGAACGGGAAGGCAAGCGTGCCGCCACGACATGGTATCGGCGGCAGGTGCGGGGTTACGTGTTGCGCTGTCTGGTTGTGAGAAGGGTGACGAGCGTCGAAAGGGAGGGAACGATGGGATGGTTCGATGATCTGGGCGGAGACGTGCGTTGGGCGGTACGTGGACTGCGGAAGAGGCCGGCATTCACCTTCGTCGCGGTGGCAACCCTGGCCCTCGGGATTGGTGCCAATTCGGCCATCTTCACGCTCGTCAGCGCGCACTTCTTTTCAGCGCTCCCCTACGAGCAACCCGATGAGTTGGTGCTCGTCTGGGAGACCGGGCGGAACACCAGCGAGGTCAGGACGGTCGCGCCGGGCAACTACTGGAGGTGGCGTGAAGACGCCGCCTCATTCAGCGATATCGCGGCATACAATGTGGATCGGGCTACGGTTTCGGGAGACGGCTTCGCGGAAGGGATCACGGCGAGTGTGGTCACGCCGCACTTTTTCGACGTACTCGGTGCTTCACCGCAGGTAGGTGGCGGATTCGACGAGACCTCCGCCCGCGCGGCAGACGAGCTTCAGGTCATCCTCAGCCATTCTCTTTGGGTGAGGCGCTACGGTTCCGACCGCGGAATCATCGGACGCGATATTCGCGTCGACGGGCAGCCGCACACCGTGGTCGGCGTCATGCCACCGTCGTTTCGCCAACCCGAGCGCTCGCTCAGTTGGCAGAGCACGGAGTTGTGGCGGCCGATGCTCCTCGAGGACGAGCGCGACGTCTTTACCTCCCGGTATCTCCGGACCATCGCTCGGAGGAGTCCCGGCGTGACCGTAGAGCAGGCCAGGGAGGAGATGCTCCTGCTGGCCGACCGACTCCGCGCTGAATATCCCGAGGCCAACGCGGGCCGGTCCACGATCGTACGCACCCTCGACGACTACTTGATGGGCGATGCACGGCCGACGCTCATGATGCTCCTTGCCGCGGGGGCTGCCGTACTTCTCATCGTTTGCGCGAACGTCGCGAATCTCACGCTGGCCAGAGGAGAGGAGCGACGCCGTGAGTTCGCCGTCCGAGCGGCACTCGGGTCCGGCGGAGGCCGCCTGGTCCGTCAGGTCCTCGTGGAGGGGCTCGTCCTCGCGTTACTCGGAGCGCTTTTCGGAACCCTGGCCGTAATCGGAGGGGGTGATGTCCTTCAAGGGATCCAGGCCCGCTTCTTTTCGGGCCTCATCGACATCGCCGTGGACTGGCGCGTCGTCGCGCTCACGACGTCGGTGGCGTTTGGTGCCGGCACGCTCTTCGGGCTCCCGCTGGCACGCTCGGCGTCACGGCCGCGGCTGCGCGAAGCGCTCGTCGAGGGCGGTGAGAGAGGAGGAGAGCGGAGCGGAGCCAACGCTACTCGGAGTGTTCTGATCATCGGCCAGGTAGGAATGGCGACCACGCTGCTGGTTCTTGCGGCTCTACTGTCCCGGTCCTTCAACGAGCTCGTCAATGTCCCGCCCGGGTTCGAACCCGGCGGAGTCGTGACTTTCACGGTTTCTCCTCCGAGCGCTGGCTACGCGGATGAGGATGCTGTCCTCGGGTACCATCGGGATCTTCGGGCGGAGGTGGAGGCGATTCCGGGCGTCACCGAGATCGGGATGGTCTCGGACTTGATGTTCACGACCGAGAACCGCTCGACGAACTTTTCGATCGAGGGCCGTGAGCACGATCCGGAGAACCCTCCGAACTCCGAGTTCCATATCGCCTCACCCGAGTACTTCGACGTGCTTGGCATCCCAATTCGAGCGGGAATCGTGGTCGAAGCGATCGGGGACGAGGCCGAGGCCCCGGTGGTCGTAAATGAACGTATGGCAGCAACGTTCTGGCCCGACGGTGACGCCTTGGGCGCGGGACTCACGCTGAGTTCGGGGCTGGCACTCCGCGTAGCGGCTGTCGTGGGAAACGTGCTCGACGACGGTTACCAGGGTGTGTCCGAACCCATCTTCTATATGCCTTTCAACAGTATGCCGAGCCGGCGCATGTCATATCTCGTGAGGGCCACGGGAGATCTCGGGCCGGTCACGGCAGGGCTCCGTGAGGCCGTCGCGCGGGTTGATCCGGATATTCCCGCGGCTGATCTGTATCTGCTCGAGAGCATGATGGAAGAGACGGCAGCTCGACCCAGAGCCGCGTCGCTCATCGGCTCGGTGTTCGCTCTGATCGCGCTCCTCGTTTCCGCAGCCGGTATCTATGGTGTCTTGAGCTACGCGGTGCAGAGCCGGACCAGGGAAATCGGTATCCGCGCCGCACTGGGCGCCTCCGACAACCAGCTCATGTCGATGGTCATGGGGCACTCGACGCGGCTGGTGCTGATCGGGCTCGTGCTCGGAGCGATCGGAGCGATCGGAGCAGGCACGGCCCTGTCCGGCCTACTGTTCGGAGTCCGGGTGTGGGACCCCGCCAGTATGGCAGGGGCCGCCGTACTGCTGGGTGGCGTGGCCACCTTCGCCGCCTGGCTGCCGGCGCGCCGAGCCGTCGCGATCGATCCGAAAGAGGCTTTGCGCGCAGAGTAGGGCCGGCCGAGCCCGGGTACGTTTGGAGGCCAGCCGCCTAGCCGCTGACCTCGTCGAACGCTTCACGGACACGGCCGAGACCTTCGAGAAGCTCCTCCTCGGGGTTACCGAAGCCGAGGCGCAGGTAGTGGTCCATGCCGAAATGGTCTCCAGGCACGACGAGTACCGACTTCTCGACGCGGAGCTTCTCGGCAAAGTCGGTCGAATTGACGGGCGCGTCGTAATGGGTGTAGCAGATCGCGCCGGCGTCGGGGGCTCGGTACCGAAAGCGTCCTTCCTGGGCGTTCATCCAGTCCTCGAAGATACCGAGGTTCGCTCTGACGATCCCACGCGTCCGTTCGCCGATCTTGGCCCGCGTCTCAGGTTCGAGCGCGACACACGCCAGCTGATCGGACACGGATGCGGGGGCGATCGTGGTGTAGTCGGTGCGACCCCAGAGTTCTCCCATCAAGGCGTCCGGGCCGACGATCCAGCCGAGTCGCAGGCCGGGCAGCCCGTAGGCCTTCGAGAGCGAGTTGGTCACCAGCACCCGGTCGTGACAACCCCAGAAGGAACGGGTTCGCCCTTCACCACGCTCCGCTCCGGCATACACCTCGTCCGCGAGGATCCACGCCCCATGTTTGTCGGTGATCTCCGCGATCCGATCCATCGAGTCGTCGCTGAGCGCCGCACCGGTGGGGTTGTTCGGATTGGTGATCAGCACGAAGGATGCCCCATCCGCGAGCGCCGCCTCGAGGGCTTCGAGATCGGGCTGCCAGCCTGTCTCTTCGCGGAGGTGAACCGGGCTCAGCCGACTTCCGAATGACTCCAACAGCCCCGGTACCTGCCCGTATGTGGGCAGGATGATGGCCGCCTTGGCATCGCCTTCGAAGAGGTGCCAGAAGCAGGTGAAGTTCGCCTCGGCTCCTCCCACGGTGACCAGAATGGATGCGTCGGTCGCACCATCGTACTGCTGCGCGATGAGCGCGCGGAGTTCATCCGAGCCGTTCGACTGGCCGTACCCGAGGAGTGTGCCGTCGACGTCCACGTCGCGACCGGACAACTCTTTGAGTTCGCCCACCGTGAGTGGGTGGACGCCACTTTCCGAGAGGTTGATGTCGACCCGATGCTCGTGGGTGGACTGCCACCGCTCCATCCTGAAGGGTGCGTAACGCAAGGCTGGACTCCTGGTGGATGGGTAGTCGTCGGTTCGGAGGGCAGGATGCTACCGAGCCTGCAATCCGAAGTAAATGACCGATGGGAGCGGGGGAGCGGGATGCCGTCCGCGGCGTTGAATGGGTCCGGGGGCCAGTTAGATTCATGCCCGCTCGCTACCACCCGTTTCCGGCACTACATGCGCAAGGTCCTCCTGGTCATCCTCGACGGTTGGGGTCACTCCGACTTCCGCGGGGCACCCGACCCGGGCAACGCCATCGAGCTTGCCCACGTGCCGACTTTCCGGCGCCTGTACGACGGTTACCCGAGGACGCGACTCGCGTGTTCGGGGAGTGACGTCGGACTGCCTGATGGTCAGATGGGCAACTCGGAGGTGGGGCATCTGAATCTCGGGGCGGGTCGTGTCGTGTACCAGGACATCGCGCGCGTCGACAAGGCCGTCGCGGAAGGAGAATTCGCGGCCCGACTCGGACTCGAGCGAATCGAGCGTGACCTCCGGGCTACGGGAGGCACACTGCACGTCGTCGGACTCGTCTCGGACGGGGGAGTGCACAGCCACCTGAGACACTTCACCGCGCTACTCGACCTCGTCCCGACGGATCTTCCCGTCAGGATCCACTGCATCACGGATGGGCGCGACACATCCCCGACCGGGGGTATCGACTACCTCAAGATCCTCTCCGACGCTTGCGACCGGAGTGAGCAGTGGGCGATCGCCTCGGTCTGCGGCCGGTACTGGACGATGGATCGTGACCGTAGATGGGACCGCACCAGGCGTGGCTTCGATCTCATCGTCTCGGGTAACGCCGAGGCGTGGGCCGACGATCCGACCTTTCTGACCGAGAGCTACGCGGCGGGGACGACCGACGAGTTCATCGAGCCGACCGGGCTGAGGGGAGCCGGTGAGGCGGGCGTCGGGCCCGACGACCTGGTGCTCCTCATGAACTTCCGCGCCGATCGGATGCGCCAGTTGACCGCAGCACTGTCACATCCGGAATTCGATGGATTCGAGCGGACCGGCCATCTCCCCTCATCCGTCATTACCATGACGGAGTACGAGGAGGGCTTGCCCGTGACGGTCGCGTTTCCGGCGGACAACATCCGTGCGGGCCTGTCGGAGTACCTCGCCGACAAGGGCTTGAATCAGCTCAAAGTCGCCGAGACCGAGAAGTACGCGCACGTCACGTACTTCTTCAACGGAGGCGAGGAGACACCGTGGGACGGCGAGGATCGCTCCCTGGTTCCGTCCCCCAAAGTCGCCACCTACGACCTGCAGCCCGAGATGAGCGCTCGTGGTGTTGCGGATGCGGTGCTGGAAGGTCTCACCGGTGACTACGAATTCATCCTGGTCAACTTCGCAAACCCGGACATGGTCGGGCACACCGGGGTGATCCCCGCGGCGGTGAAGGCGGTGGAAGCCGTGGACGCGTGCATGGCCGACATCCTCGCTCGCGTCGATGAGCACCCGGAGTGGGTCGCGCTGGTCACGGCAGATCACGGTAACTGCGAGATGATGATCGACGCCGAGGGAAACGTGCACACGGCCCACACGACCGAGCCGGTGGACTTCATCGTGTACGACCCACGGAATACGGATACGGTTCTGCGCTCCGACGCACGGCTCGGTGACGTGGCTCCGACGATACTGGGCTTCATGGGCCTCACGCAGCCTGAGGCGATGACGGGTCAAGACATCGTCGCCCGCGGAGTCGCCACGACGAACGAGGGGAACTGATGGATCGCGACGCGCTTCTGGAACAGGCTCTCACGCTCTCCGACGACGGGGACTGGGAAGGAGCCGCCGACTTGTTGCGGGATCACCTCGAACAGTTCGACGAGGATCCTGGGGTGCACTGCTGGCTGGGGGTCGCGGAACGGGAGCTTGGCATGGAGGGCGTCGCTTACGAGCGCTTCAAGAGGGCTCTCGCGCTGAATCCCGAAGATCCGTACGTGCTCGCGACGGCCGGCAATGGCCTGGCCGCTTTCGACGACGCCGACGCGGAGCCCGCGTTGCGTGCGGCCGCGCTGATCGCGCCAGAGGTGGCGCTGGGCCGCCTGCTGTACGGTGCCTACCTCGCACGAGAAGGCTTCCATGCGGATGCGCTGAGAGAGCTGGCCGCGGCGCGTCAGATCGATCCCGATGATCCTCAGATCGCCTACGAACTGGGTGTCGCCTACGCCCTGTCGGGAGACCACGACCGTGCGACCGACGCGCTCACGGACGCCGTGCGCCTGGATCCCGAGGAAGGGTGGACCCGGGTCGTGCTCGGCCTCGAGTTGCTGGAGGCTGACCAACTGGACGAGGCGGTCGGCGAGTTGATGGCCGGTGCCAGGCTTGTCGAGGACGATATCGAGGCCCAGCTGGCGGCCGCTCTCGCCGCGGCCGCCACAGGCCGGGAAGGGACCGCGTACGAGATGCTCGAGCGGGCCCGGATGCGAGCCGCTGAGCCCGACCTCAGGCTCGTGACCGCCGTCGAGGACAGACTCGATGCGGGCCACGAGGCAGCGGCCAGCATGCTCCTGGAGGACCTCGCCCCGAACATGCTGCGTATGCGTATGCGCGAGCGGCCGTGACCGTGGCACTGAGACCCACACACTCGCAAGATCAAGTCCTCCCTAGCCCCGACACCGGAGCGTCTTCTTGAGCCTTCTCTCGATTCCCTTCGAGCGTCACCGCCTGGACAATGGGCTCAAGGTGGTGCTGTCTCCCGACCGTTCGGTCCCGATCGTAGCGACCAATCTCTGGTACGGCGTCGGCTCCAGGAACGAGCCGGCAGGGAAGACGGGCTTCGCACACCTGTTCGAGCACATGATGTTCCAGGGCTCCGCCCACGTGCCGAAGAACAAGCACTTCGAGTTGATCGAACGGGTGGGCGGCACCCTGAACGCGACGACGTGGTTCGATCGAACGAACTACTTCGAGACCGTGCCTTCGAACGACCTCGAACTGGCACTCTGGCTGGAATCAGACCGGATGGGCTGGATGCTTCCGGCGATGGATCAGGAGAAGCTCGATAACCAGCGCGACGTCGTGAAGAACGAAAAGCGCCAACGCTACGACAACCAGCCGTATGGGGACTGGGACGAGCGACTTCAGGCACTCGTCTATCCCGAGGATCATCCCTACCGTCACACGGTCATCGGTTCGATGGAGGATATCGACGCCGCGACCCTCGACGACGTGCGGAGCTTCTTCGAGACCTTCTACGTCCCGAACAACGCTGTGCTCACCATTGCGGGTGACATCGATCCGGCGCATGCACTCGCGCAGGTCGAACGCTACTTCGGAGAAATCCATCCCGGTGATCCGATTCCAGCGCTCCCCGGTAACCCCGACATCGAGCCATTGATCGGGAGTACGGTCCGCGATCACGTCGTGGCCGACGTTCCGCTCCCCCGTGTAATCATGGCGTTCAGGATCCCACCCTATTCTTCTCCGGATTTCGCGGTTGCCGAGGTCTCTCGATCGCTGCTCGGCACTGGAAGGGCATCACGTTTCTACAAGCGCCTCGTCCGTGAACGGCGCATTGCGAAGGGTGTCGTGACCTACGTCTTCCCGCTTCTGAGCGGAGCTTCGATGATGCTGGTCTGGGCGACCGGCTTTCCCGGTAGTGACCCGGCCGAGCTAGAGGCTGCCATGAGCGAGGAACTCGAGGCGCTGTCCGAAGCCGAGCAGAGTGAGGTTGATCGGGCGATCGCGCTTACGGAGACCGATCTCGTGCGGACGCTGGAGCGTGTCTCCGAGCGTGCCGACCTCCTCTCTATGTTCGACCTCTACTTCGACGATCCCGGACGACTGAACAGTGAACTCGACCGGTTGAGGGCGGTTTCGGTAGACCAGATCCGAGCCTTCGCGGGTGATCGCCTCGGACCCGACAACCGGGCGGTCGTCGTATACGAGCCGGAGTCGGCCCGATGAGTGATCTCGATCGCGGCCGTCGCCCGACCAGTGGTCCCATCCGCGACTTCGACTTCCCCGACGTCGACCGGCGCGCGCTGCCCAACGGTCTCGACCTCAGGGTCGTCCACATGAACCGCCTGCCGGTCGTCAGCGTGAACCTGTTCATCCGCGCGGGCGAATCGGCGCTCTCGGATCACAATGCGGGACTGGCCGTGCTGACCGCCGACGCGTTGGAAGGTGGGACGAAGAAGCGCAGCGGCGGCGAATTGTCCGAGTCTCTCGAGCGAATCGGGGCGCGTGTGTCTGCGACCGGCGCTTGGGAAGGCACGAGCGTCGGGCTCTCCTGTCTTGCCGACCGTCTGCCCGAGGCGCTCGGGATTCTGGCCGAAACCGTGCTGGAGCCGGACTTCCCCGATGATGAGGTCGCTCGTGCTCGAGACCAGCAGCTGGCTGCCGCCCGCCAGCGGTCCATGGACCCCGCTTCACTCGCGACCGACACCGCGCTGACGCGCTACTTCGCTTCGGACGTTCCGTACGCGAGACCGATCGACGGCACGGCAGAGTCCATCGCGGCAATGTCGAGAGACGACCTGAGGGGGTACGCCGAGGCGAACTACCGACCGGAAGGAGGCGGACTCATCGTGGTCGGTGACGTGGAGACGAGCGAGGTCGAAGACATGGTCGGGCAGTATCTCGGGGCGTGGACGGGTTCACCTGCGACCGTTCCCGACTTCTCGGCCAGACCGGAGACGAAGGATCGGAGGCTCTGCATCGTGCACAGGGAAGGCTCGGTCCAATCGGAGATCCGTGTCGGACACATCGGCGTCCCTCGTGCGACCCCGGACTACTATGCGCTCTCGGTCGCCAACATGGTGCTGGGCGGGATGTTCACGAGCCGCCTCAATCTCAATCTGCGGGAGGAGAACGGATTCACGTATGGCGTCCGTTCTCGGTTTACGTACCGGAGCGAGGCCGGTCCCTTCCAGGTCTCTACCGCCGTCGGGAATGATGTCACGGCCGCGGCGGTTCGAGAGATCATGGCCGAGCTTCAGGGCATGGCCGAGGGCGGCCCGACCGACGAAGAGGTCGCGGCGGCCCGGGATTACGCGGCGGGGATCTTCGGGTTGCAACTCGAAACCGCCGGACAGGTCGCCACCCGGGTCTCACAGCTCGTGGTCTACGGCCTCGGGGACGACTACTTCGACGCCTATCGGACGAATATTCGGGGCGTCACGACGGAATCGGTGGCGACCGCGGCGGCCCGGCACATCCGCCCAGACGAAGTGCAGATCGTCCTGACCGGCGATGCCGATGTGGTCGGCCCGGAGCTGGAAGAACTCGGCCTTGCCCCGCTGGAGGTCATGTCGCCGGAGAAGTAACCCGGTCGGCTGGTGGATTCGCCTCGTGCAACCGGATCGGCCGGTCCGCGTATCGAAGGTGGAAGGCAGATATGAGACGACTTCTGCCAATGTGTCCTATTCCGCGGCGTTGAGACGTCACATGGATAGGACGGAGCATGGAAATCCGCCGCGAACCTGCGGACTTTGGGCGATGGCACGACCCCTGCACCTGTCTAGTGAAGTGTTGGGAGGCGATCTGCCGATTGGGCGGGTTGCCGCAACGAGGAGGTGATGCGTGGCCAGGGCACGACTGAAGGAAAAGAAGAAGGAAGAGAAGCAGATCGGCTCGGGCGAGGCCCGGGAACATCGACTGCAACTCGGTGAGTTGAGCGATTCCGAGGTCGTACAGGCGTCGCTCGATGGTGATCCCAGAGCCTTCGACGACCTTGTTCGCCGGTACGACCAACGGCTGCTCAACTTCGTCTACCGGACCATCGGTGACCGTGAGCGCGGTCAGGATCTCGTCCAGGAGACGTTCGTCCGGGTGTATCGACATCTGCACCGGTTCGACCAGAGCAAGAAGTTCTCGACGTGGATCTACACGATCGCGAGCAACCTGGCGAAGAACGAACTCCGGAATCGCTCGAGGAACCCGCTGGTGCTGTTCCAGACGCTCAAGAAGAACTGGGACGCCGATCACCGCCCCCTCGAGTGGGAGGACACCCAGTACAAGCCTGACGACCTGTTCAGGAAGCGTCATCTCAGGTCGAAGGTCGAGCAGGCGGTCGAGCAGCTGCCGGAGCATCACCGAATCGTCTTCGTCCTCCGTGAGATGGAAGGCAAGACGTACGAGGAGATCGCCGACATCACGGGCTGCAACCTGGGTACGGTGAAGAGCCGGCTGAACCGTGCGCGAAACAACTTCGCACACATCATCGCACCACTGATCGACTAGGAGTGGAATCCGGCGAAAACCATCGTCCGATAGTAGAGGTTGGGAGGGGTGGAGCCCCCGCCGGGGAGACCTGGTGGGGGCGCTGTGTTTCCAGGTCGAGAGAGGCTGGGGAAACTGGTCGTCGGAAGTGGGGAACCCTCCTGTGAACTGGCAGTATCACAGCAACACACATCCCGGATCGAACGGGTCCGGGTCGAATTCGATGAGTCCAGCGTCGATGAACTGTTCCGATCTCGTAGTACAACTCACGGACTACCTCGATGGCAACGCGCCCGAGGCCGAGAGTACGGCAATCGAGAGGCATCTCGAGGGATGCCCTTCGTGCGTCCGGTACAAGAACGTGGTCGAGCATGGCCCTGAGTTGCTGCGTTCGCTGCCGGCTCCGGAGCTTCGTGAGGATTTCCGTCCGCGGCTGAAGCACCGTCTTTACCACGTGGACGACGAGCGGGTTCTGAGTGCACACTCCTCGTCCGGTACGCCCGCAATGACGGTGGTCGGGATCGCCATCCTGCTCACGGCGGTGGCGTGGTCTCCGACCGTCTTTCCCGGCGCTCCCATGGTCGAGCTGCCGGCGATCGTCGTCGATCGTGCGCCAGATCGCTCCCCGGTCCGTCCGGCCAACGGCACTCCGCCCGGCACGTTCAGCTCGAAATCCGATGATGCCGACCTCGATGAGGGTCTCTGGGCCAACACGCTGCTCTACGACTACTCGCCGCTCTCACGTCGTTATGATCAGCGAGCCCGCGGACGGCAGGCAGGGCTCTTCGATCGCTGAGGCTCGTGTGAGCCTCTACCTGATCCGAGGCACTCCGAGGAGTTTCCCCGGACCGCAGCGCCACCGAGATTCCTCACCATGAGCGATCTCGGTTCCTTTCCCGGCCTGGCAAAGACCCGTGGTGGAGCGTTCTACCTCCACGGCGCCGATCACTTCCGTAAGGAAGAAGCACTGCGTGCGCTCATCGATGCGCACATCGATCCCGCGACCCGGGACTTCAACCTGGATTCGCTCCGAGGGACGGACGTCGATGGCGAGACGTTGGCATCGGTGCTCGCCACGCCCCCCATGATGGCGGAGTGGCGCGTGGTGGTGGTCAGAGAGGTCGAGGGGCTCGCTTCCACGAAGAAGGCCAGGGAGGAGCTCGTGAAGGTCGTTTCGGACCCGCCACCAGGGTTGGCGTTGATCCTGAGCTGTACGGTCCCGTCGGGGTCCAAGGCGAAGTTCTATCGCGAGTTGTCAAAGCTGGCCCGTTCGGTCGAGTTCAAGTCGATAAGCGACGCCGACGTCCCCGGATGGCTCATGGCTCGCGCCCGCGAACAGCACGGGGTCGAGTTCGAGGTGGACGCTGCGCGCGCGCTCGGTGCTGCGATCGGTACGAATCTGGGCGTGCTGTCCCAGGAGGTCGAGAAGCTCGTGGGCTTCGTCGGCGACCGTGGCACGGTGACATTCGCGGACGTAGAGGCGGCAGGTACCAAGTTGCCGTCGCAGGATCGTTGGCAGTGGTTCGATCTCGTCGGAAACCGGAAGTTCGAAGACGCTCGCCGTGCGCTCCCTGTCCTCATCGGACAGGGCGAGAGCGGGGTCGGACTGGTGATCGGGCTCAGTACGCAGCTCCTCCGGATCGGGATCGCAGTGGAGCAGGGATCGCGTGGGCTCGAGGCGGCTTTGCCCGTCCATCAGAAGTGGCTCGCCAGTAGAGTGGCGTCACAAGGGAAGCGATGGACAGTCGCGGAGGTCGATCATGCACTCGCCGGGCTGCTCGACGTCGACCGACTACTCAAGGCGAGTCCACACACCGATGAACACTTCCTGGAGTCCTGGCTCCTGGGATTGAGGGTCTACGCGGAGGCTGCATGATGGGACGCGCGAGGTTGGTATTTCTGGTCTGCTTGATGGCCACCGTGGTCGCGACGCCGGTTCTCGGACAGTCTCGCCTGGAACAGGTGGAGAGACTGACCCGACTCGGCCGTGCCGAAGAAGCGCGCGCGGAGCTCATGACCTGGTGGGATAGCGACCGCGCCGAAGCCTCACGAAGGGATATCCAGAGGGGCCTCTGGCTACGCGGCCGGCTGACGGTTGACCCGGTCCAGGCCGATCTCGATTTCCAGAGGCTCACGGTGCTGTATCCAGGTGGCCAGTTCACCGCTGACGCGATCCTCAGGTTGGCACAGTCGGCATTTGCCATGGGCGAAGAGGAGAAGGCACGCGGGTACGTCGCCACGCTCGTCCGCGACTACCCACGGTCCGATGCTCGCGAGATCGCGGAAGCCTGGCTGGCTTCTGCGGGCCCCGTTCCGCCACCCGGCGACACGCCCACTCGTATCGTCGAGGAGCCGAGGGAAACCCCCGACACTGCCCGTGCCGTGGTACAGGAAGAGCAAGTGGAAGAGGCTGTGGTCGAGCAGGACGATCCTGCCTCCGAAGTCGAACCGGTCATGAACTACTATGTCCAGCTCGGGGCTTTCGGTGACGAGGAGCGGGCGTTCGCACTCTATGAAGAGGTCCGGCAAGCGGGGGTGGAGGTCAGAGTGGTCCACGTGGAAGGAAGCATATTCACCCACGTGCGTGTGGGTCGGTTCGCCGAGCGTGAAGACGCCGTCGAGAAGCTCGAAGAGCTGACCGCAGCCGGCATCAGCGCGGCCCTCGTGCGCGACGATCGCGCCGAGCAAACGATCAGGGACTGACCGGGAGCCTCTCTACAGGCTGGCGATTACCCGCTTCATGCGATCGCGGACCTCGTTCGCGAGCGTACCCAGGTCGTCGCGCCCGGACACGCCGAGCTGCAACACCGGATCCAGGATGGACACCACCGCTGTGCCGTCCTCGGATCCCTCATAGACGACGACGTTGCACGGCAGGAGAAGACCGATGTCCGCCTCCTCCGTCAGGGCCTGGTGAGCCAGCGGCGGATTGCACGCGCCCAGGATCTTGTAGGGGCGGAAGTCCTCCCCAAGCTTCGACTTGAACGCCGCCGCGATGTCGATCTCGGTCAGCACTCCGAAGCCTTCGGTCTGAAGCGCCGCCCTCACACGCGATTCGGCGTCCTCGACCGTCGCCTCGAGCGTCGTGCTGAATCCGTAGGACAATGCGTCGCTCATCGGATGGCTCCGACGTACTTGGCCGGGATCGGGTTCGACGGACCTTCACTCTGCCAGAAGACGGAAACCACCCACCAGCGGTTGCCGTCGTTCATGAGCTGAAACGAGTTGATGCCTCGCGCGAACGGCTCGGAATCCGATGCGCTGCGATACGACTCATAGGTACTGAACGCGTGGGCGATCAGCCCGTACCCTTCCGTGACCCGACCGATTTCGGCCTCGATGAAGCCATCTCGGGTTATCGCCACGCCGGCTCCTTCGACCCAGGACGTCGGCGTCATCAGTGAGCGCCCGACGTTCCCTTCCCGATCCTGCCCGACTGAACTCAGCGTGGCGTTCGGCGCGAACAACGAGTGCCAGCGATCCCAGTCCCGCTCTTCTCCGGCTTCTCCCGAGATGACGTCGTAGACGGCGGTGATGATGGCGCCGATCGACTCGACGTCCGCCGGGTCAGCCTCCTGAGCCCGGCTCGGTGTTGGAAGGGTGAGTGCGAGGAGGAGGGCCGGAACCAGACTGTGGAACGAGCGCATGCGGTAGTATCCAACGGAAGAATGACGGTGTGTTCGGGCCATTTCTACGCCTCGAGCCGGAGGAAGTTGCGGCCGAGTCTTGAGCGCAGGGCCCACGAGTCTACCTTCACGGATGGCCTCCAGCGACACCCCTCTCATGCAGCAGTGGCGGGATGCGAAATCCCGACACAAAGACTCCCTTCTCTTCTTCCGGGTAGGGGATTTCTACGAGCTCTTCCATGGCGACGCCGAGGAGGGCGCGAGGCTGCTCGGACTGACCCTCACATCGAGGAACAACGGTGCGGCGGCGAAGGTCCCGCTCGCGGGTGTACCGGCCAAGGCGCTCGACGACTACCTGTCGCGTCTGGTGAAGATGGGTCGGCGCGTGGCCATCTGCGATCAGGTCGAAGACCCTGCGCTCGCGACCGGGATCGTGAAGAGAGAGGTCACGGAGACGATTACTCCGGGGACGGTTCTCTCAGACGATCTGCTGGCTGCCCGGCGCAACAACTATCTGGTGGCGTTGGCCCACGCCGGGTCGGACACGTTCGCGATGGCGTTGCTCGACGTCTCGACGGGCGAGATGGCCGTCCAGTACGTCCCGACGGTGGAGCTCCGCGCAGAGCTGGGTCGACTCGAGCCCTCCGAGGTCCTCCTCCCCCGGTCGCTCGCGGAGCACCCGGACGTCGAACGGGCCGCACCAGGCGTGTCCAGGACCGTTCGTGACGATTGGATGTTCGAAGAGGACGTCTCGTCCAACGAACTCCTCCGGGTCTATTCGGTCCAGTCGCTCGATGGATTCGGGTTCCAGGCCGATGACGGAGCGCTCATGTGCGCCGCGGGCGCATTGGTCCAGTATCTGGGTGAGATCCGCCCGGCCGGTGTCACACACCTGAAGCCGGTTCGGATCCGGCGGCCCGGCAGCGTAATGCTCCTGGACGACATGACCCGGCGGAATCTCGAACTCATCGAACCCCTGCGGACGGGGGAGGAGGGTGGGACGCTCCTCGACGTGCTGGACGAGACCACCACGGCGATGGGTGGCCGACTGCTTCGCCGCTGGATTCTCGAACCGCTGGTGGTGGCCGACGAAATCTGGTCGCGTCAGGATTCCGTCGTCGAGTTGTTCGAGACGCCCGAGTTCCGGAACGAGCTTCGCACTGCGCTGGCCGGTGTCAGCGATCTGGAGCGACTCGCCGGGAAGATCGGGACGCTCCGGGTAGGACCACGGGACCTCATGAGCCTGCGGAAATCTCTCGAACAGCTTCCGGCAGTTCGCGAGGCCGCGGGCCGTGCGAGCTCCGAGCTGACGCGCTCGCTGGGGGCGGACCTGGACTGTCTCGAAGACGTGATGGACCTGCTGTCGCGCGCTGTCGCCGACGATCCTCCCGCGGCGCTCCACGACGGAGGTGTCATCCGGGCGGGTTGGTCGGCCGAGCTCGACGAGATCCGCGAGGTCCGTGACGGAGCTCGAGACTTCATTGCCGGACTCCAGGTCCGCGAGCGGGAGCGCACCGGCATCGGCTCGCTCAAGATCGGGTTCAACAAAGTGTTCGGGTATTACCTCGAGGTCACGAAGGCGAACATCGACCGGGTGCCCGACGACTACGTCCGCAAGCAGACCCTTACGAACGGTGAGCGGTACTTCACGCCCGAACTGAAGGAGTGGGAAGAGAAGGTCTTCGGTGCCGAAGACCGGATCGGGCATCTCGAGGTGGAGCTCTTCACCGGGATTCGTGAACAGGTTGCGGGAGCGGTCCCGCGGCTCCAGGACTCCGGAGCGCGCGCTGCCGCACTCGACGTGCTCGCCACCTTCGCGCACGTCGCCACGCGACATTCGTACGTGCGGCCCGAGGTGCATACCGGGTTCGACATGGACGTCCGCGCAGGGCGGCATCCCGTCGTCGAGACCATGATGCCGCGCGAGGAGTTCATTCCGAACGACATCGTGCTCGACGAAGCGGGACGGATCGTCGTCCTCACCGGACCGAACATGGCGGGGAAGAGCACCGTACTCCGGCAGATCGGGCTCATTCAGCTGCTCGGTCAGATCGGTTCGTTCGTGCCTGCGGATTCCGCCCGCCTCCCAGTGTCGGACCGGATCTTCACTCGTGTGGGAGCCTCCGACAATCTGGCGCGCGGTCAGTCCACCTTCATGGTCGAGATGAGCGAGACCGCAGCGATCGTCCACGGTGCCACGGATCGGAGCCTGGTCCTTCTCGACGAGATCGGCCGCGGCACGTCGACGTACGACGGCGTCTCGATCGCCTGGGCTGTGACGGAGCACATCCACGAGCACATAGGAGCACGGACCGTCTTCGCGACGCACTACCACGAACTGACCCAACTCGGCGACCTGCTCGATGGCGTCAAGAACATGAACGTCTCGGTCCGGGAGGTCGGTGAAGAGATCGTCTTCCTGCGTAGACTGGTCGAAGGTGGTGCGGATCGTTCCTACGGGATCCAGGTCGCACGACTCGCCGGCCTGCCCGAAGGGATCGTCGAGCGGGCTCGGGAACTTCTTTCCGAGTTGGAGGGAACACATAGCGGTGGGGGAGAAGGACTCGGACGCCACGGCGCACACCGGCCGAAATCCGAGGCGCCCCCGGATCAGTTGTCGATGTTCCGAGTGGAGGATCCCATGGTGAGTCGATTGAGGGCCATCGACCCCGACGATCTGTCGCCGCGGGAGGCTCTGCAGATTCTGTACGAATTGGGTAGCGCCACGAGGCGCGGGGAAGACGATTGAAGCGAAGTCGACTCGGCACAGGATGGTTCAGCGACGCTTTCGGAGCGCCGCTCTGGGTGGGCGTCGTCGCCCTGGTCGGCTGCGCTGCCGATGGCGAGATCGAGCAACCCACTCCGCTCTATGGTGAAGTCCCGATCGAGTACCCGCTGGATCTCTGGGACCAGGACCTGGAAGGTGAAACGCTTCTCCGCGTGCGGGTCGAGGACACGGGCGGGGTCGACAGCGTGGAGGTGATTCAGTCTTCTGGTCACTACTCGTTCGATTCCGCCGCGGTGGACGGGGCGAGGCGGCTTCGCTTCACGCCCGCGCGCCAGGACGGCAAGCGGATCGAGGTCTGGGCGCAGGTCCCGGTGAAGTTCTCCAAGAGGCCGCGCCCCGATACTCTTGGTTCCTCACCACCCGGCGGGCCCTGAACGCAGCCCCGCCAAGTCTCTGAAGGGAGCCCCGCATGTCAGAGCGTCATCCTCGTCCGTACGACAGTGTGCTCGACCTCATCGGCTGGACTCCGATGGTTCGACTCAACTCGGTGACCGACGGGAGCAGCACTCCCGTGTACGTGAAGTGCGAGTTCTTTGGCCCGGGTGGGTCCATCAAGGACCGCATCGGACTCGCGATGATCGAGGCGGCCGAAGCGGACGGCTCGCTCCACCCAGGTGGCACCGTCGTCGAAGCGACGGGCGGCAATACGGGACTGGCCCTTGCGATGGCGGCGTCGCTCAAAGGGTACGGCTGCATCTGCACGATGCCCGACAAGATGAGTAGTGAGAAAGTCAGCCTCCTCCGGGCCTTCGGGGCACAGGTCATTATCACCCCCACGGCGGTCCCTCCGGACCACCCGGACCACTACTTGCAGCAGGCGAAGAGTATCGCGGCGGAGACGCCGGGGGCTGTCCTCATGAACCAGTTCTACAACGAGGCCAACCCCGACGCACATTACGCCACGACTGGCCGTGAAATCTGGGAACAGAGTGAGGGGAGAGTGACCCACTTCATCTCATCTGCAGGGACGGGAGGCACCATCACAGGCGTGGGGCGTTACCTGAAAGAGAAGAACCCCGACGTTCGCATCATCGGTGTCGATCCGGATGGTTCGATGATCGCGCCCTTCTTCAACACGGGCGAAAAGCCGGAGGGCCACCCGTACAAGCTCGAGGGCATCGGCAACGACAAGATTCCCGGCTCGCTCGATTTGAGTGTGGTCGACGAGTTTCGCTCGCAGGGCGACGGGCCCTCCTTCCGCATGGCAAGGCGCGTGTCTCGTGAGGAAGGGCTCTTCGCCGGTGGCTCGTCCGGTATTCTGGTCCACACCGCTGTCGAGATCGCCAAGGAAATCGAGGACCCCGACGCCTTCGTCGTTACGCTGATCTGCGACTGGGGGGAGCGGTACCTGAGCAAAGCCTACGACGACGACTGGATGCGCGAAAACGGGTTTCTCGACCGGCCGAAGCGTACGACGGTGCTCGATGCCGTACGGGAGAAGGAGAGCCGCGTGGGGACCCTGGTCACGGTCGAGGCCACGACGCCCATCCGGATGGCCCTCAACGCGATTACGGAACATGACATCGGACAGTTACCGGTTGTCCAGGATGAGGACTGCATCGGGTCCGTCACCGAGGCGCGACTCATGACTCAGATCATCGAAGATCCGGGAATTCTCGACAAACCTGTGGAGACCGTGATGGGGGCGCCGTTCCCGGTGCTCGACTCCTACGTCGACTCTGAGGAGATCCGGCCCCTCCTGGCAAAGGACAACGCGGCTTGTCTCGTGAGAGACGGGGGAAGCCTCGTCGGCATCATCACCCGATACGATGTCGTTCGGGCGCTTACGGCATGAGGGTGGCCGTCCTCATGGGCGGGACGTCCGACGAGCGTGAGGTCTCACTCTCTTCGGGCGTCCAGGTCGCCCATGCGCTTCGTGCGGCCGGGCATGAGGTCGTTGCCGTCGATTCGGTGCGCGGCGTTCTGCCAGCCGACGAAGAGCTGCGCCTGAGGGAAGAAGGAGTCCATACCGAGCCGCCGCCGTCGGCGGAGCTCGCCACATTGGACACGGGAGATACGGTTGCGCTCACGCGGGATCCGGCTCTCGGCGAGATCGATGTCTTCTTTCTTGCGTTCCACGGGGGGACGGGGGAGGACGGAACGATCCAGGCTCTCCTCGACGTAGCGGGCGTGACGTACACGGGGAGCGACCGATTGGGGTGCTCGCTCGCAATGGACAAGGAAGTCACGAAGCGGCTGCTTCGCGATGCCGACGTGCCGACACCGGACTGGATGGTCGGCCCGTGTACGCCGGCGGAGGTCGAGGCCGAACTCGGACTCCCGGTGATCGTGAAGGCGGCCAGTGGAGGATCTTCTCTGAGGCTGATCCTCGCTCACGACAGAACCGAGCTGGAAGCGGCCGTCACAGAGAGCGAGACGTGGAACGATGTGGTTCTTTTCGAGCGATACCACCGGGGTCGTGAGTTCACGGTCGGGGTCGTCGGAGCGGATACATACCCTGTGGGCGAGATCATCCCGGAACACGAGATCTTCGACTACGCCTGCAAGTATCAGCCGGGGCTCGCCCGTGAGATCTTCCCTGCGGACATCGCCGAGGAACTCTCCGACCGACTTCGGTCGTTGGCGCTCCGTGTCCACGGCGCGCTTCGCATGCGCGACTTTTCCCGCGTCGACTTCATCGTCGACGCCGCCGGAGACGCGTGGTGTCTGGAGGCGAACGCGCTTCCCGGGATGACCGCGAACAGCCTGTTGCCCAAAGGGGCTCAAGCCGCCGGAATCGACTTCCCGACACTCTGTGATCGGCTGGTGCGGCTCGCATCTTCGCGCGGGGCACTGCATTCTTCCTGAGAGCGTCTGACGACCTTCCCCTCGGGGTAGCGAGAGACGCCAGGAACCTGCCTCCGGAGTGGGGGGTTCGATAGAATCCGCTCCGCTGGCGAAGCACCGTGTGTCCCAGGAAACGATGAGCTACGACACCAGATTCGGCCTCAACTTCATGCTCACCCCCATGGTGAAGCGTTTGTTGATCGCGAACACGGTCGTCTTTGCGCTGACGCTCGTCATCGGACAGGGGCTGGTGTTCGAGTGGTTCGCCTTCCAGCCGACGCGCATCGTGTTTCGGCCCTGGGGCCCCCTCACCTACATGTTCCTGCATGGGGACCTCGGGCACCTGGCCATCAACATGCTGGTGCTCTTCTTCTTCGGCCCTCCGCTCGAAGCACGCTGGGGGGAACGGGAGTTCCTCCGGTTCTTCCTGATCTGCGGGCTGGGGGGTGTTGCGCTCAGCTTCGTGTTCCTGCCGGCTTCGATCGTCGGTGCGTCGGCGGCCACCTACGGTGTGATGCTGGCGTTCGCGATGAACTGGCCGAACATCCCCATCTACGTGTTCGGCGTCTTCCCGGTCCTCGCGAAGTACCTCGTGGGTTTCATGGCCGTGTCGACCACGTTGAGCGCGGTCGGGAGCGCACAGGGGAGCAACATCGCGCACTTTGCCCACCTGGGCGGGCTCATCGCCGGTTTCCTCTACCTCAAGGCCGACTGGCGTTCGGGTAAGGCATTGGAGGGGCTTCAGCGGGCGGCGCGGAAGAAGCGTCGCCTGGCCATCGTGCCGCGTGACGAAGCGGAGGAGGAGCAGCACTCGGCTCAGTCCGCTCCCCGAGAGAAGGTCCGCGAAGAGGCGGCTCTCTACGACAAGGTGGACGCTGTGCTGGACAAGATCTCCGCCGAGGGCATGTCGTCACTGAGTCCCGCTGAACTGAAGTTGCTCGACGAGGTCTCCAAGAAGCACCGCACCAATTAGTTTGACCTGGCTCGGGCAGCGGCTCTACGCGCCCGTTCTTCAAGCTACCGGTCGTCGACTTCCCAAAACCGGACGAACCATGTTGTTGATCCGTGCAAACCGAATCCGATTCCCGGCCGCGCTGACCGGGGCTCTACTCTTCTCCGCGTGTGGTGGGGGCGCCGCTCCAGCCGAACCGCCTGCACCCGTCGAGCCGACACCCCGTCCGGTGATGCCCGTGGTGGATGCTCCCGAGGAGCAGCCGCCGACCGAGGTGACGACGGCCCCGCAGCCGTTCGTCTATGGCGTCGATCTCGATACGGTGCAGGCCGGACGATTCGATCAGGGGAAGATGTGGACCTTCGAGTTTCCGCCGGTCGACTACCTCGAAGAGACCTACGGCTTCCGCCCGGACGAGGCGTGGTTCGAGAAGGCTCGCCTGGGTGCCCTGCGGATCCCGAGCTGCTCCGCGTCCTTCGTTTCTCCACACGGCCTGGTGATGACCAATCATCACTGTGCGCGTGAGTTCGTGTCCCAGGTTTCGGGCGAAGGCGAATCACTGCTCGACGACGGGATGGTTGCGACCGATCTGGCCGATGAGCGTCCGGTGGAGGACTTCGAGGCTGATCAACTCATCGAGATCGTCGACGTCACGGATGAGGTGAACTCGGCCCTGGACGCCCTTCCCGCCGCTGCCCGAGTCGACGCGCGTGAGATTCTGCTCGAGGAAATCGAGGCCCGCATTCTGGGTGAGTTCGGCGGAGAAGAGTCTGGACATGCGGTAGAGATGATCTCGCTCTACAACGGCGGACGGACGTCCGCCTATGTCTTCCGCCGCTACACGAATGCCAAGCTCGTGATGGCCCCCGAGCTGCAGATCGGCTTCTTCGGAGGAGACCCGGACAACTTCACGTACCCTCGATACAACCTCGACTTCTCCTTCTTCCGGATCTACGACGACGACGGACAGCCGCTCTCGAGCGATCCGTACTTCTCCTTCGACGATGATGGCCTCGAGGAAGGGGACCCGATCTTCATCATCGGGAACCCTGGCTCCACGAGCCGTTTGCAGACCGTCGCCGAACTCGAATTCCGACGTGATGTGAGCGATCGAGCGGTCATCGAGTTGCTGAAGAGCCGCATGGCGGTGCTGGACGAGTACATCCAGGCGCATCCGGTCGAGGCCGAAGAGCGCGACCTCCGCAATACCTACTTCAGCCTGGCGAACTCGCTCAAGGCGACGGGCGGACAGGTCAAAGGCCTCGAGGACCCGGTGGTGATCGCCCGCCGCAAGGATACCGAGCGCGATTTTCAGGCGGCCATCGACGCCGATCCGGAACTCGCTGCGAGGTACGGCTCTCTGATCGCCAGAATGGCGGACCTGCAGGCGCAGAAGGCCGAGCAGGCCCCCGGTTTCGGGGCGTTCCTGGCGATGACGAGTCCCGAAATGGAGTCCGCCTCACTTCACCGGGCGTTGATCGCATTCCAGATCCTGAGCGCGTCCCAGGGTGGAGCATCGCCCGACGTGATCGAGGATCTCACCGAAGAGCTGAGGGCGGTTCCGGACCAGGCGCCTGAACTCGATCAGGCGTACATCGAAGCGCGCTTCCGTGACTTCGTGAAGTTCTACGGGGCGGACTCTCCGCTCGTCGGGGCGTCGCTGCAGGGCCGTAGCATAGAAGAGGTGGCGGCCTCCGTGGTATCGGGAACCCAACTCCAGGACTCGGCAACTGCGGTCGCGTCGATCGAGAACAATACGCTGACCATCGCCGACCCGGCGCTCGGCGTCGTGCGCGCCTACCTCCCCGCGTTCATTGCTTTCCAGCAGGTCGTGGCAGGCGTATTCCCACAGGAAGAAGAGGTCGCCGCGGAGCTGGGCCGAGCACGCTTCGAAGTCTACGGCACCGACGTGCCGCCGGACGCGACCTTCTCCCTCCGCATCGCCGATGGAGTCGTGAGCGGGTACGACTACAATGGCACGCGTGCGCCGGCCTTCACGACTTTCTACGGTTTCTACGACCGGCACTTCTCTCATGGCAGTGAGGGTGACTGGGCGTTGCCGGATCGATGGATGGATCCACCTTCCACGCTCGAGCTCGGCACACCGATGAACTTCGTTTCGACCGCCGACATCATCGGAGGCAACTCCGGGTCGCCGGTGCTCGACGCGGACTTGGAGGTAGTCGGGGTTGTTTTCGACGGCAATATCGAGAGCCTGCCGGGCGACTACATCTATCTCCCCGACCTCAACCGGTCTGTCACCGTCGATTCGAGAGCCATCCTGGAGGCGTTGGGCGAGATCTATGACCTCGATCGACTCGTTCTCGAACTTACGACTGGTCGGCTCGTCGAGACCGAAGCAGAAGCCGACGCCGCAGGACGCTGAACGCGACGGGACCGCTCGTCCGGGGCTGAACGGCAGACTTTCGGTGCCCGGAAGTAAATCACACTTTGCTGCGTAGCAGGTGAGCCGCAGTACCAGTGGGTTCCTCGGTTCGGAGGTGACGGATGGCCGGCAAGATGGGAAACAGCGTCGCGCTCATGAAGGCGAGCATGAACGTGCTCAAGCTCGACAAAGAGTTGATGGTGTTCCCGGTCATGTCCGGGATCGCCAGCGTGCTCGTCATGGCGAGCTTCGCCGCACCAATCGTGCTGACGGGAGCGGGCGGGGCGATCGACAGCGGTAGCGCCGGCTATCTCGAGCTGTCGATCATGTTTCTGTTCTACGTCGTCCAGTACACGGTCATCTTCTTTTTCAACTCGGCACTCGTCGGGGCTGCGCTCATTCGACTCGATGGGGGTGACCCTACCGTGAGTGACGGTCTGGCCATCGCCTCCAAGCGCATGGGTGCGATCATCGGTTATGCGGTCATCGCTGCGACCGTGGGAATGATCTTGCGGATGCTGTCCGAGCGTGGTGGCTGGCTCGGCAGAATCGCCGCTTCGTTCGCCGGGATGGCCTGGACCCTGACGACCTTCCTCGCGGTTCCC
>JBDGVT010000012.1:0-48782 GCA_039585495.1 Gemmatimonadota bacterium | reverse complement strand
GACAGTCCGGCTGGCTTCTCGGATCCGTAGAACGCCGCCTTCTGGTCAGGGTTTTCTCCGTACCGGAGCGTCTGTAGACGCTGGAGCGTGCCCTCGATGCGCTCTGGTAACACCTCACCCGCGCCATCCTCGAGTAGGAAGGTCGCGACCGCCGCGTCGTATGCGCTGATGTGCTGGAAGACCTTCGCCGCCAGGCCACGCCGCAACACGGGATCGTCGTCTCCATCGATTGCCGCGATCACGTTTCCGTAATCGGAGGGATCAACCAACACCCATACGTCCTTGTGACTCTTGGCCGCGGCCCGGATCATGGTCGGGCCACCGATGTCCACCTTCCCCATGGCTTCGCCCACGGTCACGTCGGGCCGGGCAACGGTCTCCCGAAACGGATAGAGGTTCACCGCAACCAGATCGATGGGGCCGTACCCGTGCTCCTCGAGCGCGGCCATGTCGTCGGGCCGATCACGGCGCGCGAGCAGGCCGGCGTGGATCGCAGGATGAAGCGTCTTCACGCGCCCGTCCATCATCTCCGGATGGCGTGTTACGTCCGACACATTGGTCACTTCGAGACCGGCATCACGAAGAGCCTTCGCCGTGCCGCCGGTCGAGAGAATCTCCCACCCGCGTTCGGTAAGAGCTTTCCCCAATTCCTCGATCCCGCTCTTGTCGGACACGCTGAGCAGCGCCCGCTTCATCGCACTTCCTCTGTCGGATGGGTGATTCGGATTTGATCGGGTGGCTCATCGAGCCTGACATCCTTCATGCGCTCCACCGGCCGCTTCGCAGCCAGTGCCTTGCAGAGATGATCGACCGCGAGCGGATAGAGCTTGTGCTCGACCCGTAGCACGCGGGCAGCGACATCCTCGGGTGTGTCTGTAGGCAGGAGTTCCACCTGCCATTGGCCCAGGATTGCGCCCTCGTCGTACTCCTCCGTCACGAAATGCACCGTCGCACCCGTGACCTCCGCATCGGACGCGACTACAGCCCGGTGCACGTTCATGCCGTACATCCCCTTCCCTCCGAAATCGGGAAGGAGGGCGGGATGAATGTTGAGGATTCTGCCCTTGAACCGTCGCACGACCGCGGAAGGAAGAAGCCTCAGGTAGCCGGAAAGCAGGATGACATCGACGTCGAATTCGTCCAGGGCCTGCTCCGTTTCTGCGGCCAACTCCGCCGGGTCCCGGTCTTTGGTTGGAATGATGCGAACGGGCACCCGGGCGGCTTCAGCACGCTCTGCCGCACCCGCCTCCCGATTCATGACCAGAACCGCCACCCGCCAAAGCGAGGACTCCGCCTGGTGATCCAGCAGTGCCTGGAGGTTGGTGCCACCCCCGGATGCGAAGACCGCGACGTTCAGCGGAGTCGTCCGCTTCACGCGAGTTCTCCTCCGTAGTGCGGCACGAGAAACGGATTGCCCAAGCGCTCATGGCCAACCGTTGTCGGCGGGCCGTGTCCCGTGTAGAGCACGGTATCATCGGGAAGAGTGAGGATCTCTTCGCGGATCGATTTCATGAGGGTCTGAAAGTCGCCACCCGGTAGATCCGTACGCCCGATAGAGCCCTGAAAGACGACGTCTCCTACGATCGCCAACCCGTCGTCCAACGCTGTGAAGACGACATGCCCCGGGGCGTGACCCGGCGCGAACCCCACCTCGAACGTGCACTCACCGAAGTCATACGCTTCGCCCGGCACGAGTGCGTCGGTCGGCTCAGGCTGCGCATCGACGCGGAGGCCGAACATGGCCGCCTGCTGTACGACACCCCGGTAGAGCCCCAGATCGTCAGGATGAAGCCAGATTGGGACTTCCGGTGAGATCGCCCGGATATCGTTGACCCCCTCGATGTGATCGAGGTGTGCGTGGGTCAGGAGGATCGCCTGAAGATGGAGCCCTGAGGCCTCGATCTCTCGTGCCATATCAGGGGCCGAGCCACCCGGGTCGATCGCGACGCAGATACTCGACTGCTCGCAGACCGCAAGGTACCCGTTTTCTCCGAACCCACCGCCGGTGAAGGTTCGGATCTTCACCGATTCAGCCCCAGCGAGCCGTGGCAATCATACCGTGAAGGAGCTCCCGCACCCGCAGCCGCCACTGGAGTTGGGATTCCGGAACGTGAATCCCTGCCCCATCATGCTGCTCACGTAGTCGATTTCGACGCCCTCGAGATACTGAGCACTAAACGGATCGACGAAGACCGGCACCCCGCCGATTTCGACCACTTCGTCGTCGGCCTCGGGGCCATCTTCGATGTTGAGCCCGTACTGAAATCCCGAGCACCCACCGGGTAGCACGGCTACCCGAAGCCCGGCACCCGTGTCAACGCCGTGCTCCTGAATGAAGTCCTGGACCTTTGCAGTCGCAGTATTCGTCATCGTTACCATGACGCCAGCACCCTCTTGAGTTCTATCGGAATCGAAAAGCTATCCGAGGCAAAAAACGCGGTCAACGGGCACCCTCGGCCAGAATGCGACGTGCCGCCCCTCGCACGTCGTCGACCACCCATACATCGGCCTCGACACCTGATTCGTGGTCCTTCCCGTACCCCGTACGGACGAGAATGCCCCGCCCACCGAGTTCGATGGCCGGTAGGACATCCGACTTCTTGTCCCCCACGTAGTACGAAGCCTGTACGTCCAGCCCGAGAAGCTGAGCCGCCTCACGGTACATCCCCGTGTCGGGCTTTCTGCATGTGCAGGGTCCGGTCGACTCAGGGTGGTGCGGGCAGTACCAGGTCCCGTCCACGACCACGCCCGCGCTGCCCAGCACTTCGTCGATCCTCGCGGCGACCGCATGGTAGTCGTCGAGGGTGTACAGACCTCGCGCGATGCCGGCCTGATTGGTGACGACGACGAGTGCGAACCCCGCATCGCGGAGCTCCGTCATGGCCTCGATCGCGCCTGGGATCAACGCCACGCCGGCCGGGTCGGCCAGGTAATGGCGCTCCCCCACGATCGTTCCGTCGCGATCGAGGAAGACCGCCGGTCGAAGCGTCACCCTCGCCCCGAAGAGCGCTCTGCCGCCTCATCCGCCCGCCGCACGAGATCGTCTTCCTGCCCCGGAAGCACGGTCCGGACGTCCAGGTAGAGTGCGTCGTCCACGATCCGACCGATCACGGGTGGGCTCCCGTCGCGTAGTGCTTCTGCGAAGGCGTCCAGGCCTGCGTCACGTCGAAGACAGATGGCCCAGGAAGGGAGCTCGACCCCTGGGAAGGTGCCGCCCCCCACCGTGCCGCACGTCTCTTCCACCAAGCAGTCCACGCCAGCATCGACGAGACGCACACACAGCGCTCGAGCCCGCGCCTCCAAGGCCGCCGGGTCGGTCGCGAGCATCCGAAGGGTCGGCACCTCCTTCAGCGCCCTGCCCTCATCGCGATAGAGCCGGAGCGTCGCCTCGAGCCCTGCGAGCGTGACCTTGTCCACGCGCAGCGCCCTGCAGAGCGGGTTCTTTCTCATCTGCTGCATCAGGTCGGCGCGCCCGACCAGGATTCCGGCCTGAGGGCCGCCCAGCAGCTTGTCCCCGGACACCACCACCACATCAGCGCCAGCAGCCAGCGATGTCGAGGGTCGCGGCTCTTCAGGCAGGCCGACGAGTTCGGGATCGACCATGAGCCCTGAGCCCAGATCATGAACGAGCGGAATGCCGGCCTCGTGCGCGATCACGGCGAGATCGGCGACCGACGCGTCCTCCGTGAAACCCGTAATCCTGAAGTTGGAGCGATGGACTTTGAGCAGGGCGCGAACGCCGTCTCCGAGGACCTCCCTGTAGTCCGCGGTACGTGTGCGGTTCGTGCTTCCCACCTCGACCAACCGCGCTCCAGCCCTCTCGAGAACCTCCGGAATCCGGAAGCCTCCACCGATTTCCACGAGTTCGCCGCGGGAGACTGCGACACCATCCCCGAGCGCGAGGGTGTTGAGCGCCAGGACGAGGGCACCTGCGGCGTTGTTCACGACGAGCGCGTCTTCCCCTCCCGTGAGTTCGACCAGGAGAGACACGCAGTGGCTATACCTCGATCCGCGTGCCCCGCTTTCCAGATCGTATTCCAGGTTCGTGTACCCCGCCGCCGCCGCGGTCATGGCCCGGACTGCGGCGTCGGCCAGGGGGGCTCGCCCGAGGTTGGTATGAAGGACCACCCCGGTCGCGTTGATGACGCCCTGCAGCGACGGCACGTCCCCCGCTTCCAGCGACGCGCGAGCCAGGTCGGCATACGTCCCGGGGACGTCGACCTTCCCGGCCCACTCTTCGAGATCCCCCTCGGCAACGGCGGAAGCGATCGCCGACCGTGCAGTCTCGACCGCATCTCTCAAGGCGCCCACGACCCGTTGTCTGCCAAAGTCGGCAATGAGTGCGGTGAAGGTATCGTCGGCCAGGAGTCGGTCGACCGAGGGAATCCGGCTGCGCGGGTCGGTCATCGGCCCAGGAGCGTGGCGACCCGCAGTGTATCGACGGCCAACGTATCCACCGTCGTCGTATCCACGGCGAGGGTGTCCGCAGTGAGCGTATCGACGGCGACCGTGTCGATTGCCGGCGGCTCAAGAAGGAGGGACGTCACGCCCCCGCCTCCGACCAGGCCGTTGATGTTCACAACTTCCGCGATCTGTACCTCGTACTCGACGTCGTATTCGAGCGGTGCATCCAGCTGAAGTACTATGCGTCGGCCCGGAAGGACCCGCCTCCCGTCCGTCGTCAGGCCAGGTCGTGCGCCCGGAAGAGGTTCGAGGACGGTCGGCCCGGGCGGCCTCTGGCGTTCCACCGGACCCTCCTGAGGGCCTGGGCCACGCCCCCCCGTGCGCGCCCCGATTTGCGGGCCAGGGTCGCCGACCGAATCCAGTGCGACCAGCGTCGAGTCGGGGACCGAGGCCGTATCCACATCGAACTCCGCGGCGATCGTCGCCGAATCCGGCTCGGCCAGCGTGTCCGAAGCGGCTTCGAGCGCCGCGAGCGCTGCCGCTTCTGCCGCCGCCTCCGCCGCAGCCGCAGCCGCGATCGAATCGAGACGCTGGAGCGAGTCGACCACGGCTGTCACGTACTCGGCGTAGTCCGCCTCATGGTAGCGCCGGGCGATGCCAGGGGCCGTCCCTTGGTCCCGACTGAGACCAATGGTCATCCCCTCCACGGATCGATCCGGGTCGAGGAAGTCGTCGAAGACGACAACGACCGTGACCGAGTCGATCGCGCTGGCCTCCCCAACGAGCGCGACGGATGTATCCGGCTGCAGAACGGGAACGTCGACAATCAAGGTGTCTCCCAAGGAAAGCTCGGAAGGAACCACACCCTGCACCTCCATCGAGTCCACGACCCCGTCGCGATTGAGGTCCTCGAAGGCCGTGATGTCGAAGCGGCCCTCGGGCATGTACCGGAATGCGAAGATCCCATCGTCGTTCGTGACGGATTGGTGCACGAGCCCGTCCGATCCCACCGCGAACACCGTGGCCGCCTCGAGCGCCCGACCGGTCGTGCGATTCCACACCTCACCGGCGAGCGTCGTCGCAACGGGCTCTCCTCCGGTCGAAAAGACGAGTTCGAAGGGATCGACCAGACGGTTTCCGAAGAGGTCTACGACGATCGGCTGCAACGTGACCCGATAGACGATCCCGGGCTGCAACCCACCTTCGATCTCCAGACTGAGCGAGCGCCGACTGTGCTTCACCACGACGTCTCCGCTCTGCGGAGAGATGTCGATGGCGTCATTCAGGGAGGCTCCGGACGCCTGTTCCGAAATGCGCTCGTCGAAGTCGAAGCGGACCGTCGTGCCCAGATCTTCGATGACCGCAAACGGTTCAGGCGAGGTCGCTACCACGACCGGGGGTCGTTGGTCCGGGGGGCCGCCCGGAGGGCGCCCCTGGCGGGCACACGCGCTACTCAGTCCGACGAGCAGCGCCGCGGTGAGCGCAACTCCAAAGGATTGACGCTTCTGCGTTCCCGAGGCCACCTCGGTCCGGCGCGTACCCAGTGTGGTCAGGCCTCCAGCCCGGCGAGCTTCTCGCGGAGCTTTGACGCCTGATCTCCCATCTGAGCGGCCTTGTCGCGCTCCTTCTGCACCACCTCTTCCGGTGCGTTGGCGACGAACTTGTCATTCGCCAGGCGCTTCTCGACGCCCATCACGAGTCCGTCGAGCCGCTCGATCTCAGTCCTCATCCGAGTCCGTTCCCTCTCGACGTCGATGACGCCTTCCAGCGGAATGATGATTTCGCCCCCGTTGGGCAGCACCGCGTGGGCGCCGACACCCGAGGGAGCCGACATCTCCACGCGATCGACCCGTGCCAGTTGCTCGAAGACCGCCAACTGCCCGACGATGCCATCGGTAAAGCCGTCCGGCCCGCCAAGAAGATGCACCCCGATCCGTTGCGCATCGGGCACACCGTATTCCTTCCGGAGTCGGCGAACCTCGACGATGAGGCTCTGGAAGTCCGACATCCGACGTTCCACGTCTTCGTCGCGCCACCCCTCGTCGGCGGTCGGCCAGGGGGCGATAATCAGGTCTTCGGGCCGCTCCGCGCCCTCGGGCCACGGCAGACGCGACCAGAGTTCGGCGGTCACGAACGGAACGATGGGGTGCAGGAGTCGGAACGCCTGATCCAGGACGGTGACGAGCGTGGAGCGGGCCGCTTCCCGGGTAGCCTCATCGGCCTCCGGCCTGAGCCTCGTCTTCACCAGCTCGAGATACCAGTCGCAGATTTCGCCCCAGAAGAAGTGGTAGAGACCCTCTGCCACATCATGCAGCCGGAAGCGCTCGAGTGAGCGCGTCGCCTCGCTCGCCGCGAGCTCGAGGCGCGAGAGCATCCAGCGATCTTCAAGCGCCATGTCGTCGGCCACCGAAGCGATGGGTCTCACGGGCGCGTCTCCCAGACTCATCAGTGCGAACCGCCCGGCATTCCAGATCTTGTTGGCGAAGTTCCGCCCATTCGCGAAGGCACTCTCGACGTCTTCGTGATCGAGGCTGATATCGGTGCCCACCGCAGCCTGGCTGATGAGGGTGTACCGCATGGCATCCGCGCCGAACTCCTCCACCACACGGAGGGGATCGATACCGTTGCCCAGCGACTTCGACATCTTGCGGCCCTTCATGTCCCGCACGGTTCCGTGCAGATAGACCTGGGTAAACGGGGTCTCTCCCTGGAACTCGTACCCCATCATGATCATGCGGGCGACCCAGAAGAAGAGGATCTCCGGAGCCGTCGACAGCACGTGGCCGGGATAGAAGACGTCGAGATCTTCCGACTCTTTCGGCCATCCAAAGACCGAGAACGGCCATAGCTGGGAGCTGAACCAGGTGTCGAGAACGTCCGGGTCCTGCTCGAGATCGCTCGATCCGCACTTCGGACACTCGGTGGGGTCCACGCGCGCCACGATCTGCTCTCCACAGGCGCAGTACCACACGGGAATCCGGTGCCCCCACCAGAGCTGACGCGAGATGCACCAGTCCTGGATGTTCTCCATCCAGTGCTCGTATACCCGCTTCCAGTGACTCGGGGTGAAAGTGATCGTGCCGTCCCTCGAGGCTTCGAGGGCGGGCTCGGCCAACGGCTTCATGCTCACGAACCACTGTTCGGACAGCCGGGGCTCGACCACCGTGTGGCACCGATAGCAGTGCGGTACGGACAGCGTGTGGTCCTCCTGACCCGCGACCAGCCCCTCTTCGGCTAGCGCGGCCAAGACAGCCTTCCGCGCATCGAAACGGTCGAGTCCGCGGAAAGCTTCGGGCGCCCCCTCTCCCATCTTCGCGTCGGGCGTCATGACGTCGAGCAATTCCAGGCCGGTGCGGCCGGCGATCTCGAAGTCGTTACGGTCGTGGGCCGGCGTGACCTTCACCATCCCCGACCCGAATTCCGGATCCACGTGACGGTCGGCGACGATCGGAATCGAACGACCACTCAGAGGGAGCACCACGTCCGCCCCGATGAGCGCCTGATAGCGCTCGTCACTCGGATATACGGCCACACCGGTGTCGCCCAGCATGGTCTCCGGACGTGTCGTGGAGACCGTCAGGTACCAGCGTCCGTCCTCGAGCTGGCCGATCGCCTCGGCTCCTGCCTCCGCCGCCGACCTCGCCGCGTCCGCGGCGGCTTCGGAGAGGGGGTATCGGAGGTGCCAGAGACTTCCCTGGGTCTCCTCACCCTCGGCTTCTTCGTTCGAAAGCGCCGTTAGACACCGGGGGCACCAGTTGATGATGTACTCGCCTCGATAGACGAGGTCCTTCTCGTACAACGAGACGAACACCTCTCGCACGGCGACCTGGAGGTCGTCGTCCAGCGTGAAGCGGGTGCGGCTCCAATCACAGGACGCGCCTATCGCCTTGAGCTGCTCGAGAATCGTCCCGCCTGTCTCGCCCACGAACTCCCACACGCGCTCGACGAACTTCTCGCGCCCGAGATCGTCCTTACGGAGTCCCTCTGCCGCGAGCTGCCGCTCGATGACGTTCTGCGTGGCGATGCCGGCATGATCGGTTCCGGGTACCCAAAGCGAAGCCCTGCCCTGCATGCGCCGCCACCGAATGAGCACATCCTGGACGGTGTTGTTGAGCCCGTGCCCCACGTGCAGCCGGTCCGTGACGTTCGGGGGCGGGATCACGATGACGTATGGCTCGCGACCGTCCTCTGAGACGGCGGATGCGGGCACGTGAAAATAGCCACCCTCTTCCCAGGCCTTGTACAGAGCCGGTTCGATGGCACGCGGATCGAGACGTGGGGCTAACTCTTCGCTCACTTGGGCTCCGTTGGGTGCACTGACCGGGAGGCCTCACCGATCGCCGGGGTGCGACGGAGCGGTGAAACGAATCGGTAAGATGGCGAGGCCGTTCGCCGTGCGGAACCGGTCTTACCCCAGGGATCCTCTGTGATTCCGAGACCGATCTACGGCGTCTCGAGCTCTCCCGAGGTGAACCACCGGGGGTCGATGTGGCGCAGAGTGCCCACCCGCTGCGGAATGTCGCGGAACGCCTCGGGGTTGGAGTTGTGAAGCCCCGCGAAGATATCGTCCGGAATCGACAGGAATCCGTCGGCCGCCGTGGGTCCGAACTGCACGCCCCGCTCACGCTCGACCTCCTCGAGCGCGAACTCCGTCCCGAGCGAGTCGCGATACGCCCGCTTGGACGTCATCGCGTCGTATGCGTCGCAGACGGCGAGGATCTGCGCCACGAGCGGGATCTCTTCCTCGGACAGGCCCGACGGATAGCCGCGCCCATCCCAGCGCTCGTGATGCGACCGCACGCCTTTGGTCAGGTGCTGGAGTGTCGGGATCCCTTCGAGGATGTCAGCCCCATCGCCGGGATGTGCCTTGATGAACGCAAACTCGTCGTCCGTCAGTTTGCCTTTCTTGGCCAGGACCCGAAGCGGAACCGCGAGCTTGCCCAGGTCGTGAAGGTACCCGCTGGCCCAGAGGGCAGACTTGACCTCACCCTCCAGCTTGAGCTCGTCGGCCACCGACACGGCCAGCAGCGCGACGCGGCGCGAGTGCCCAGCGGTATAGGGATCTTTGGCGTCGATCAGGTTTGCGACAATGGTCAGCAACTGGTTCGTGGAAAGCGGTGAGAGCTCTTCCGGGAGCAGATGCTCGGCCGCCAGCATGACGGTCTCGCGGTATTCTGCTTCTGAGAAATCCGGGATCTCCCCGGAACGGTACAGATCTGCATAGAGCTTCGCGGCGTCGGGGCCGAACTCGCCGCCCGATCCGGCTTCGACGAGATCCACGATCTCACCCTCGGAGAGCGGCCCCCGATGCGGGCGTTTGGCCTGAAGCGCCGTAACGGTGTCAGACAGTCGGAGGACCTGGGCGCCCAGCGGGATGGCGCCTCCCGCCAATCCATCCGGATAGCCACTTCCGTCCCACCACTCGTGGTGATGCCGGATCAGCGCCCCTAGCGACTCCAGGTGAGGGATCTCTCGCACCCTCATTTCCGAGCGTTGGGGGTGCTTCCGCACGCGAGCCCGCACGTCCTCCGAAAGGTGAGGGACCGGATTCTCCCACGCGTCTTCGGCCAAACCAACCATGCCCATGTCGGACAACACCGCGGCGAAGACCAGTTCAGAACGTTGGGCTTCGCTCATTCCCAGTTTGCCGCCGAGTCTCGTCGCCAACATCGCGACCCGTGGGCCATGGTCGTGGAGGTAGCCCTTGGCCGAGCCCATTACACTCGTCAGGGCTGCCAGGAGACCTGCGTAGAACGCCCTTCCCGACTCGATACGCTCCACAGATGGTCCTCAGATGGGGATGGCCCCGGACTTCCGGGGGCTACAGCCAACGTACACCACCCCGTCGCCCGATCACCAGTGCGGCGTCCACCTCGACCACGCCGGGTCGGGGCCTCAGCGACTACGCGTCGTGTCCGCCCGATTGCGCTCCCTGTCACGGCGCGCCCGGATCGCTGCGGACCGCTCACGCCAGTTCTGCTGGATCAGGTATTGCTGGCTCTGGCGGCTGAGCTCCTCGATTTGCCACAGGCGTCGATTCACCTCGTCGCGCTTCCCCACCGGCGTGCCGAACGCGAGAGGCAGTGGAAGGGTCAGGTCCCCGAGATGAAGCTTGCCCTCGGACACACCCCAACGCCCCCCGTTGCTGTCTTCGTACGTCCAGTCGGTGAACCGGTCCTCTGCCGCCCTGACGAGTGCAATCGAGTCGTACCACTCGACGATACGCCCCGCGAGGATCAACTCCTCCCGCTGGTCGAGGGTCAACTCGTAGTACTCGGGGGGAGGCTCGGCCCACAGGAGAGCGTTCATCTGATTTGGCCGCAGGCGTTCTGCCGCGGTGGGGCCGGGCGGTACCAGCACCCCGACGGGGACTCCGTCGATGATCGGGGCCTCCGCCTCTGTCTCGGGGACCACGACCTCCTCGATTTCCTCAGGGTCGTCCGGCTGCTCGAGGTCCGCGACCTCGTCGATCTCGATCAGGCGCAACACGACGGCACCCTGCGACGACGACACGTTCGTGGGAGGCTGGAAGGCCGGCGCACCCGGACGGATGCTGCGTACCACCGAGGGATACAGGAGGACTGCGATTACGTGGACCACCACCGACACGGAAAACGCCACCACACGGACCCGGCGAGATCCCAGGCCCGGACGCGTCTGCCAGGCCCGGTCCGTGGAGGGTTGGGTGCCACCGGGCCGTGATTGCATGCTGATTGCTAACCCGGCCCGAAGGACCGGTTCCTCACATCGAGCCTCGATCGAGCGGGCTCGATCACCGTGTCGAGGAGCAGCACGCCTCTCCCTACAGGAGTCGCCCCAACCTGCCCGCCGCCTCCTCGAGACGATCCTCGGAAACCGTGAGAGCGATGCGAAAGAACCCCTCCCCCCCCTCCCCGAGCGCCCGACCCGGAAGAACGATCACGCCCTCCTCCTCGAGGGCTCGACGTCCGAAGTCCTCGGAAGCCTCCCCGTTCGGTACTGGAATCCACAGGTACATCGTGGCCTCGGGGGCCCGCGCATCGAAGCCAGCCGCGGAAAAAGCCGCAGCGGCCCTGTCCCTTCGCGATTCGAAGACCGAGATATTCCCGGGTACCCAGTCCTCCCACGACCCAAGCGCCGCCACCCCGGCAGCCTGAATACCGAGGTACTGCCCGGTATCCATGAAGGTCTTCACACGCGTGAGGGACCCGATCACGTCGCTGTTCCCCACCGCCCAGCCCAACCGCCAACCCGTCATGTTGTAGGTCTTGGAGAGGGAGTGGAATTCCACGGAAGTCTCACGAGCACCCTCGAATTCGAGAATACTACGGGGCTGGTAGCCACCGAAGCCGAATTCCGAGTACGCGTTGTCGTACGCGAGCACGATGTCGTAATCCGAACAGTATTGGATCGCCTCCTGGAGATACGAGTCCGGAGCGATCGCCGTAGTCGGGTTGTTCGGGTAGTTGAGGTAGAGAATCCTGGCGCGCTCGCGGACACCAGCCGGAACATCGCCGAGTGGGATCAGGAAGTCGTTCTCGGGCCGGAGGGGCACGAGATGCGGTTCGCCACCGGCCAGCGTCACGGAGCCCAGGTAGGCCTGGTACCCGGGGTCGGGAATGATCGCGGCGTCTGCCGAGCCCACGTAGGCAAACGGGAGATGTGCGAGGCCGTCCTTGGAGCCGATGAGCGGCAGGACCTCGGTCCAGGGGTCGACGCGGACTCCGAAGCGCCGATCCATGAAGGTCGCAATCGCTTCTCGAAAGGCCGGCAGTCCCATCTGGAACGGGTAGCGGGAGTGACTGTTATCCCCCGCGACCTCACGTAATGCATCAACTACCGCGGGCGGAGGATCGAGGGGGGCGTCACCGGCCCCGAGGTCGATCACATCGACTCCCTCCGCCTCGATCCGCTGCCTGATCGCCTTCATCCCGGCAAGCGGGAACGGAGGAAGCGCTCGATACCGCTCGTTCTGAATCGGCATCAGGGCCCCGCCACTACTCTGTTTCGGACGCTGCCGACCCCTGCCACCTCGACTTCGACCTCATCACCCTCCGAGACGGGCCCGATCCCGTCCGGCGTCCCCGTCGCGATCAGGTCACCCGGGTGAAGGGTCATGATTCCGCTGATGTGCTCGATGAGCGTGGGTATGTCGAACACCATGTCCGTGGCGGGCGCGTCCTGGCGAACCTCCCCGTTCACACGTGTCACCACAGCGAGCGCCCCGAGAGCCACGTCTCTGACCGGTACGGGGGTGCCCACGGGGCAAAACGTGTCGAAGCCCTTGGCGCGGGACCATTGGCCGTCCGAACGCTGGAGATCCCGTGCTGTGACGTCGTTGAGCGGCACGAGCGCGTCGACATGATCCCATGCATCCTCCGCCCTCACGTGGCGGGCCGTCTTGCCGATGACGACCCCGATTTCGCCCTCGAAGTCGATCCGGCCAGCCCCGGACGGCATGACGATGTCGTCGCCCTCGAAGACGATCGCGGAGGGGGGCTTGAGGAAGATGAGCGGCTCAGCAGGCACGTCGTTGCCCAACTCGGCCGCGTGCTTGGCATAGTTCCGTCCGATGCAGACGATCTTCGAGGGGTCGATGCGGGTCATCTGCCAGCCTTTGGTCGCGTTTTCAGGGCCAGGAAACAGAAGAGGCCGCCCGATCGATCATCGGGAGGCCCCTTGAAGTACACGTTTTCAATCGCGCACGCTATTTCAGTGGGTCAACTCTCGGATTCCTTGGTATGAATCCAGGTGCCAACCAGCGCGCCTCCCGCGGCGATCGTCAGGATTACCGCTATGACGGTCCACCAGAAGCCGAGATCGCTGTAACCCGTGGCCCATCCAGCATTCGCCTTTTGCAGTGCGCCGAAGGCGATGCCGAGATACACGACGCCGACACCCATTCCGAGGATCCGCTTCATCGATTGCCCACGACGTTCGAGGAGGTATTGCGGGTCACATCGTCCCGCTCGTCGAAGAATCTAGGAGCGCCCAGTCTCCGGACCAAGGGGCGCCTCAGCTCGAGGTGTAGAAGGCCCTCAGTCGACGTTCCACATCACTCCAGGCCCCCTTTACCACCGGCGCATCCGGGAGCGAATCCAGGAGATAGCGGCCATATCGCTTGGTGATGAGTCGATCGTCCAGCACGAGTACGGCGCCCCGGTCGCTTCGGGACCGGATGAGGCGCCCGAAGCCCTGTTTGAGCCGGAGCGCGGCGTGTGGCAGCATGAAGTGCTGGAACGGGTCGATTCCCTGTCGTTCCAACGCCTCCATGCGCGCTGCCGTAATCGGCTCGCTCGGGACGCGGAACGGCAACTTCTGGATCAGGAGCCCCCGGAGGGGATCGCCTGGCACATCGACCCCCTCCCAGAAGGACGATGTTCCGAGAAGGACGCCCCTGCCCGCACGCACGAAGTTATCGAGCAGGCGGTGCCGGTCGTCCTCACCCTGGACGAAGAGCGGCCAGGACGATTCGAATCCCCGGTCACGCAACGACTGTGCAACGGTCCGCAGCGCCCCGTACGAGGTGAACAAACCAAAAAGGCCTCCATCGGTGATCTCCGCGAACGTGGTCAGGACGTCCGCGGTCGCCGTGTGGAAGCTCCCGTTTCCTCGATCGACCGCCGGTAGATCGGTCGGAATTCCGAGCATGGTCTGCTCGGCGAAGTCGAAGGGAGACATCACGATATGCTCCACCACTTCAAGCTCGTTATCCTCTAGTGCGAGCTCTTCCGGCGTGATCCCGAGACGGCCCCGGAGAAAGTCGAAGCTCTTGCGGGTAGTCAGCGTGGCCGACGTCAGCACCGTCGTCTCCGCCTGACTGAAGAGAGACTCCCTCAGCAGAGCCCCGAGTTCGATCGGCGCCGCGGCCAGTACCAGATTCGCCCGCCTCCCCCGACCCCGCGACTCCATCCAGCGGACGAAGGAGCTCACATCTTCGCCGGGCGCCAATACGAGCCGAAGGCCGTGTACCGAGGCAGAGATCCGGCGCTCGATCGAACGAATGTCGAGAATCCGACCTTCGAGCCGCTCTGCCAACTCCTCGAGCAACTCCAGACGAGCCCTCAGCTCCGAGAGCTCCCGCTCGAGCTTGCCGAGTGCGCCAATGGTCCCCCGGAGGCGTTCGGCTACGTCCGCTCGCTCTGCAGGCTCCCCGGTTCCCGACGGGCCCAGACGCACCGGCCCCTCACCCGGCGGGGCGAAGGGCTCGAGGCGCTCCATCAGCCCCTCGACCTCTGCCCTCGCCCTCGAAAGGGCGGGCCGAACCCGGTTCTCTACTCGCTCGCGCAGCTCCGGCCCGTCGTCCACGTTCCCGGCCGCCTCGTGGATGGCCGTGAGAATTCCTCGGCCTCGCCGATCCAGGCGTGACATGGCCCGGTAGAGTCCCCCTCGCGTGATCTCGACGCCGAGGTGCGAGGTCGCCGCGTCCTCGACGTTGTGCGCCTCGTCCAGAATGACCCGTTGATACGCGGGCAGCACCGCCGAATGGGTATAGTTCCCGGTCGCCCTGCGCACGGCCAGATCGGTAAAGAGCAGATGGTGATTCACCACAAGCAGTTCTGCCGAGGCGGCCTTCCGTCGCGAGCGTTGGTAGAAACACTCCTGGAAGTGAGGGCACCTGGCTCGGAGGCAGATGTCGGGATCGCTTCGGACCTCGTCCCAGGTTTCATCGGCGGGGGTGAAGGACAGGTCGGAGAGCGATCCGTCCTCGGTCGTCTCGATCCACTCCAGTAGGGCCTCGATCTCACTGGAGCGATCGTCCTCGAAGAGGCTCGTCTGGCTTTCGGAAGCCAGGAGCGCTCTGCGAATCGAGACGTAGTTGCCTCGGCCTTTGACCAGGGCCCATTCGACGTCCCCAAGGAGCTCCTTCACCAGCGGAAGATCCTTGGCCGCCAGCTGCTCCTGAAGGTTGATGGTGTTCGTGGAAAGAACCGTGCGCTCGTCGTTTTCCTGGGCCCACCTCGCGGCCGGAATCAGGTAGGCGAGTGACTTCCCAGTCCCGGTGCCGGCCTCGACGATCGTGATCCCGCCCTCGTTGAAGCGCTCGGTAACCGCAGCGAGCATCTCGCGTTGTCCCGGACGATCCTCGTATCCGTCGAAACGAGCCGACAGCGCTCCTCCCGGAGCGAGGACTTCGTCGAGCGATGCTTGATCCAGGCGCACCCGTTCCCGTGGCCTGGGTGGCTCTACGACCACGTAGAGATGCTCGGCCTCGTTGTCGACGATACCCGTACCGAGCCCCTGTTCGTAGAGGTGTGCAGCCACCTGCATGTCCGCTCCGGAGGGCTCCAGGGAACCGGTCGGGTGATTGTGGAGCATCACACCACCTTCAGGGGCGTCGCGAGCGGCCACGAGGACAGCTTCGAAATTCCCTCGGGCGACGGCCCTGGGGTCGTGAACCACGCGGTCCGCATCGACCGTCGCGAGAAAGCACACCTCCCGCCCTCCGGCACGAGCGATCTCCGACCGGATTCGAGCCGCCGAATCGGATGAAAGAGTCAGGGGCACCGGCGGCGTCGCTGCCGGGGTCGGTGGAGCTTCATCGGGAGGGTCGAGACCATCGAGACCGACGAGAGCCGCTGCGGGAATGCGCAGCGGGAAGCCCTCCGCAATACCGTCGCTCAAGTCTTGAGCTTCTGCTTCTTCGCGGCCGGAAAGAGAACGTTGTTCAGAATCAGGCGATATCCGGGCGAGTTCGGGTGCAACGCGAGGTCGGTCTGAGGATCTCCGATCTGGTGCTCGGCATCTTCCGGATCGTGGCCCCCGAAGTACGTCCACGTTCCCTCACCGAGGTTTCCGTGCACGTACTTGGCCCATCCACCCTCCTGGCCGAGCACGATGGTCCCCGATTTCAGCCGATCCTCACGGAACGAGGTCGTGAGGCCGTAGAAGTCGGGAAGCACGGATTCGTGGTTCTGGGTCAGCATCGACGGAACCGGGTCGAACTTGGCGGAGAAGTCGAAGAGCGTGTAGACGCCCAACTCCTTCCTCCATGGGGTGTTCACCTGATGTGCATCGATGTCCGAGAAGGAATTCACGGAAGGTGCGATCTGGACCTGGGCATCCGTGAACGCCATCGCCTGATCCCAGCTCAGATTCGCAGAGGCGTTCGGATCGGGTGGAGTGCCGTCCGAGTACGCTGCCGCGATGTCCACACCGGCCGCCGCGAGCGCCAACTCGAGGGTCTCCGAAGCCGAACACATCGCAAAGAGGAAGCCGCCATCCTCCACATAGGTCCGGATGGCCTGCGCTACGTGCTTCTTGAGCTCCGGTACATTCGCGAAGCCTCCCGAACGGGCCACTTCCTGGTTCCTCGCGACCTCGTCCTGGAGCCAGGGGGCTCCTGAGTAGGTCAGAAAGAACTTCGAGTACTGCCCGGTGAAGTCCTCATGATGCAGGTGGATCCACTCGAAGTCCGACAGGTTGTCCTGCAGCACGTCATAGTCCCAGATCGTCTCGTACTCGATACCGGCGTACTCGAGCGCCATCGTCACCGCATCGTCCCACGGCGTCGAGTTCGGGGGCGTGTAGATGGCCACCTTCGGTGCTCGCTCGAGGGGAATGGCCTCCATGTTCGAGGCGGCGACCGTCGCTCGCATTCGAGCTTCCGCGGAGGCATCCATCGTCTGGATGGTTACACCGCGGAAGGCCGCCTCACGACGAACGTCGTCCCGATCGGGAAGCAGGAACGCGCCGCCCCTGTAGTTCAGGAGCCACTCGGCCTTTTCCTGCTGCTCGAGTACCCAGTAGGTGAGGCCGTAGGCTCTGAGGTGGTTGTCCTGGTCCCGATCCATGGGCACCAGAACCCATTGCCCCTGAACGGGAGCAGCCAGGGCCAGGAACAGACCCAGATACGCGATCGCCCGGATTCTCATCGCTCGCCTCGACCCCTCAGCTTGTCCAATTCCACACGTGCATCGGGTACCACGGCCGCGTTGGGTCGCATGGTGATGAGATTCTCCAAAAGCCGGATCGCCTCCTCCACCCCTCCAGCGGAACGGGCGTGGAACCGTGCGAGTGCCAGAGACGCCTCACCTACCTCCGGTGCTTCAGGGTAGTCGATGACGATTCGTCGTTGGATGACCGCTGCCACCTCATCCGACCCGCCCTCGGTCGCCATCCTCGCCGCCTCGGCCAGGATCAAGGGCCGTTCTTCGACCTCTAGAGCCGAAGTGGCGTCGGCGAGCACCATCGCAGCACTCGCCCCACGCCCGTGATGCGCCTCCACGCCTGCGGTCGCCAGCACCTCAGCGCCTTCAGGCGAGACTCTCCCGAGTAGACCCGCGAACTGAATTACCGGAGTGGCCTCGGAGGGAGGCAGCCCGGTAAGAGCCAGAAGGAGGGCCGACCGCCCCTCCTCGATCTCGCCAGCGGAGAGGAGGATGTAGCCGCGCTCCAATGAACTCTTCGGACCGTTGATCCCGTCGAGAACCGCAGCTGCTCCCTCGGGATCCCCACGGGCCTGGAGAGCCCCGGCGACTGTCGCGGCGAGGTCGTCGAGTTCCGGGGCGTTCGGGAAGTCCTCCTTGAATTCGTTCAAGGAGGCTCTCAGCTCATCCGACTCCGCCCGGGTCCCCTCGAGGCGAATGACCTGAGCACTCGCTCTGCGCCGATCGACCGAACCCGGCGAAAACGACTCCGCCACGCGACGCTGTGCCTCGAGCGCGGTCGCGGTGTCCCCCGTTGCCAGCGACACGTCGATGATCCTCTGATCGTACTGCCTTCTTTCGGCGGGTGTCTCTGCCTCCTCGCCGAGCTCATCGTACGCCCAGGCCGCAACGCCGGTCAGGCCGTTGTCCTGCGCCCTCCTCGCGGAATCCGACAGAAAGCTCGAGCGGGACCGACCGTCCAGATCACCCGCGACGTCCTGAACGAGCGGAAGCGCCTCCCCCTCCAGCCCCAGGTCGAGGGCGATCCTTGCCCCTGCTCTGCGGCGCGCCAGGATATCCGAAGCAGCCAGATTCCCGACGAGCCGAGCACCGGCAGCGTCGACGTCACCGGTCAGCCCCTGCACACGACGCGTAATCGTAGACGTCTGGCCAGCGTCGTCCCCCACTGCGATGGCCCATTCGTCGACCGCGCCATTCGCGTCCCCAGTCGCCGCCAACAGATCCCCCATCTCGAGCGCGAGCGCGCTCTCACCGAGCCGGCCTCTACCCTCGCGTAGCAACGCCAACGCCTCTTCGGACCCGAAGGCCCGCTCGTAGACCCGGGCTACCTCCCGATACGAAACCTCATTCCCGTCGTCCTCATCGAGCCATTCCCGGGCCTCACGCCGAAGCTCATCCAGCGAGTCGACCTCGACGAGGACTCGCAGCTTCAACGCACGCACACCGGAGGAAGTCGGATCTTCCTCGAGGAACGCATCGACCACGGGCAGGATGGTCTCGATGGCGCCCTTTGAGCGAAGCACACGTTCGAGCGCGAAGAGGCCACCGGACGAACTTGGAGTCTCCTCGAGCAACCGGAGGAGAACCTCTTCCGCACCATCGAAGTCACCCGTCGACTCCAGGGCTGCGGCTTCCCTGAGCTGTTGCGCCTCGAAGTTGCGCATCCGGACCTGAGCGGCGGCGGACGATCCGGCCACGAGAACCAGAAGACCCGCCATCATGGCGGCTCGACCCCATCGCGTTGCACCAGGCGGGTAGGACGTCATGATCCGCCTGCTCCCGCCCGGGCCCGGTTCAGTCGTTCGAAGTACTCGAGCACCAGCTGACGCACGGCAGGACTCAGCCTCTGAAGCTGCTCACCATCGGGAATCTCATAGGGCATCACCCCGAGCTGCTCGGCCGTCAGCGACAGCACGTCCCCACGCTCGAACGCCCCGGGCACCTCCGACTCCCGCTCCTCGGACATCTCTTCCCTCTCGAGCGAACGACCCGCATCGAGCAGCCGGTGAAAGAGGCGTTCCTGTCTCTGGACCATCTCGGGCGTGAGTCGGCCCTGCGCCATCTCTTCGGCCAGGATCTGTGCCTCATTCGCGAGCTCCTGAAGATCTCCGAGAGACTCCTCGGAACCGGGTTCGTCGGCGAGCTCGCCCAGATCGCTCGCGACGGACTCCTGACCCTGCGACATCTCCTGCATCTGCTGAGACATCGCCTGTTCGCCGAGCTGCATGGGCATGAGCTCGGTGCTCTGGTTCATCAGCTCACCCTGCTGCTGTGCGAGCTGCTCGAGTTGTTCCGCAACCTCCTCCCCGCTCTGGCCCTGTCCCTGCTGACCCATCTGCTCGGCCCCCGCGATCGCCATGAGCGCGAGCTGATTGAGATCCCCGATCACCTGTTCCGCCTGTGCAGAAGGTGAGGGGGTGGATCCGCGCCGGGTCTCCATCGACTCGATGGTGTTCTGGAGCGACTCCATCGTCCGGCCCATCTGCGCCGACAGTTCCTGGTTCGCACCCATCGCCCCTTCGGTCGCCAACTGCAGATTCTCGGCGATGTTCTGAACGCCTTGCAGGAGCGATGCCTCGTCCGCGCGCATCTGAACGAGCTGATCCTGACTCGCCCCTCGCATCTGTTCGCGCAGATCGTCCTGCCTTCGTGCGAGTGAGAGCGCATCGTCCGCCGTCTGGCGAAGGGCCTGCTGCTGCTGCTCCATTTGCTGCTCGGCCATCTCCTGCATGGCTTCCTGCATCTGCTGCGCGGCCTGCTCCATCTGGTCCGCGGCTTCCTGTGCCTGCTCCCCAGCCTCCTGACTTTCGCCCCGACTGGCTTCTTGCTGAGCCTGCTCCATCTGCTGTCGGGCCTCCGAGGCACTCTGCTTTGCCTGCTCCACACCCTCGGAGGCTTCCTGCTCACCCAGTTCGGCGAGACGTTCGGCCAGCGATTCCATACTCTCTTCGAGGCTCTCCGCCTGCTCGGCGAGGTCCTCCTGCTGCTGGGCCCTCAACTCCGGATCGTCGGCCTCCTTCATCGCGTCGGCCAGCGCCTGCTCCTGGCGGGCGAGTTCCTCGGCCTCACTGGTCGTGGCGCGGAAGTCCTGCTCGAGCGCGGCACGCTTGAACTTCTCGAGCGCCTCCTCGAGACGTTCGCGGAAGTTCTCCTGTTCGGCCGCCATTTCTTCGAGCGACTGATTGGCCTGATCCATCTGGTCCTGTTCCAGCGCCTCGGACAACTCGTCCATGCGCTGCTGCAGATCATCTCCGGTCATCTGCTTCAGGAGTTCCTGCAGTTCGTCGAGCTGGCGGCGCAGTTCCGGATCGGCCTGACCCGCTTCTTCCATCATCTGCTCGAGCGCTTCCATCTCGGCCGTCAGTGAGTCGACCTCGACGGACAGCTCTTCCTGATTGTCGAGCGCCCGCTGGAGCTCCTCCTTCTCCTCGAAATCGGCCTGTTCCTGCTCGCCCGCTCCAGCCTGCTCCTCCTGTCGTTCCGCGGCAGCCTCGAGCGCCTGATCCCTATTCTCTTCGGCCTGACGGGCGGCTTCCGCCGCCAGCTCCTCGAGCTTCTCCGCCACACCCTCGAGCGCATCCTCCGCCTCCCGACGGAGTTCAGCCGCTTCCGGCATCCGCAACACGTACTCCTCGGATACGGAGGTCTGGCTGGCGGGGCTATTGTCGGTTGCCCGGGCGAAGTAACGCACCGTGTCACCCGGGAGCAGACCCCATGTGCGCAGGTCGAGCAGTGGCCGTGCAAGGACGGCGCGCTGGCCGCCCACGTCGAATCCCTGCGCGATTGGCTCCTGGCGCTCACCGAACGAGGTGACCCGATACGCGACCAGTTCGACGCGGCGAAGACCGTAGTCGTCCGCCGACTCGAGGACGAGGGGCTGCCTGAGATTCAACGGCAGGATGGTGTCCCGTCCCGGCATCGAGATGACGATGGCAGGCGAGAGGTCTGGAACCACCGTGATCTCGACCGGCTCAGGCTGGATCTCTGCGGGCGCGCCCGTGCGGTCCCTGAAATCCCAATCGAATACACCGTCGGTTTCGGGCATCCAGCGGCCGCTGAAGGTGTTTTCATCCACACCGAAATCCAGTGCGCCAACCCCGAGCGAATCCACGAGCTGTACCGACGAAAGTGGACGGCTCGTCATGCCTTCGAAGGTCAAAGACGACCCAGCCGGAAGGCGAAGCGGCGGAGGGTCACCCCGATACTCGTCCGCCTGCAGCCCCGTGTGCGGTGGGTACACCACGCTGAGGATCAGGTCGCTGATAAAAAGCGGATCGATCGGATCGATCCTGTACTCCGGCGATTCACTTCCGTCATCTCCGGTGACCCGGTAGTCGATGGGCGCAGAGACGGTCCGGAAGACGTGCGAAGCCCGCCCACCCTCCACCGCCAACCGCTCGGTTCTGGCGATGTCGCCCGCAGCCTGCCACGCCAACTCGACCTCGAAACGTCCGGCAGCCGAGACCTCGAGTTCTACGTCGGTGCCCCGCAGGACCTCGATGTCACCCGGGATCACGACGATGGGCGGAAGTACCGGATCGACCATCGTGGCGAGCGGGGAGGTGATCCCCGACAGCGCGTTCGCTGTCCGTTCGGGCGCTGCGATCGTCAGAATCGTGAGGAGCACGGCAAAGCCCGTGGCGAAGCCGAGTCCCCGCCGGGTCCACATGGCCACGGCTTCACCGAGGGCGCCTGAAAGACTGGCCTCTTCACGTCCGTCCAGTTCGCGGACGGTCCCCCGGACGGCGGTCGACGCCAATGAGGTAGAGACGCCGTCGGGCACGGAACGAGACAGCTCGAGCGTTCCCCGCACGACTCCCGGACGGAGCCCCGCGGCCCGTTCCATCGCCGCGGAAAGGGGCTCCTCACCGAACGACACATCGGAGAGTCTCCGGAATTGCCAGACGCCGGCAGCGAGTACCATCAAAGTCAGTGCGTCGAGCCAGGCGGGGACGTTGCTCCCCTGTCGCCAACCATCACCGCCGACCACGACCCAGGCCACGATCAACATCAGCGCCACTCCAGCCCCTGCCCACACACCGGCGGCCAACCCCGCCTTTCGACGCAGGTAAGCCCGCACAGCGGCCACCTGCGCCTCGAGCTGTCGTCCGGCCGGACTCATGAGGCGACCTGTCCCAGGACGTACAGGAAGAGGTTCACACCCATGCGGAGGGCCTGCTCCCGCGTCTCGGGGGGATCCTCGTGGACGGCCTCGTCTTCCCAGCCATCTCCGAGATCCGATTCGTACGTATAGAAGACCACCATCCGCCCCTCATGGAAGATCCCGAACGCCTGAGGTGGATTGCCATCATGCTCGTGGATCTTCGGAAGGCCTTCCTCAAATTCGTAAAACGCGTGAAAGACCGGGTGCTCGGGCGGGATCTCCGTCAGCTCGGCGTCGGGGAATATCTCGGCCATCTCGGCCCGGAACGACTCGTCCAGTCCGTAGTTGTCGTCCGCGTGAAGAAACCCCCCAGCCAGGAGATACTTGCGCAACGCAGTGCGCTCCGCGGGCGTGAACACGACGTTGCCGTGTCCGGTCATGTAGAGATAGGGATAGTCGAGCAAGACCGGGTCGAGCGGCGTGACGTTGACCTCACGGCGCGCAACGGGAATCCCGGCCCTCTGGCGCACGGCCGCGAGCAGATTCGGGAGCGACGACGGGTTCGCATACCAGTCTCCACCACCATCGTACTGAAGCCGAGCGATCGTGATCGAATCACTCGGGTGCACCACGGGAGAGGGGGCCCCCGTAATGGCCAGGACTGCCAGGAATGTCAGCTTCATTCGTCGGTCGCTTCCCCCTCGAAGTCGTGCACGATACGGTATGCGTCGTTTCGCGCCAGGTCGAGGCGATTCGAGAGCTCCCGGGCGGCCTCGGAGGGCTTCATTCCTCCGCTGATCAGTTCTCTGGCAACCCGTACCGCCTCCGCCTCCAGGTCCTCATCAGACCTACGAGCGACAGTCGGTGCGACCACAAGCGAAACCTCACCCTTCGGCGACCGCTCTCGGTAATAGGCAGCGACCTCGACCAGGGTTCCGCGAATGACCTCCTCGTGGATCTTCGTGAGCTCTCGAGCCACGGCAACGAGGCGTTCCGGACCACACGATTCCGCCAGCTCTTCCAGCAAGGTGACCAGCCGGTGTGGAGACTCGAAGAGCACGGTCGATTCGCTCGACGACGCGACTCGATCGATCAGTTCACGGCGTGCCCTTCCCTTCCTTTCGGGGAAGCCGAGAAAGGTGAACCGATCCGTAGGTAGGCCGGAGGCGACGAGCGCGGCCAGAACCGCACTCGCACCTGGGATCGGAACCACGGCATGCCCATGCGCGGCCACGGCCGCCACGACCCGGCCACCCGGATCCGATACGAGGGGTGTGCCGGCGTCGGAAACGAGCGCCAGATCCTCTCCCGCGTCGAGCCATTCGAGAATTTGCTCGATGCGCCGTCGTTCGTTGTGGGCATGCACGGACACCAGAGGGGCTCTGGATTCCACATGATCGGTGAGGATCCGGCTCCTGCGCGTATCCTCGGCGAGAATGCGGTCGACAGAACAGAGCGTCTCGGCCGCGCGCGGCGAGAGGTCGCTCAGATTTCCGATGGGTGTGCTGACGAGATAGAGGGTGGCCACGCGAGAAGATAGCGTGCACGCACGGACTCGGGGACACACGAAGGCCGGTCGGCAAGACCACCCGACCGGCTTCCGCTATTCGTGGGCGCTGTCGGCGACGGTCCCGAACTTCGACCTAGATGTGTCCGACCACCTTCTCCTCATACATCGCCTTCGGACCCGCACCGATCACCTGATCCACAAGCTCGCCGCCCTTGAAGAAGAGCACCGCAGGAATCGATCGCACCGCAAAGCGCGCCGCCGTCTGCTGATTGGTATCGACGTCGAGCTTGCCGACCTTGAGTCCCTTGCCCTGATACTCCTGCGCCAACTCTTCGACGATCGGAGCGATCATGACACACGGACGACACCAGGTCGCCCAGAAATCCACCATGTATAGTCCATCGCCGTTTTCGACTTCATCGGCGAAATTCGCGTCCGTGATCTCGGTGATCACCTCACTGGCTGCCATCTCTGCTCTCCTTGTAGCGTATGGGGACCGCCCCTACGATGGGTCGACCTCCGCGTTATCCCGCACCGCCAACTCTGGCACAGGTGTTCATGATTGATCTTTCGACGGCGGACCGCCCGCTCGACCATGTGGCCGTCGCCGTTCACTCCATCGAAGAGAGTGGCCCTCTCTACGAACTCCTGACTGGCGAAGCCAGTTCCCAGCCCGAGACCCTGGAAGACCAGGGAGTCCGGGTCGCCTTCACCGGGTCCTTCGAACTTCTCGAACCCCTCTCTCCCGACACCACCGTGGGTCGATTTCTCACACGTCGCGGCCCAGGCCTCCATCACATCGCGTTCCGAACCGATGACATCGTCGCCGAATTGAGCCGGCTCGATGCAGCGGGCCTGCGCCTCATCGACACGGAACCGCACATCGGTGCCCGGGGGTGTCTGGCTGCCTTCGTTCATCCTTCCAGCACCGGAGGCGTTCTGGTCGAGTTCGTGCAGCACCTGCCCTGATCAGCGTGCCGCCATGACCCGCTGGAGGTCGACTTCTTCGATCAGCCAGCGATTTCCAGCAGTCTGAACCACGACGAACGGAAGGTCCGGAACAGTCGCACCCTGCAGGGTCGTCAGATTCACCACCACCCGCGTCGTCGGTGCGCTCCGGCCGGGCACGGGTAGCTCACTCAATATCTGATAGTCCTGGTGCTGAAGAATGGATGCGATCGCGTCCATCCTGATCTCGACGTTCTCCCTGCTCGTGCACGCGGTGCCACCGAACCACGACCCGATCTTCTTGAACGCGCATCCGAGAGTGCTGCCCGTGTCCATCGCGGCACCGTGCTGCGTCCCGAACAGATTACCCATCGCAGCATAGTCGCGCTGATTCGAGGCCTGCAGAAACCGCTCCACCGAAAGCTGCGCACCCACCGCTGCGGCGGGCGCCTCCATGACGACCGTCGTGCACGCCGTGGCGCCCACGATCACGAGGGCCAGAGAGAGTAGGCCGAGCTTTCGGTATCCAGTCATCCACATTCCTCGCGTGTCATCCGGGTAGTGCCGTCCGAATCTCGACAATTCCCGTGAAGCGTGAAAGGCCCTCGACGGACGCTCTCAGGACTCTACCTCTGCATGCTGCGAGGCGGGCGCGAGATTCGCCGGAGCCCGCACCTCGAAGTCCAGCGCGGTCCCGTCCTCAGACACATCTACCCGCACGGTCGTTCCGGTCGCGACTTCCTCGTCGAGGAGCAGAAGCGCCAGCGGGTCCTGCAAAGACCTCTGCAACGCCCTCTTGAGCGGACGGGCCCCGAACACCGGATCGTAGCCTTCAGCCGCGAGGAAGGTCTTGGCCCGATCGCTCACGTCGAGCTCGATGCCCAGTTCGATCGCGAGCGCCGCAACGCGGTCGAGTTGGAGGTCGACAATGAGTCTGATTTCACCCTGATCCAGCGGCCGGAACACGACCACGTCGTCCACACGATTGAGGAACTCCGGTCGGAAGTGTGTGTGCAACTGAGATCGAACCTGGCGCTCGATCTCTGACCACTCCGCCTCCGCCCCGCCCTCGAGGATGTTCTGGCTGCCGATGTTCGACGTCATGAGAATCACGACGTTTCGAAAATCCACGGTCCGGCCGTGTGCATCGGTGAGTCGCCCATCGTCCAGGATCTGTAGCAGGACGTTGAACACGTCTGGATGCGCTTTCTCGATTTCGTCGAAAAGAACGACCGCGTGGGGCCGTCGCCGGACGGCCTCCGTGAGTTGTCCTCCCTCATCGTATCCGACGTAGCCTGGAGGCGCGCCGATCAGCCGTGCCACGGCGTGCTTCTCCATGTACTCGGACATGTCGATGCGAACCAGAGCTCGCTCGTCGTCGAAAATGAACTCGGCCAGCGCCTTGGCGGTCTCCGTCTTCCCGACACCGGTCGGCCCCAGGAAGATGAACGAGCCGACGGGCCGATTGGGATCCTGGAGACCCGCTCGAGCGCGACGGACGGCGTTCGATACCGCCGAAATGGCCTCTACCTGACCGATCACACGCTGGCCGAGATGGTCCTCGAGGTGCGTGAGGCGCTGTCGCTCCGACGCCATTAGTCTCGTGACCGGGATTCCGGTCCACTCGGCGACCACGGCCGCAATGTCGTCGGCCTCGACCTCTTCCTTGAGGAATTTGTGATCCCTCTGCAAGACGGCCAGCCGCTGCGCGGCCGTCTCGACGGCCTCTTCGAGATCGGGAATCTCCCCATAGTTGATTTCTGCCGCGCGGTTGAGTTCTCCCGTCCGCGTCGCCCGATCTGCTTCGACCCGGAGTTCGTCGATCCGGGCGCGCATCCCCTGGATCTCGACGATCACGTCCTTTTCGGCCTGCCAGCGAGCCTTCATCCCCTGGCTGGTCTCGCGGAGCCCCGCCAATTCCCCTTCGATGGTTCTCCGTCGCTCTGTTGCGGCCCTGTCGCGTTCGCTGATGAGGGCCTGGCGTTCGATCTCGAGTTGAACGATCCGTCGCTCCACCTCGTCGATTTCCTGCGGGAGCGAGTCGATTTCGATCCTCAGGCGACTCGAGGCCTCGTCGATCAGGTCGATCGCCTTGTCGGGGAGAAAACGCCCACCGATGTACCGGTCCGAAAGCTTGGCGGCCGCGATGACCGCGTCGTCCGTGATGCGCACACCGTGGTGCACCTCGTAGCGCTCCTTCAGCCCTCGGAGAATCGCGACCGAGTCCTCCACCGACGGGGGAGCCACGAAGACCGGCTGAAACCGGCGCTCGAGAGCTGGATCCTTCTCGATGTGTTTCCGATACTCATCGAGCGTCGTCGCTCCGACCGTCCGCAGCTCGCCTCTCGCCAGAGCGGGCTTGAGCATGTTTCCCGCATCGACCGCCCCTTCCGCTGCCCCCGCGCCGACGATGGTGTGCATCTCGTCGATGAAGATCACGTAGCGACCATCCGCCTCGGTGATCTCCTTGAGTACCGCCTTCATACGCTCCTCGAATTCACCCCGGTACTTGGCACCGGCCAACATCGACGCGATATCGAGCTGGAGCAGTTTCTTGTTCGCGAGGGAGGTCGGCACGTCCCCCTCGACCATCCGCTGAGCCAGCCCTTCGACGATCGCCGTCTTCCCGACTCCAGGCTCACCGATGAGCACCGGATTGTTCTTCGTTCGACGCGCGAGGACCTTGATCACGCGTCGGATCTCCTCGTCCCGCCCGATGACTGGATCGAGATTGCCTCGTCGGGCCTGTTCCGTGAGGTCCCGGGAGAACCGGTCGAGCGCACGGTAGCTGTCCTCCGGTGAGTCGCCGGTGACTCTGTGCGATCCTCGCACCGACTCGAGCGCCTCGCGGAGGGCCGAAAGGGTGGCTCCCGCGTCGCGCAGGATCCGGCCCGCGTCGTTCTTTTCACCGGTGAGGCCGAGAAGCAGGTGTTCGGTCGAGACGAAGTCGTCCCCCAATTCGTGCGACACATCCGTAGCAGCGTCGAGCGCCTTACGGAGATCGCGCGACAGATTCGCATCGACACCTCCTTCGACACGCGCCATCGAATTCAGCGCTTCCTCCGCCCTCGATCGAACAAGATCGACGGGCACCTCGAGCTTCTGGAGGATGGGTACGACGATGCCGCCATCCTGATTCAGAAGCGCGTTCAGCAGATGCACGCCGTGGATTTCGGCGTTGCCCCTTCGGCGCGCCTCCGCGGCAGCGCTCTGAAGCGCCTCCCCCGCCTTCACGGTCAGTTTGTCCTGGCTCAACATGGCTCTATTCCTGGGGTCTTGGATCCGTCTCGCTTCAAGCTGCCAAAACGGCAGTGATCAGCGCGTGCTACCCCTCTAAGAGTCAAGTTTCGGGCCAGATCGTGTTCGGGCTCGCACCCTTTGGCCCTCGAGTCGTCTACCTGCCCACCGGCGTCCCTGTGACCGTCTTGATCCGGGTGCCCGCCGACAGCACCGACCCGGGCGAGACCCGGTTCAGCCGACTCAACTCTTCGATGTCGATGGGTTGTGGGGAGCGCTGAACGAAGCTGTTCAGCGACATCGGCTCATCGATGCGGACAACGTCGAGGTGCAGGGGCTGCACGGAGAGTACCGACGGGTCCGTAACCTGATCGAAGCTGTCGATCGCGGCGTTGACCACCGAAGCGTACCGGCTCCATTCAGTCGGAGTCGAGTAGCCGAGAATCCGGTACGTGATGTCGCCGTACCGGACGAACGCGACCGTCCCGCGAAGCGACGAGTCCGTGCTCGTAACGTCGAACGTCGTGCTCGCGACCTGAATGGCGCCCCGGTCCTCCTGCGCGATGGTGCCGCCGCTGATCCCCTCGCCCCGGAGGAAGTCCCTCAACTCCGCGTCCGGCGCCACGCCGTCCTCGACGACACCCAACACCACGAGCGCGTCCTCGGCCGGCGCCACCGCGGCGACAATGGTCCTCTGGTTCACCGTCGTCCACCCACTCGGGAACGTGACCTCGAACGCAAGATCAGGGTGCAGGAAACGAGTCTCCTCGAAGTACCCCTGACGTGGATTCTCACCGTAGACGAGGCCGTCGATCTGATCGAGGTACGTATCCCGATTGACGGTACCGGTCCGGGAAACGCCAGTCTCTGCAATCAGCCGGCGCATGTCGGATTCCCGGTTCTCAGGGTACGGATGTGTGAGCTGCCACTCCGGGATCCGACCCTCCCCGCCTCCGCCCCCAACCTGTCCGAGCATCTGGAACACCCCGACCATCGCGTCCGCGTCATACCCGGCACGGGAGATGTAACGGAGCCCGAGCTCATCGGACTGCGATTCGTCGCCGCGTGAGTAGCGCAGGTTCATGACCTGTAAGCCGGCTCCGACCAACCCGCCGTACGTCCGCACGGTCTCGGAAAACACCATCCCCACCCCGAGACCGATCTGCTGGAGCTGCTGCCTGCTCATCTGGCTCGCCGAATGGCGCGCCGTGACGTGGCCGATTTCGTGCCCAAGCACACCGGCCAACTCGGCCTCTGAATCGAAGTGGGCCAGAATGCCGCGGGTGACGTAGATGAAGCCACCAGGGAGCGCGAACGCGTTCACGATCGGGTCGTCCACGACCCTGAACGACCATGGGAGGTCGGGTCGCTCGGAGGTGGAAGCGAGCTGCAAGCCCAGTGTCGAGACGTACGCCTGAAGGCCCGGGTCTTCGACGAGGCCGAGAGAGACGCTCAGCTGCTGGTCGGCCTCACGGCCCAGCTCAATCTCCCGGGCCTCGCTGACGAGTGTGAACTCCCTTCTTCCCGTCGCCGGGTTCACGGCACACGCCGCGAGCGAAAGGAGGAGACCTCCCGAAACGAATGAGCGAATCGACATCTGCCAATGACTCCTTCGGGGTGTCCATACTGGAAGCGGTGCGAGCCCCCGACGCTCGCCCGGTTACCTCCTTATGGTAGTCTAGTAACCCGAAGATCGGGATCCCTCGAACGGGCTCCGGTCACGCCCTCTGCGAATCGCAGGCACCGTGAGGATCTCTGATGCGCCGGCGGGTACCACGGATGACAATTTCCAGCCCACGTATCGCATGTCAGATCAATCGAGAAACTGGGGTCGAGTCGGCCTGGGGGCCCACGCCGCTTGTCTCCTCACAGCGCTCGTCGTCGCGTCCTGCGGATCGGATCAGCCGCGGGTGGAGGGCGCGATCGACCGCGCCGTCTTCATCCAGGCGTACGTCGATCTGCGCATGGCCGCGCTCGACACCGACTCGCAGCGCCTGGCCGATCCAGCACGTGATTCGGTGCTGACGCACAACGGCGTCTCAGCAGACGAACTGGCACACTTCGCTGAGGTGTACGGCGAAGAACCCGAGTTCATGAGGGAGGTCTGGGCCGAAGTCGAGACCCTTCTCGATCAGCCCCCACGCGACGGAAACTAGGTCGCGATCTTCACACCGAGAGCCAGCGCGTCACGGTCTCCGACGCTGCCACCGAATCGGACGAGCCAACCGGACGGAAGCACGATATCCAGGCCGATGTCGACCGAACCACCGAAATGGACGTTGTCCTGATCCCTGGTGCTCACATCCAGCGCCACGTGACCGCCCGCATAAGGGCTCAGAATCACATCGCCGCCCTGGCCGCTCCAACCCACGAGCGCACCGACGGGAACCGAGACGACCGCCTCCTCTCCGATTCCAACCCCCCCGCCCGACCACCACATCACGTCGATCTCGGATCCTTCAACCGCCCTCGATAGGAAGCCCGAGATGTCGACGCCGCCGGCAATTGCGACTCCGTCACTGGCGTCCTCATCGGAGATCGCCAGCCTGTACCCGAGGCCGACCGGACCCGCCTCGTGTCGGAACGTTATGAGTCCGCCGAGGTCGCCACCGTGAGGGCTCAGAAGGAAGAGGCTCACACCCGCGGGGGCGACATGACTGACGAGCGGAGGTGAGTCCCAGAGAATCTGCGCGGACACCGGCGCCGCGGCGGCAGCGAGGAAAAGACAAACGGTGAACGTACGAAGCACTGGAGTCCTCCATGCAGTTCGTGATATCGTCGGGCACATCGACCTTCAGCCCCGGAGCAGCAAGTGTCGTTCCAACGTGTCTTCAGCGGCGCCCGATGGGAGTCAGAGGTGGGCTATTGCCGGGCGCTGCGGGCGGACGATCGGATCTTCGTAACCGGGACCGCTCCAGTCAATCCGGAGGGCGGCGTGCACGCGCCAGGAGACGCCTACGCGCAGGCCGTCCGCTGCTTCGTAATCATGAGGGCGGCTCTCGCCGAACTCGATGCGGACATGGCTCACGTTACGCGGACACGAATGTTCGTGACGGATATCGACCGGTGGAGCGAGTACGGCCGGGCCCATCGCGAGGCCTTTGGAGAGCATCCTCCGACGACGACCATGGTGGAAGTGCGTCGGCTCATAGACCCCGAGATGCTGATCGAAATCGAAGCAGACGCGATCGCCCCCCTTTAGCAAGGACCCTCTACTCCCACTCGATCGTGGCCGGTGGCTTCGAGCTCACATCGTAGGTCACGCGGTTCACGCCCTTCACCTCATTGATGATGCGGGTCGAGATCCGGCCCAGGTTCACGCCCTTCACCTCATTGATGATGCGGGTCGAGATCCGGCCCAGAACATCATGGGGGAACGGGTACCAATCCGCAGTCATTCCATCGCGTGACGTGACTGCGCGGAGTGCAAGCACGTTCTCATAGGTTCGCGCGTCACCCATGACGCCCACACTCTGGACCGGGAGCAGGACGGCGAACGCCTGCCAGATCGCGTCGTAGAGCCCGGCGGACCGTATCTCCTCGAGGTAGATCGCATCGGCCTCGCGAAGCACCGCGAGTCGCTCCCGCGTGATCTCGCCCAGCACCCGAATCGCGAGTCCCGGTCCGGGGAACGGATGCCGGCCCACGAAGTGTTGAGCCAGGCCGAGTTCCCGACCGACCGCCCGGACCTCGTCCTTGAAGAGTTCACGCAGCGGCTCCACGAGGTCGAACGGCACGTCGTCGGGCAACCCACCCACGTTGTGATGCGACTTGATCATCACGGACGGACCTCCCGCGGAGACGGACTCGATCACGTCCGGATAGAGCGTGCCCTGTACGAGGAAGGTGGCCCCGGTCCCCTCACGGCGTGCGGTTTCGTCGAACACCTCGATGAATCGCTTACCGATCGCCTTCCGTTTGGCCTCAGGATCCGAGACACCCTCGAGATCTGCGAGAAAGAGATCGGACGCATCCTCTACCACCAGATTCATGTCGTAGTGCGACCGAAACATCGTCTCTACCTGTGTCCGCTCATCTTTCCTGAGAAGGCCATGGTCCACGAAGATGCACGTGAGTCGATCACCAATCGCCCGGTGCACCAGAAGGGCCGCAACGGAAGAGTCCACACCGCCGGACAACCCGCAAACCGCTGTGGCATCCCCGATCTGTTGACGGATCTTCTCGATCGTGTCCTCGACGAACGCACCCGCGGTCCAGGTCGGGTGACAACCCGCGACCTCGAAGAGGAAGTTCGAGAGGATCTCGTCACCCCGATGAGTGTGCGCGACCTCCGGGTGAAACTGCACGCCGTAGATCTTCCGACCGGCGTCTCGGAACGCCGCCGTCGGCAGAGTTCCGGTCGAAGCGAGTCGTTCGTACCCCTCGGGCGGATCGTCGACGTGATCTCCATGAGAGCACCACACCGTCGTGCTAGACCCGGATTCGAAGCCGGCGAACAGGCCGTCGCTACCCTCCACGGTGAGCTCGGCTCGGCCATATTCGCGATGCCCATGGACGACGTTCGCGCCCTCCATCTGAGCGATCAGCTGCATGCCGTAGCAGATGCCCAGAATCGGAATCCCCGAATCGAGTAGCTCGGGGTCGGTCTTGGGAACGTCCTCGTCGTAGACGGAATTGGGACCACCCGACAGAATCACCGCCGCCGGCGCCCATTCCTTGATCCACTCGAGGGAGCGCGTCGGAGGGTGGATCTCGCAGTAGACGCTCTCTTCTCGAATCCTGCGAGCGATGAGCTGCGTGAACTGGGAACCGAAATCGAGGATCAGAACCCGGTCGTGCTCATGACTCATGTCAGTATGCCCTCGCCCAAGCCACCTCCGTTACCGAATCGCCATTACCCGACACGCATTTCGAAGGCGTCTCGGGCGAGCGGAATTCCTCGCCGGGCAGCACCCGAATCGTCGCCTTCGTGGATTCCTTGACGGTCTCCTCGACCGCCGGATCTCCGCTCCATCCCGAGTACACGAACCCTGCCCCACCTTCGAGGGCCTCCTCCAACTCACCCAGGGTCTTCACACCCCGCACCGAATTCGCATCACGCCGTGCGATCGCTGTTTCCATGAGCTCCGTCTGGAACGCTTCGAGCAGATTCGGCAGCTCGGCGATGGCCTCCTCTTCGGGAAGGAAGGCCTTCCGCTTCTCGCCCTCGGGCGTCAGGCGCCTGGCCAGAGCCAGCTGTCCCTGCTCGAGATCCTTCGGGCCGATCTCGATACGGTACGGGACGCCCTTTCGCTCCAACTCGTAGTACTTGGCCCCCGGAGAGATATTCTCGCGAGCGTCGATCTTGACCCGGACGCCGGCAGCCTTGAGGCGTTTTGCGACCTCATCTGCCTTCTCACGTACGGGAGTGGTGTCTTCTCCCCTGAGGATGGGGACGATGGTCGCCTGGACCGGAGCCAAACGCGGAGGGACGACGAGACCATTGTCGTCGCCGTGCGTCATCACCATACCACCCACCAGCCGCGTGGACACGCCCCACGAAGTGTTCCACGCGTATTCCTCTTGGCCATCCTCCGACTGGAACTTGAGGTCGAACTGCTTCGCGAAGTTCTGCCCCAGGAAATGGGAAGTGCCGGCCTGTAGCGCCTTGTTGTCCTTCATGAGCGCTTCGCAGCAGTAGCTCCGCACGGCACCAGCGAACTTCTCGGACTCCGACTTGAGGCCCGTGAGGGGCGGCATGCCGATCCATTCCTCCATGAACTTCCGATAGATCCCGAGAATCAGAAGTGTCTCCTCCTCCGCTTCTTCGGCGGTAGCATGCGCCGTGTGTCCCTCCTGCCAGAGGAATTCCGAGGTGCGAAGGAAGAGGCGTGTGCGCATTTCCCAGCGCATGACGTTTGCCCACTGGTTCATGAGCACCGGCAGGTCGCGATAGCTCTGCACCCACTTCGCGTACATCGAGTAGATGATCGTCTCGGACGTCGGCCGGATGACGAAGGGCTCTTCGAGCTCCTTGCCACCCGCTCGGGTCACGACGGCCAGCTCAGGGGCAAAGCCCTCGATGTGGTCCTTTTCCCGCTCGATGAACTCCATCGGGATGAGGAGCGGGAAGTAAGCATTCTCGTGCCCCGTCTCCTTGAACATGTCGTCCAGCGCCCGCTGCATGTTCTCCCAGATGCCGTATCCCCACGGCCGGATGACCATGCTTCCCCGAACCGGGGAGTAGTCCGCGAGTTCGGACCTCAAGACCACCTCATTGTACCAGGCGGAGAAGTCCTCTCCCTGAGGAGTCAGCTTCTTCTGGTCAGCCATCTTCGCTTTCCTGTTTATCCTGAGTCCCGCGGGTATCAGTTCGCTCGTCGCGCCGGATCTGCATGATCGAGAGCACGCCAGGCACGACGAAGAGCAACAAGGACGCACCAATCCAGGTCGAGCGGAAGTCCCAACCCGCGAGCCCTGAAAGCATCCACGCAATCACCGCGCCGCCCGCCGCCGCCAACCCCGCACCCACCGCGAAGATTACCCACTCGAGCATGTCGAGTCGGCGAATGGCGCGTCGGGCCACCACCTGGGCCAACTGAGCGTCCTCCCGCTCGGAACGGCTCGGTGCCTGGGCCGAGTGCTTGCGGATTCCGTTGCCGGCCGAGGTCACGACAACTCCGAGAGTGGAACGTCGACCTCCTCGCCGGACTCCATGTTCCGCGCGACCACGCAGCCCCGTTCCAACTCTTCGGGTCCCAGCACGAGGACGGTCCGGGCGCCCTGGCGGGTCGCGCTCTTCAGCTGCTTCCCGACGCCCTGCTCCTTCAGTGCGTATCCCACACTGTGCCCGCGATCGCGCAGCGCGTGAGCGACAGCGAGTGCCTTCGGGCGCTGATCCGGTGTGACGGGCACGACGAAATAGTCGAGTTCGGGTCGGTACTCGGGCACGAGCCCCCGCGTCGCGAGAAGCTCACCCAGCACGACATCTCCCATACCGAATCCCACCGCAGGGAGCGGCTCTCCGCCCACGAGCTCCAGAAGCCGGTCGTATCGCCCGCCGCCGCAGATCGCTCGAAGTTCACCCTTTCGATCGAACAGCTCGAACACGATCCCGGTGTAGTACGCGAGACCCCGCACGATCCGAAGGTCGAGCGAGACGAAGTCGCCCAGGCCCATCGCTTCCAGCGTGGCCAGATACTCACGCATTCTCTCGAGCTCCGGAGCCACCTCGGCGTGCCCGCCGAATCCCTCAGCCAGTTCTTCGAGGCCGCTCGAATCGAGGATCCCGAACAGTGTTTCGATCTGATCGCCATCGAGCTCAACGTCCGACCCGAGGACCTCGATCGCCTTCTCGCGGGGCATCCGTTCGATCTTGTCGATGACCGCGAATGCCGGCGCCAGCTCGTCGTCCGCAACACCGACGACCTTGAGCAGAGCCGTCAGAAGGCGCCGATCGGACACACGTGCAACGAAGTCCTCAGAAGTCAGACCGAGATCCCGAAGCCCGTCGATGGCGACTGCCAGGACCTCAGCGTCGGCTGCTATCCCTTCCTCGCCGACAACGTCGACGTTCCACTGGAAGTGCTCCCGGAGACGGCCGCGCTGCTGGCGCTCGTACCGAAAGAGCTGAGGCATGGAGAACCAGCGAATCGGCTTGCTCATGCCACGGCTTCGGTCACCCAGGATTCTGGCGAGAGAAGGTGTCATCTCGGGACGGAGAGTCACGGCCCGATCGCCCTTGTCCGTGAAGTGGTAGAGCTGCCCCACGATCTCCTCCCCACTCTTCTCTACGTAGAGTTCCAGAGATTCGAGCGGGGGGCCATCATACTCCAAAAAGCCGTAGCGCCGAGAGACCCGGCGCCACGATTCCTGAATCTGCGAGCGAAGAGCGAAGTCCTCCGGCGGGAAATCCCGAAATCCTGGAAGCCTCGCGAAGTCCGAGGTAGCCATGTGGCGCGGAATCTAGCGGCGGTCTTCAAGAGTTCAACCGATCGTCTACGCCAACCCACGGCCTCAAACGGAGCGACCGACCATGCGGTCAGTCGGCGAGCGGGTCGAGTCCCAGCAAACTCATTGCGGAACCGACGGTGTGCGCGGACCCCGTCACCACCACGGTTCCCCCGGCCGAGCGGTGCGTGGCTTTCCCTACCGCATCGACGAAGTCCTCGACGACGCGCACGCTCGTCAGTGCGTCGACCTGATCTGCTGCTTCCATCGGATTCCACCGCCGCTCGGGCGGAGCGGAAGGTGGCTGCGTGAGAATCGCTGCATCCGCGCGAGACAGGAGAGGCGGCAGCATGCTCCTCCAGTCTTTGTCTCCAAGGACGCCCACGAGCGCGACGAGCGGTCGGGGGAGGTCCAATCGGTCCATCGTATCGACGAGGGTGCGAACTCCGGCCGTATTGTGCGCGACGTCGAACAACCAGGTACGGCCATCCAGGAACTTGACCTCGTCGCGGCCGTGATAGACGACCGTGGCGACGCCGTCCACGATGTGCTCCATCTCGGGGCGAAGATCTTCACCAACGTGCTCGAGCATCTCCACCGCGAGCGCCGCGTTCAGCGCCTGGTGCATACCGACCAATGGGGTCCGTAGCTCGAGCGGGCCCCAGGAACGCGTGCCGAGATGCATGGTCGTGTGATCCGCAGCAACGGTGACATCCGTCAGCATGCCCGGATCTACCATCGTCAGCGGCGCCCCCGCAGCCGTGGCGAGTTCGCGGAAGAGCGTCAGCAGTTCGGCGGATCGCTCCGCCGTCACGAACGGGACTCCCGGTTTCATGATCCCCGCCTTCTCCCGAGCGATCTGCGGCAGGGTGTCACCGAGGTAGTCGGCATGGTCCATCGCGACATTCGTGACCGCGGTCACTTCCGGCCGCACCACGTTCGTGGAGTCGAGCCTGCCCCCCAGCCCTACCTCCATAACGGCGACCTCGACGTTCTCACGAGCGAACGCATACATCGCCAAGACCGTTACGGCCTCGAAGAACGTGAGACCAAAACGTGTGACCACGTGTGCGATATCGTCGGCGTACCTGAGAATGACGACCTCGGACAACGGAGCTCCGTCGATGAGCATGCGCTCCCTGAACGAGCACAGGTGGGGGGAGGTGTAGCAGGCGGTGCGGTGCCCGCCTCGTCGCAGAATCGATCCGAGCGTGGAAGTTACGGATCCCTTCCCGTTCGTCCCTCCGACGTGGAGCGTTGCGTACGCCCTGTGAGGGTCGCCCAGAGCATCGAGAGCTCGCTCCGTCCGCTCCAACCCCCAATGCACCCCCGTGGCGAGCGGTGGAAAGAGCCGCTCCATGAGCGGGTCGGCAAAGGGGCGATCGAGTCGGTCCGGAGCCAGGAGGGCTGCCTCGGTCAGTCCTTCCACCCAGCAAACTGATGTCGGAGGATGGTCGAGACGAGCGTCTTCAGTTCACGTCGGTCGACGACGCGGTCGACCATCCCGTGATCCCTTAAGAACTCCGCCCGCTGGAACCCGTCGGGTAGTTCCTGACGGATCGTCTCCTCGATGACACGCGGACCGGCAAAGCCGATCAGGGCGCCCGGCTCCGCAATGTTCACGTCTCCGAGCATGGAGTACGACGCGGTGACACCGCCCGTCGTGGGGTGCGTCAGGATCGAGATGAAGGGGAGGCTCGCCTCGTGAAGGCGTGCAATGACCGTCGAGGTCTTGGCCATCTGCATGAGCGAGTAAATACCCTCCTGCATGCGCGCACCACCAGAAGCGCTCACGATCAACAGCGGACACTCGGATGCCAGTGCGACGTGGGCGGCCCGGGCGATCTTCTCGCCCACGACGGAGCCCATGGAGCCTCCGATGAACCCGAAGTCCATAACGGCGACCGACACTTCGATTCCGTCGAGCTTCCCGGTCCCCGTGATGACGGCTTCGTTCTTTCCCTTGGCCTCGGCCGCGGCTACCCGCCCCGGATAAGGCTTGAGGTCCGAAAACTCGAGCGGGTCCGCCGCTCGGAGCTCCTCGTCATGTTCCTCGAACGTACCACTGTCCAGAAGAATGCTGATGTATGCGTCAGCTGAGATCTGGAGGTGGTAGCCGCAGTTCGGGCAGACGTTGAGGTTCTGCGCGAGTCGCTCGCGATAGAGAATCTCCCCACAGCCCTTACACTTGTCGAACACATCGGTCGGGACGTCGCGCTTGTCCTGAGCCTTGAGTGGCTTCTTGTCCTTCCGGAACCAGGCCATGGGACTCCTGTCTGGAGGTCGCCTAGCGGCGCGTCATCCCTCGTGCGCCACGCGGACTGCGATCGCGACCGCAACCCAGGACATGAACAAAAAGGTCCCGCCGTAACTGACGAAAGGAAGCGGGATCCCGGTAATCGGCACCACTCCGATGGTCATGCCGACGTTGACGAAGATGTGGACCAGCCAAGTGCCGAAGATACCCATGAGCACCAGGCCGGCAAAGGGATCAGACGAGCGTTCGGCCATACGGACGAGTCGTACCAAGATGTACGCGAACAAAAGGATCGCGAGCGCCGTCCCAACGAATCCGAGTTCCTCGCCCACAACGCTGAAAATGAAATCGGTGTGCTGCTCGGGCAGGAAGTCGAATCGCTTCTGGCTCCCGAGCGTGAAGCCTTGTCCGCCGAACCCGCCGCTACCCACGGCAACCTTGGACTGAATGACTTGATAGCCGGCACCCCTCGGGTCGACTTCGGGGTCGAGGTACACGAGGATCCGGTTTTCCAGAGCGGCCTGGAGATCGTCGCCGTCGCGAAGTTCGCGAGCACGACCGCCACCGACTCGAACAAGAAGAGCTTGTAGCGATACAGGTACAGGCAGCCGATCACGGCCAGGATGTAGCCCGACCAGATCGCGGTGTCATACGAGAGAAAGAGCCCGAGCACCGGACTCGCTACGAGCAGCAACAGCGGCACGGGCGTCGCCGCCCAGTACAACATCGCGAAGAGGATTCCCACGAAGGCCATGGCGGTGCCAAGGTCCGGCTGGCGCAGTACCAGTGCGAGCGGGAGGGCGACGATGGCGGCCGCGGGGAGGAGATCCCGGACGGAGGAGAGGCCCGAGTCTCGCTGCGAAAGGAGCTTCGCGAGCATCAGGACGGTGGCGAGCTTGGCGATCTCCGACGGCTGGAAGCGGATGAACCCCAGATCGATCCAGGCCTTCACCCCCGCGGCGGTTCCCGACCCGGTCCCGATCACCAGCGTAATCCCGAGAAGTACGACGCTGATCACGTACGCCGGGACCGACACCCATTCGATCCATCGCAATGGGACCCGAGACAGCAGCGTGAACGCGATGACCGCGAGTACGAACCACTGGGCCTGCCTGATCCAGGCGCCGGATGTCACCGGGTTGGGGACGTAGACCACGCCGGCGGAGTAGATCATGGCGATGCCGAACAGGGTCAGCGCCGTGATCGCGATCACCAGGGGTGGATCGATCGACCACTTGTCGAAAAGACGGATCATCGGCCGGCTCCGGCTTCCGACGGAGTCCCATTCGGATCGTCACGAGCGGGGAATCGCTCTCGATACCAGGGGGCGTCGCGCCCTGCGATCAGGTGATCGAGATAGGTCTGCACGGTCGAGACTTCGATCCCGTACTTCCTTCTCAGATAGAAGTCGGCGGTCTTGGCGACCAGCGGAGCAGCAGTTCCCGAACCGCTCGTGCCATACTCGACGAGTGCGACGACGACGATTTCCGGGGGCTCCCCAGGAGGTCCTGCCATTCCCGCGAACCAGGCGTCGTCCTCCGCTTCCCCTCGAACGCTCAGCGGGTTCTGGCCGGTCCCCGTCTTGCCCAGAACCTCCCAGTGCTCGAGCGCAGTCCCGAAATGGGCTGTGCCTCCGGGTGCTGTAACCCTCCGTAGACCGTCCCTCAGAGCCTGGATGTGTTCTGGAGCGAGATTCAACTGCCATCCCTCGGCGACAGGCACACCCTGAGCGATCGACGGCGCGGGCGCCGAACCGTCCCTGGCGAGAGCCACATAGAACTGAGCCATCTTGAGAGGGGTCTGCGAGTTCGGCCCCTGTCCGATCGCGAGATTCAGCGCCTGGCCTTCCGTCCACCGTTCGCCGTGATTCTCCAGGAACCACCCCAAGTCGTCCGGGAATACACCCCGACTCTCCTGAGGCAGGTCGACACCGCAACGCTGCGTGAACCCGATGTCGGTGGCCCGGTCGATGAGCCGCGCGAGGCCGATGTCTCGACCGAGTTGATAGAAGTACACATCACACGAATTGCCGATCGCCTCGACCAGCGTATTGAAGCCGTGCCCCTCAGCATCCCAGCAGCGCCAATTTCGGTTGCCGAAATACCACGAACCTGTACATGGATCGGGCATGACCTGGTCGGGTGTGACCACGCCCAGATCCAGCGCGATCCCGGCAGACGCCAGTTTCCAGGTAGACGCCGGCGCGTAGAGTCCGAGCACCGATCGATCGAAGAGCGGTTCAGACTCGTCGGTCCGGAGTGATTCCCATGCTTCGGTGTCAATCCCCCCGACGAAAAGATTGGGGTCGTAGCCGGGTGCCGAGTACATCGCGAGCACCCCTCCATCCGCCGGATCGAGCGCGACGATTGCCCCCGACATCGTGTCCGGGAAGATGTCTTGAATGAACCTCTGAAGCTCGAGGTCGATATTCAAATGGAGGTCCGTCCCGGGCTCGCCGGGGTTCATCTCCACACCCGCGAAGTCCCCCACAATGCGCCCACGGGCGTCGAATTCGACGTACCGAAGACCTTGCTCGCCTTGAAGCGAAGACTCGTACTGTCGCTCGAGCCCGATTTTGCCGACGATCATCCCGGCTTCGTAGTCCGGCTCGGGAAACGACTCCCGTCCGAGTTCCTCGGCAGTTATCTCGCCGACGTAGCCAACGAGGTGTCCACCCGCCTCACCGACGAGGTACCGCCGCCTCGGCCTCATCTCCACGAAGACGCCCGGAAAGTCGACTCGTCGCTCTTCCAACGCCGCGACCACGGCGAAGTCGGCGTCGGAGTCTACCACGACCTCTCGGCCGAATTGCCGTAGCCTGCCGACCAGCTGTTCGATGCGCGCATCGGACAATTCCATGTGCTCCGACATGCGCGCGAGCGTAGCCCTCACCGAGTCGACCGGCCCCGGGAGAATCGTGACGGAATAGCCCGGCACGTTGTCCGCGATGATCGCGCCGTGGCGATCGTAGATCGTCCCGCGTGCGGCCGGCACCGGTAGCGTCCGGATCCGGTTCGACTCTGCCCGCAACTCCCATGTGCTCGAACCCAGCACCTGAATACGGAAGAAGGCGAACACGAGCGTCCCCATGAACAGCGCCACGATCACGTAGGCCCCGCCCGCCCGCCGCCGGCGCTCATGCGGATGGTGGATCGTCACGCTTCCCTCCCCAGTCCTGCCACCGCGGCCAGCGCGAGGCCAATCGCCGCGGCGTACACGGCGCCCACCGCTCCCTGGATGAGCACCTGATCCACGAACGGCTGACGGAGTCCCTCGCCGACCGCCAGCCAGTGAAAGAGGTCTCGAAGCCACTTCCCGATGAGGAGGTAGGAGGCGAGGAAGAAACGCGAGTCCCCAACGAAGAGATCGCGAGTGTACGCACCACCTACTGCTGTAACCGTCATCGCGATGGTGTTCGCTCCGAACGCCAGCACGCTCAGCGCATCCTCGAGCAGGCCGAAGCAAAGTCCGAGGAGCGCCGCCCTTCCTAAACCGATCTCACGCGCCGCAAGCAACAGGGCGATCGTCAGCAGGTCAGGAGCCCCCGTGCCGAATCCGAACCCGACATGCAGGAGGAAGTGAAGCACGAACAGGACGCCGACGAGGAACCAGACGAACATCGGTGTCTTCATGACCCCGGCCCCACGCCCACTGTGTCGGAGGTGGCGAGCGAGTCCGCGGGCCACACGGCCGACACATCGTCCCCCCCTTCACCAGTGAGAACCAGGACATGGGTAGCCGCTCCCGGTTCAACCATCGGGGTCATCCAATAGCTCTTCCGCCAGCTTCCTTCCGAGTCGGCCAGGCCCTCGATCCGTCCGATCGGGATGCCGCGAGGGAGGAAGTCACCCAGGCCGCTGGTCAACACCGTGACACCGTTCGCGATGGACTGGTTGAACGCGACACCGTTGAGCACGAGCCGATCTTCCTCACGGAAACGACCCCGGCGGGCCTCAACCAAGCCGAACGTCGATCCATCGGCAAGCATGGCGCTCGCACGGAAGCTGGGGTGACTCCAGTCCATGCCGACCGCGTTGACCGCGCGCACCTCGCTGATCACGCCCACGAGGCCATGCGCGCTCACGACGGCCGAGCCATGCGAGACCCCGTCATCCGCGCCCACATCGACGAGGAACATGCTCTCCGAACCCGGGGTCCCGGGCCGCAAGACCGTCGCCGGCAAATAGCTCTGGCTGACCCGGTCCGAAAGTCCGAGAAGCCCCCTCAGGGTCTGATTCTCGTCCAGGAGCGCTGAGTGGGTGGACACGATCGCGGACAGCGAGTCCAGCTCGGTAGTCAGTGCGTCGACCTGAACCGCCCTGAATCGGGACTCGTTCAGGCGAGCCTGGGTGGCGATGAACGGCCGGAGAATCGTCGTCTGAAGCGCCGACGAGATTCTCTGCTGGTTCGACTCGGCCAGGAACGACGTGGAGGCAGCCAGAACCATCACGACCACCGCGAAGGTCACATCGCTACGGCGACCGTCGCTCTCGGGCTCGTTGCCGTACGCTGGCAACCGACTGGCCCGCTACTGCACCAGGACGGTGCGGTACTTCTGTAGGTCGTCCAGAATACGACCCGCTCCACGCACCACGCAGGTGAGCGGTTCCTCGTCGACATGAATCGGAAGGTTGGTCTCGTGCTGTAGGAGACGATCCAACCCTCGGATAAGGGCTCCCCCGCCCGTCATCACGATGCCACGGTCGACGATGTCCGACGACAGCTCGGGAGGGGTGATCTCGAGTGCCCTCCGCACCGCCTCCACGATCGCCTGAATCGGCTCCTGGATGCACTCTCGGACCTCCTGTGAGTGCACGGTGACCGTCTTCGGGATCCCGGACACGAGGTCGCGGCCCTTCACCTCCATCTCCCGCTCCTCACCGAAGTCGAAGGCAGACCCTACCTGCACCTTGATCGCTTCGGCCGTCGGCTCACCGATCAGGAGGTTGTAGTTCTTCCTCAGGAAGGTGACGATCGCGCTGTCCAGCTCGTCACCTCCGACACGGATCGAGGTGTTCGACACGATGCCGGATAGCGCGATGACCGCGATTTCCGTCGTACCACCTCCGATGTCGATCACCATGTTGCCCGTGGGGGTCTCGACCGGCAGACCGACGCCGATCGCCGCCGCCATCGGTTCATCCACCATGTAGACGCCCTTGGCGCCGGCAGAGATCGCCGAGGACCTCACCGCTCTCCGCTCGAGCTCGGTAATTCCGGAAGGCACACCCACGACCACACGCGGTTTGATTCGGAAGATCCGCTTGGACGTGACCTGCTTCAAGAAGTGCCGGAGCATCATCTCGGTCACGTCCACGTCCGCGATGACCCCGTCCTTGAGCGGACGGATCGCCTCGATCCCCTCCGGGGTGCGGCCGAGCATCCTCTTCGCCTCGAGACCGATCCCCATGATGCGCCGACTTCCCCTCTCCACAGCCACCACCGAGGGCTCGTTCAAGACGATCCCCTCTCCCTTCACGTAGACGAGTGTGTTCGCCGTTCCCAGGTCGACCCCGATGTCATTGACGGGGATCAGACGGCCGGAGTTGAGCCAGGCAGTGAGTTCAGGAAGCAACGTTCGGGCTGTCCAGGCGTCGTAAGGTGTTAAGGGATGCCATCTTGGCGCATCGAGGAAGCCCGATGAACATACGTTTACCGCGAGCGAGGTGCCAGTACATTCTGATCGCTATGCCGTACCGGTGCTTCCGAAGCCGCCAGAGCCTCGTTGGGTCTCCGAAAGTTCGCCCACTTCCGAGACTTCCGGAGTCTCGAAGCGAGCGAAGACGAGCTGTGCGATCCGCTCACCGCGATCCAGGACAACCGACTCGGATCCCAGGTTCTGCATGATCACACGAAGTTCGCCACGGTAGTCCGGATCGATCGTTCCGGGGCTATTCGGAAGCGTGATCCCGTGCTTGAGCGCCAGGCCCGACCGCGGACGGACCTGGCACTCCATACCCACAGGCAACTCCATCACGAGCCCCGTCCCCACCAGCCGGATTTCGCCCGGCTGGAGCGTGACCGCGTCATCCGCCGAACGGACGTCGTACCCTGCCGCGTGCTCCGTCGCGCGCGACGGAAGCGGCAGATCCGGATTCGACGGAAGACGCGAAAACCTGACCTTCTGCGTCACGCCTGCGCCGGGCCGGAAAGCACGTCATCCACGGCCGTGCAATCCATGTCGAACGCTTCAGCCACACCGGGATAGGTGACCTCGCCACCGGCCACGTTCACGCCGAGCCGTAGCGCAGGATCGTCGCCGCACGCCTTCTTCCACCCCTTGGACGCCAAAGCAATCGCGTAGGGAAGCGTTGCGTTGGTCAATGCGAGTGTGCTGGTGCGAGGAACGCCACCCGGCATGTTCGCCACGGCGTAGTGAATCACGCCATCGACGGTGTAGACGGGATCGTGGTGCGTCGTCGCTTTGATCGTCTCGACGCAGCCGCCCTGGTCGACGGCAACGTCGACGATGACGGTGCCTTCCCGCATGAGGGCCAGATCGTCCCTCGTGATCAGGCTCGGAGCCTTGGCTCCCGGAATCAGGACGGCGCCGATGATCAGATCCGAGTCCTCCACCTGCTTTCGGATCGCATAACGCGTGCTGAACAACGTGTGCACGTTGGCCGGCATCACATCGTCCAGATATCGCAGGCGTTCGAGATTGATGTCCATGATCGCCACCCGAGCGCCGAGTCCGGCGGCCATCTTGGCCGCGTTCGTGCCCACGACACCGCCCCCGAGGACGAGCACCTTGCCGGGCTTCACACCGGGAACCCCGCCGAGCAACACACCGAGTCCACCCTGCGGCTTCTCGAGGTACTTCGCACCTTCCTGAACCGCCATCCGACCGGCAACCTCACTCATGGGCGTGAGAAGTGGCAGTTCGCCGGACTCCAACTCGACCGTCTCGTACGCGATGGCGATCGCGCCGGAGGCGATGACCGCGCGCGTGAGTTCCTCCGACGCGGCGAAGTGGAAGTAGGTGAAGATGACCTGATCCTTCCTCATCTTGGGCCACTCAGGGCTGATCGGCTCCTTGACCTTCATGATCATCTCGGCCTTCGCCCACACTTCATCCGCGGTGTCGAGGACTGTCGCACCCGCCCCCTCGTAGAAGTCGTCCGTGAAGCCGCTCCCGAGACCCGCACCCTTCTCGATGACGAGGTCATGACCGGCCTGGGTGAGCATTTCTGCTCCCGCTGGGGTCAGGGCCACCCGATATTCGTCGGGCTTGATCTCTTTGGGTACGCCGATAAGCATCTCGTTCTCTCGTTTTGGTGTTGTACGCCGTCAGTGGGAGGGCCCGGCGTCCGTGCCGGGACCGAGCCGCAATTCAAGGTGTCGGTCGGGGTCGAAGTAACTCTGCGCCACGCGACCGATGTCATCGACGGTTACCCGTTCGATGCGCTGCAGTACTTCATCGAGTCCAATGAACGGCTCCTCGTGGAGCGCGAACGACGCCAGGCGGTGAAGACGTGCGCCGGTCGACTCGAGGGACAGCATGACCTGCCCCTTCAACTGCCGCTTGATACGATCCAGATCGGTCGAAGACAGTCCCTCGTCACGGACCCGAATCAGCTCGCTTCTCACAGCATCAGCGGCCTGCGCAGCGGTCGTCGGCCGGGTGCCCACATAGACCCCCGTGATACCGGCAGCGCGATAAAAGCTCTGGTAGGTAAAGACTGAATAGCACAGACCCAGTTCTTCCCTGACACGCTGGAACAGGCGAGAACTCATGCCCCCGCCGAGGGCGGAAGATAGCAGGACCATCGCGTAACGGTCGGGGTGCGCGTGCGGCAGTGTGTCCGTGCCAAACACGATGTGTGTCTGTGCCGACGCTCTGTCTACCTGCTGCATCCCTTCAGCGGTGGGGCCCGGTCCCGCAGCATGCCTCGCGGGCGCACCCCTCGGAACATCGCCGAAAAGCCTGTTTGCGCGCTCGACGAGAGCGTCGTGCGCAACATTGCCCGCCGCCGCCAACACGAGATTGCTGCCCACGTAGCGCTCGGAGTGGAGCGTCCGAAGAGTCTCCGCGGCCATTCCCGATACAGATTCGCGTGTACCGAGAATCGATCGGCCGTACGGGTGACTTCCCCACAGCGCCTCGCCGTGCAGTTCGAACACGAGATCGTCCGGTGTGTCGTCCACCTGGGCGATCTCCTCGAGCACGACCTCCCGCTCCAGCGTCAGGTCATCGTCATCGAGGCGGGGTGCCAGAACGAGATCGGAAAGCACGTCCAACGCGTCCGGCAGGTGCTCATCGAGCACCCGAGCCTGGTACGATGTGTGCTCCCTGCTCGTATACGCGTCGAGGGAGCCTCCCAGGCTCTCCAGAGCGTCCGCAATCTCGAGTGCGGTCCGCCTCGCCGTGCCCTTGAACACCATGTGCTCGAGCAGGTGGCTGACCCCGATCTGCTCCAACGACTCGTGCGCAGCACCCTGTCGCACCCACACACCGACCGCGGCAGACCGGACTCCGGGAATGTGCTCGCTCAGCACCTGAATCCCGTTGTCCAACCGCGACTCGATCATCCCATCCGCGCTACCGGGTACCGGCGCTCGCGTTTCATTGGGGGAAATCGAAGGGGGCACGGACCCAAGCCCGCGCCCCCCACGCTTTCTCACTTCATGCATGGACCGAGACTAGTCCTCTGAACCGCCCTCGGACTCGGAATCGGTAGCCTCATCGGCTCCGCCTTCCTCAGCCTGAGCGTCCTCAGCGAGCGCAGCCTTCCGGGACAACCGGAGTCGACCCTTCTCGTCGATGGAAAGGAGCTTCACACGAACGATGTCACCCTTCTTCACGACATCCTCGGTGTTCTCCGTCCGGCCCTCTGCGAGCTCGGAGATGTGGCAGAGACCCTCGGTTCCGGGCATGATCTCGACGAACGCACCGAAGGTGGTCGTGTTCTTGACCGGTCCTTCGTAGATGCGTCCGACTTCGGGGTCCTTCACGATCGCTTCGATCATCTCGCGGGCCCGCGCTCCGGCTTCGCTGGAGACGGCCGCGATCTTCACGATACCGGAATCGTCAATGTCGATCTTCGCACCGGAGTCTTCCTGAATGGCCCGAATCGTCTTGCCCTTCGGCCCAATGATCTCACCGATTTTCTCCGGGTTGATCTGGATCGCCACGATCCGCGGCGCATAGTCCGACAGATCGTCGCGATGAGTGTCGAGCGCGTCAGCCATCCGATCGAGGATGTGCATGCGGCCCTTGTTGGCCCGCGTGAGCGCCTCGCTCAGAAGGTCGACCGTAAGACCGTCGATCTTGATGTCCATCTGGATCGAAGTGACACCATCTCGTGTGCCGGCAATCTTGAAGTCCATGTCGCCGAGAGCGTCCTCGAGGCCGAGAATGTCGGTCAGGATCGCGACCTCGTCCCCTTCCTTGATGAGACCCATGGCTACACCGGCGCAGGGAGCCTTGATCGGCACACCTGCGTCCATGAGCGCGAGCGAGGAGCCACACACCGTCGCCATCGACGAAGAGCCGTTCGACTCGAGCACGTCCGAGACGATCCGGATGGTGTAAGGGAAGTCGTCGTACGCCGGCAGAAGCGGCTGAATTGCGCGCTCCGCCAGGTTGCCGTGTCCGATCTCCCGACGCGAAGTACCGCGGAACGGGCGTGCTTCACCGACCGAGAAGGGCGGGAAGTTATAGTGGAGCATGAACGACTTCGTGATCTCTTCACGAGAGTCGATCGAGTCGATCCTCTGCTCGTCGCGTGACGTTCCGAGCGTGACGACCGCGAGAGCCTGCGTCTGCCCGCGCGTGAAGAGAGCCGAGCCGTGCGTCCTCGGCAGGACACCGACTTCCGACGAAATCGAACGGATGTCTTCGAGGCCACGTCCATCGGCGCGCTCACCCTTGTCGAGAATCTGACGACGCATCGTCTTCTTCTCGATCCCACGAAGGATCTCTCCGATCGCCTTCGCGTGCTCGGCGTTCGCCTCGTCCTCAGCGGTGAGCGTCGCGATGACGTCTTCCGTCACCGCCGCCATCGCCTGGTTGCGCTCCTGCTTGTCCGAGAGGTTCAGCGCTTCTGCGACCTTACCCTCGGCGACCGACTCGACCTTGGCCTTGAGTTCCGGATCCGGGCCGACCGCGGTCCATTCCATGTCCGGGACCGTGTGGCCCTCGAGGAACTCGACCTGGAAGGCGCAGAGCTCGTTGATGGCATCCTGGGCGACCTGCAGGCCCTCCAGGATGTCGGCCTCTGGAACCTCCAGCGCTCCACCCTCGACCATCGTGAGCGCGCCGTCCGAACCGGCCACGACCATGTCGACGTCCGAATATTCGAGCTGCTGGAAGGTCGGGTTGACGACCCAGTTGCCCTGGATCCGTCCCACACGAACCGAAGCAACGGGCGTGTTGAAGGGAACCTTGGACATGTTGAGCGCGACCGATGCGCCGATCAGGGCCAACACATCGGCATCGTTCTCCTGATCCGCCGACAGGATGAAGCACGCGACCTGGGTCTCGTACAGGAATCCTTCGGGAAACAGAGGCCGGATCGGCCGGTCGATCTGGCGGGCGGAGAGAATCTCTTTCTCGCCGGG
>JBDGVT010000011.1:0-27140 GCA_039585495.1 Gemmatimonadota bacterium | reverse complement strand
ACGGCACGGACCCGCTCACGTTGGCGTCGGTCGCGGCGATTCTGGTTCTGGTAGCCTCCGCCGCCAGTTGGATGCCCGCGTTTCGCGCCTCGCGCATGGATCCGGTCGAGGCGCTCAGAGCAGAGTAGAGCCAGAGTCGTGCACACGTGCATCCGAGCCGGGGCGATCGGCGCGGTGCTTGCCGCGCTGAGTTGCGGCCCGAACGGCGAGGTCGGTGACGATCGAGCGGCATCGGTCGTGCTCGAGCTACGCACCGCCGGCTCCCGCACCGCCTTCATGCCCGATGGTCTTTCCGACCCACGGAGCCTCGATGAGGGGGACGCTGGTCAGCCGGTAGCTGCCTGATCTCCTCGCCCCTACCTTCTCCGTCCGCAAAAAACGAGACGATCCGGGAGGAACTGGGTGGGTACGAAGCGTCGCGACTTTCTCAAGACCACTGCCGCGGCCGGAGGTGCGCTGGCCCTCGGCCTGGCTTCGCCCGACGAGGCGCAGGCGAAGACAGTAGTGGCTCCCAGCCCAACGGGGCGTCCGCCCCAACCGGCTCCGCGCGCGCTGAAGATCCTCATCCTCGGTGGCACGAACCTGACCGGCCCGCACAACGTCCGGTATGCCCTCGAACGGGGGCATGAAGTCACGATCTTCACGCGCGGCCAGAGGCAACCCGGTCTGTTTCAGGACGCGTTCGAGCACGTCGAGCACCTGATCGGTGATCGAGCTGACAACCTGTCGGCGCTGGAGGGACGGACCTGGGATGCGGTGATCGACGCGTCCGGTATGAACACCGCATGGACGACGGCGTCGGCAGAGCTCCTGCGCGATGCGGTTGGCACCTACATGTACGTGTCGTCGACGGGTGTCTACTACCCCTACCTCACGACCGAAATCGCGGAAACCACTGAGGTCGCGCTGGTTGATCCGACGGACGGGGCGAACGGCGCCTACGGGTACGGGGTCATGAAATCCCTCTCCGAAAACGAAGCTCGCCGTGTTTTCGGGGAGCGGGCGTGCATCATGCGGCCCGGCTACATCGTCGGACCGCTGGATAGCACGCATCGTGGCACCTACTGGCCCGACCGACTCGACCGGGGCGGTGATGTGCTCGTGCCGGGAAGGAAGACGGACCTCGTGCAACAGATCGACGTTCGCGACCTGACCGAGTTCATGATCCACATGCTCGAGAAGGAAGCGAGTGGCACGTACAACATCACCGGACCGGGAATGCCGACGACGCTCGAGGAGTTCGTCTACGGGGTGAAGGCCACGACCTCTTCAGAGGTCACCTGGACCTGGATCGAAGACTACGAGTTCCTGCAGGAGAACAATGTCGTATGGGCGGTTCCGTGGATCATGGCTGCAGATGACAACCTCGGCTCCCAGCGAATCGACATCAGTCGCGCGAAGGAAGCGGGCCTGACGTTCCGGCCGATCGCGGTGACCGCGATGGACACTCTCGAATGGTATCGGTCCCTCAGCGCCGAAGATCAGGCCGATCCACCGATGGTGATACCGAGAGAACACGAGCAAGAGGTGCTCGCTGCCTGGCGGGCAAGGAACGGATGAGTCGCTCGATCCCCAGATCACTTTTCAAGGAGCAGGAGAACACGATGAGCACACTTCGCCGGGTGGCTTCGACCGCCCTCGCGCTGGCCATTCTCGGGTCTGTTTCCGAGCCCGTGGCTGCCCAGGAAGTCGACTACAACAGAGCCGAGCGCTTCCTGTCCTGGCACACGGGTCCGATGGTCTCGAACGATCAGGTGAACCCGAACTGGCTGGAAGACGGCCGGCGATTCTGGTACCGGAACAGTCTCGGTGAAGGGCACGAGTTCATCTTCGTCGATCCGGGCTCCGGGGCACGACGCCAGCTCTTCGACCACCACCGGTTGGCCTCCGCGATGTCCATCGCGGACGACACGTCGTACGTGGGCACGAAGCTGCCCTTCAACAACTTCGAGTTCGGTGAAGAACTGCGCACGATCGAGTTCGACGCACGGAGCCAGCTGTTCACATGCGATATCGTGCAGTACTCCTGCATGGTCGGAGACACCCTGCCGAGCGACACGCCCTACGTGGAATCGCCGGACGGACTCTGGGAAGCGTTCGTGGTCGAGTACGACCTCTATGTTCGCCCGACCGGTGGCGGCGACTCCATCCGAGTGACGACCGACGGCGAGGAGTACAACTCATACGGACTCGGGGCGCCGCGCCCCAGTCAGGTGAGGAATCCGGGTCCTCGGCGTCCTTCGGTCAGCTGGTCGCCCGATTCGCGCCGGCTCGCCGTTTCGCGGAACGACGAGCGGGAGGTGGAGCACCACCATTACCTCTCCATGACGCCGCAGCGTCCCGAGCACTTCTCCTACCCCTACGCGCTCCCGGGCGACTCGATCATCCCATTCCCGGGCATCCACATCGTGTCGTTGGACGTCGCGACCATCACGGACGGCGATGGTGGGTCACCCCTTCCGCAGGTAGCGAGCAACGTTGCGGTGGACTTCACGGAGCGGCCGCTCCAGTCGTCGTATGCGGGCTCCGTGCCTGACTCCGCCTGGAGTGACGACGGGTCCACTCTTTACGTGGCGTCCACGGACCGTGGTTACAAGAACATGTGGCTGACGGCAGTGAACGTGAACACGGGCGCCGAACGGGTTTTGGCCCACGAGTCCGGGAAGACATACGTCGAGATGGGGCATGGTACGCGACTCGATCCGTCGTCCTGGTACGTGTTCCAGGACGACGACGTCCTCTGGTGGTCACAGCGCGATGGGTGGGCACATCTGTACATGCTCGGCTCGGACGGCGAGGTGAAGACACAGCTCACATCGGGTCCCTGGATGGTCGAGCGAGTCCTGCGCGTCGATGAGGCTTCGGGTCAGATCTACTTCATCGCGCGAGGACGTGAGGCCGACCGCTTCATCTACGAAGCCTACATGTACCGCATCAACAGGGACGGCTCGGGACTGACGATGATGACCCCCGAGGAGGGCCATCACGAGATCACCTGGTCACCCGACGGATCCGTGTTCGTCGATCGGTGGTCCCAGATCGACGTGCCTGCGCAGATCGCTCTGAAGTCCGGGACGGACGGGCGGACGATCATGGCCCTCGAAGCCGCGAACGTCGATCGCCTGACCGCGGAACTCGATTTCCAGCCGGCGGAGGTCTTCACCGTGAAGGCTCGCGACGGCATCACGGATCTCTACGGTCTGATCTACTTTCCGCCGGATCTCGATCCCGAAGCGGAATACCCGATCATCTCGCACATATACCCGGGCCCACAGGTCGGCTCGGTTGGGCGTGCCTGGAATTACCGCAGCGGCGGAGACGACTTTGCGCTCGCCCAGCTCGGCTTCATCGTGATCCAGCTCGATCACATGGGGACGCCGTGGAGATCGAAGGCTTTCCACGACAACTACTACGGTGACTTCAACGACAACGGGCTGCCGGATCACGTCGCGGCGATCCAGCAGCTCGCGGCTCGCTATCCCTTCATCGATATCGATCGCGTCGGGATGTACGGGCACTCCGGCGGTGGCTTCGCGACGGCTGACGCCATGTTCCGCTTCCCGGAGTTCTTCAAGGTCGGCGTGTCGGGAGCGGGTAACCACGACAATGCCTCGTACAACATCTACTGGGCGGAGAAGTACCAGGGTGAGTTGACGCGGGACGAGGACACCGGCGTCACCAACTTCGAGGAAGAGGCGAATAAGTCACATGTCGAGAATCTGCAGGGGAAACTCCTGCTGATGCATGGTGACATGGACGACAACGTGCATCCTGCCATGACCATCCAGGTCGTGGACGAGCTGATCAAGGCCAACAAGGACTTCGATCTGATCGTCGCGCCCAATCGGGCCCATGGACTCAACGAACCGTACTTCGTGCGGAAGCGTTGGGACTATTTCGTGACGCACCTCCTCGGCGCCGAGCCGCCGCGTGAGTACTTGATCCAGCGTCCGCAGAACTGACCGGATGATGGGACGGGTGGGGGCCCGAAAGGGTCCCCACCCGTTTTGTACTTGTGCCCCCATGAAACCTCGAGGGCCTCTCCGGCGTAGGCTATGTAGAAAACTGCAGACACCACGGAGGATTGGCCTTGGGTTCGGTACGAATGACGCAAATCACGGCGCTGGTTCTCAGGGCCGTCGCCGCGGGATACCGCTACGGATTCGATGTCATGGAGGCGTGTGATCTGCCGAGCGGCACGGCCTATCCGGCACTTCGGAGGCTGGAGAAGGCGGGTCTGCTCGAGTCGAGTTGGGAAACCGCCGAGGACGCGCACGCGGCCGGTCGGCCGCGTCGACGGACCTATGTGGTGACTCCCTCAGGAGTGAATGCCCTGGCCGAAGCCGAACAGAAACTGGCCGAGGCTAGACGGTTGCTTGGCCACCTGCCTCCAGCGCCGACGGTCGAGGCCTGATGAGGCTCTCGAGCCTCTGGATCCGATTTCTGTCGGTGCTCGTCCCGTCGGACGATCGTCGCGATTGGACAGAGGAGTGGCAGGCCGAACTCGCCGCGATCGGCGGTTCCATGACACACGCGTGGGGCGCTCTTGCCGACGCGTGGTACCTCAGAACGGATGGGTGGACGATGGACGGGATGATCAGGGATGTGCGGACGGCGTTCAGGGGACTGGTGCGGAGTCCGTTCTTCACGGCCATCGCGGGGCTGACGCTCGCGATCGGCATCGGGGCGAACACCGCGATCTTCAGCGTGGTCGATGCGGTGCTCCTCAACCCGCTGCCCTACCCGGAGTCCGACCGGCTGGTCAGCTACAACTTCGAGGCGCCCGGTCTCGCCGTGCAGGCGCCGGTCATCCCTCTCTCCGAGGGGCTCTACCTCCACTATCTGGAGAACGCGAGGTCTCTCGACGCGTTTGCGGTATTCAACAACGGCAGCGTAAACCTCGTGACGGACGGCGATCCGCAGCAGTTCGCCTCCATCTCCGTGACTTCTCAGTACTTCGACGTCCTCGGCATCCCCCCTCTCCTCGGGAGAGGACTGGTGGAAGGGGAGGATCGTCCGGGCGCCGAGCCCGTCGTCGTGCTGGGCGCCGCCGTCTGGGAGCAGAGCTTCGGAAGCGATCCCGGGATCCTCGGTCGCCTCGTCGAAATGGACGGTGTGCAGCGTCGCGTAGTCGGCGTGATGCCGGCGGATGTCAGAGCCTTGACCGAGGAAGTGTGGCTGCCACTCGAGATCGACACGGAGGGGCCCGTAACGGGCTCCCTGGGGCTTATCGGGCTCGGGCGTCTCGCGGAGGGCATCACGATCGAGGCGGCGGATACGGAAATGCAGGACCTGCTCATGCGCTTCGTGGAGGCGAATTCCGATGCGTTGCCGCCCGAGCTCATCGAACAGGCGGGGCTCGCCTCGGATGTGAAGGCGCTCAAGGAGCTGATCGTCAGAGACATCCGACAGATCCTGTGGGTGCTGCTGGGCACCGTGGGGATCGTCCTCCTCATCGCGTGTGCGAACGTTGCCAACCTGTTCCTCGTCAGAGCAGAGGGTCGTCAGCGTGAGCGCGCGCTTCGGGCGGCGATGGGGGCGAGTCGTCTCGACATCGTGAGGCAGTACCTGACAGAGTCGATCGCTCTCGCGGCAGGTGCCGGGCTCGTCGGCCTCGGTCTGGCTTCGCTCGGTGTTCGCGGGCTCATGAGCCTCGCTGGCGACGGGTTGCCGCAGGTGTTCGAGGTCGGTATCGACGGGAGCGTGCTCGTCTTCACGCTGGTGATCTCGATCGGGAGCGGTGTGCTGTTCGGTCTCTTCCCGGCGATGGGTCGCGGCACTCGGGACCTGGCGCACTCCCTGAAGGATGGGGGGCGCTCGGCGACAGGCGGACGGGAACGGTTCAGAGTCCGAAGCGGACTCGTCGTCGCGCAGATCGCGCTGTCGCTCGTGCTTCTCGTCGGCTCGGGCCTGATGCTCCGTAGTTTCGCCGCGCTGAGGGATGTAGACCCGGGATTCGAGGCCGAGGGGCTGCTGACCTTCGCCTACTCTCTCCCGGAGGCCGAATACGCGGATGCCGCAATGGTGATTGACTTCCATCGGCGCCTGTCCGAGAGGCTCAGAGCCTTGCCGGGGGCCGAGCGGGCTGGGACCATCACCGGAATGCCGCTGACCGGCCTGAACGCGGCGAGTGCGATGGAGCCCGCGGACCAGCCGTTCGGTGAGGGAGAGCTCGGTCCTATCATCGAGCGCCGTCAGGTGACGCCGGGATTCTTCGCGGCCATGAAGATTCCCATCGTGGACGGGCGGCCACTGGCGTGGGGTGACCAGGGGACGGAATACCGCGGAGTTGTGATCTCGGAGACGCTGGCGTCGGCGTTCTGGCCGGGGCGAAGCGCCGTCGGTCAGATGATCCAGAGCCAGGGCGACACCGAGAACCCGTGGGAGGTCGTGGGCGTGGCCGGAGACGTGCTCTTCGACGCCGTGCAGGACGAGGCTCAGCCGGTGTTGTACCTACCGGTGATGGCCGGGACCGCCGAATCGCCGGGCGTCGCATACAGCGGTGACGTCGTGGTACGCGTGGGCGCAGATCCGCTCGCCGCGGTCCAGGGCGCACGTGACGCATTACGTGCGGTGGATCCTCGCTTGCCCATGATCAACCCGAGGACGGTCGAGTCGGTGGTCGAGGAGTCCATGGTATCGACCTCGTTCACCGTCATCCTCCTGGGGATTGCGGCGGGCGTGGCCCTGCTGCTCGGGACGGTCGGCATCTACGGCGTCGTCGCGTACATCGTGAGCCGTCGCACGCAGGAGATCGGCGTGCGAATGGCGCTCGGTGCCCCGGCGGCGACCGTCCTGAAGGGCGTGATCGGACAGGGACTTCGACTCACCGCATTCGGCGTGGTAATCGGACTGCTCGGAGCCTGGGGAGTGAGTCGTGCCCTCGCCTCACTGCTGTACGGGGTCACGGCGACCGATCCGGTGACCTTCATCGGGACTGCGGGATTCCTTGCCAGCGTCTCGCTTCTGGCCACGTGGATACCGGCCCGCCGTGCGAGCCGCGTGGATCCTGTGCAGGCGCTCAGAGCGGAGTAGAGGGGGCGAGCAGCCCGGTGTCCCCTGGCTTGCATCAGCCTTCGACGTTTCGGAAGTTGCGCGCGTCGCCCACCTCGCCGGGTGGGTGACGCAACCACTTCCGTCTCGTCAAGGGGAGCCGCTAAATGGCTGAGAAGTCGCTCGCAGAAATGACCGCCAAGGCATTCGATACCGACGCGAAGATCGTGAAGTTCTCGGGCATTGTTGCGACGGTCGGCGTGATCGTGGCGGTTGGATTCGTTGTCTCCGACCTGATCGAGGCCGCCACAGAGACTCAGGTGTCCTTCACTCTGATTCTCGTTGCGTTCCTGTTTGTGGCCGTCTTCGGGAACGCGATGGCGCTGGCGAACATGCAACTCCGGCTTCGTCGAGATCTCTGGGACGTCATGCATGAGATCAGCAAGTCCGACTGATGCCTCGCCCAGGGGCCCCACTCCCCCGGACGATTTCGAATGGCCTCCTATTCCTCCTCGTCGCGTATGCCGGCTGCACGCCTCCCGAGGATGAGTGGACCGCACTCTTCAACGGAGAGGATCTGACCGGTTGGACGGTGAAGATCCGTGGTAGCGAGGCGGGGGAGGATCCGTTCCGGACCTTCCGCGTCGAGCAGGGGCTGCTCACGGTGGGCTACGAGGGGTATGAATCGTTCGACGAGCGCTTCGGGCACCTGTTCTACGAAGTGCCGTTTTCGCACTACCAGCTTCGCATCGAGTACCGGTTTGTCGGCGCGCAGGTGTCGGACGGCCCCGACTGGGCGTTCAAGAACAGCGGCGTCATGATCCACGCGCAGAGCCCTGAATCGATGCTCCGTGATCAGGATTTCCCGATCTCGATCGAGGCGCAGTTTCTTGGAGGGAACGGGGCCGACGATCGCCCGACGGCCAACCTCTGCACCCCGGGTACACACGTCGATATCGACGGTGTGCTCACAGAAGCGCACTGCACCAACTCGACGTCAACGACGTTCCACGGCGAGGAGTGGGTGACGGTGGATCTCGTCGTACACGGCGGCGACGTCATCCAGCACCTCGTCGACGGGGCCGCGGTTCTGACCTACGAGCACCCGGTCGTCGGGGGGGGAGTCGTGGACGGCTACGACCCTGCCGTGAAGATCGACGGCACACCGCTGGGCGGTGGATACATCGCGCTCCAGAGCGAAAGCCACCCCATCCAGTTCCGGCAGGTCCTGATCAAGGAACTGGAGCCGGACGCACGGTAGTCGGTCTTCTTCAGAGTTCTCCGTTTCCGACGAGTGTCACCGCGTGATCCACCGCCCGAGCCGTCAGAGCCATGTAGGTAAGGCTCGGGTTCTGGTTCGCGCTCGATGACATGCACCCGCCATCCGTGATGAACAGATTCGGCACGTCCCAAGACTGATTCCATCCGTTCAGTACCGAGGTGTCGGGATCCCGACCCATTCGAGCCGTTCCCATCTCGTGAATGGTGAGTCCCGGCGGATTGTCCTCGACGTACGTCTCGATGCCTGTTGCTCCGGCCGCTTCGAGCATCTCTGCGGCCTGAAGCGACATGTCCTTTAATGCAGCGCGTTCGTTGTCACTCCACTCGCAATGGATCTGCAGTGCAGGGATGCCCCATGCGTCCACCTTCTCCGGATCGAGCGTGACATAGTTGGACTCCCGGGGGAGGCATTCGCCGAAGCCGTACAGGTTCATCCGCCACGGGCCCGGCGTACGCAGCGCATGCTTGAAGTCCGCCCCAAAACCGGGCATGTCGCTGCCCCGGCCCCAGCCGGCCCGCGTCGCGCCGCCCTGGTATGCGTAACCTCTGAGGAAGTCGGGATGCTGTTCCGTCACGTTCCGGAAACGGGGAAGGTAGATACCATGAGGTCTTCGCCCGTACACCGATTTGTCCATCATGCCCGGGATCTCGCCGTTGGCTCCACCGCCCATGGTGTGATCCATGAGGTTGCGGCCGAGCTGGCCGGATGAATTGCACAGTCCGTCCGGCCAACGCTCCGTCGATGAATTCAGCAGGATACGCACCGACTCCAGAGCCGAGGCGCACATGAAGACGAGCCGGCCCCTGAACTCGAGCTCCTCGTGCGTCTCACCGTCGATTACGCGGACGCCGGAGGCCCTGCCGGTTGCGGGGTCGTAAATGACGCTATGCACCACACTGTGAGGTCGGAGCGTCATCCGCCCGGTGGCTTCGGCTGCAGGAAGGGTAGACGCGAGCGAGCTGAAGTACGAGTGAGTCGTGCAGCCCCGCTCGCACGTTCCGCAGAAGTGACAGGCCTTCCGGCCATTGTGGTCCTGCGTGAGCACCGCGCATCGACCAGGGGTCACGACGCGCTCACCGCCGTAGTGGCTCAGGAGGGACGTCCGCACCTGTTCTTCGGCGCACGTCATGTCCACCGGAGGCAGGAACTGTCCGTCCGGGAGCTGAGACAGTCCTTCGGCTCGGCCGCACACGCCAATGAAGCTCTCGACGTGGTCGTACCACGGCGCGAGGTCAGCGTACCGGATCGGCCAGTCGACGCCGTAGCCGTCCCGAGCGTTCGCCTCGAAGTCGAGATCGCTCCAGCGGTATACGTGGCGTCCCCACACGATCGATCGGCCGCCGACCTGTCGTGACCGGATCCACGAGAATGGCTTGTCGTCTCCCGTGGTGTACGGGTTCAGGTCGTCGCGGACGAAGAACTGCTCGCTCCACTCGTCACACGCGTAGCAGGTGCGCTGAATGGGGCGCTCGATTGCCTGTTTCGCCCGGTCGCGTCTGCCATTGAAGTGCAACTCGTACGGCTGCTTGAGCATCGTGTAGTCGGTTTCCGGGTCGATCGATCGACCGGCCTCGAGAACCAGTGTTCGCATGCCTCGTTCCGTCAGCTCCTTGGCGGCCCAACCTCCGGTTATTCCCGAGCCGACGACGATGGCGTCGTACTGCTCCTGCTTAGCCACGGTCACCTCCGGGGACGGGGCGGGTGACCTCACGCACATCGACGCATCCGTCGAAGCGACCCGGAAACCGACGGAACATCAGCTCGTCCCGCATGCCCACCTCGGAGTTGTAATAGCCGTACAGAACGAGGCCACGGAAGCGATGAAAGAAGGGGGTCGGCGCGTCGCTTCGGCTCTCCGTGATCGCTGATCCCTCCGCTTCGAGGCCCGCCAGGATCGCGGTTTGTATCTCGGTGCCTGCGTAGGGGAACCGCACACCCGTGAGAGCCTCGGAGTGTTCGTCCAGGTGCGCGAGGCCTCGCATGAAGTGCTCGCGCTCCTCGGCCTCGTACCATTCGGCCACGATGACCTCGATGAAGTTCACGACGCCGGCCTCCGAGGCACCCGGCGTGTCCGTCGTCGGGATAATCGCTTCGGCCATCGCGTCGACGGCCTCTCTCTGTGCGGCAGTGAAGAACGCGCGGCCGGAAAGTTCAGGCACACCTCCTTCCATGAGAGCGGTCAGCTGTCGTGGCGAAAGGCCGGCGAGCGTCGCAGATGCGCCCAGCACCCTCAGCAGTTGGCGTCGATCCATGATCCCTTCTCGTTGGAGGCGCCGTCGAATGTCGGAAGCGGATGCATTCGAGGCAACGCACTTCGGCGTACCCGTGCGGGCCTGCTTCTGTCACCTCAGATTGCGTACTCGTTTCAGCCGGTTCGTAGCTTCCAGCAGGGGATCCGAATTCATGTCTCGTCCTACCCTCGTCGCGGCGTTCGCTGCACTCGTGCTCTGTGCGCCGGTTGCGCTTTCGGCACAGACCATTGAGCAGAACGACAGCTCTGCCGCCGCCGCGACGAAGAGCAATTCGTTGCCCCTCATCCCCACCCGTACGCTGGAGTTCACGACCGACGAGGGAACGTGGATCTCGCTCGACCTCTCGCCGGACGGTCAGACGATCGTGTTCGAGTTGCTCGGGGACCTCTATACCCTTCCGATTTCCGGCGGGACCGCCACGCGGATTACGAGCGGGCAAGCCTTCGATATGCAGCCCCGGTACTCGGCGGACGGGGAGCGTCTCGTATTCGTGAGTGACCGGGACGGGTCGGAGAACATCTGGATCTCGAACGCCGATGGCAGCCAGGCCCGGAAGCTGACCTCTGGCGAGCGGGACAACTATGTGTCACCGATTTGGACGCCGGATGGCATGTACGTCATGGCCACGAAGGGCACGCAGCTTTGGCTCTACCACCGAGACGGCGGGTCGGGTGTCCAGATCACCGGACATCGCGAGGAGGGGGCACCGGCTCCCGCGGCACACTTCGGGCCCGCGTTCGGCCAGGATGAGCGTTTCGTCTGGTTGAATCTGCGCGGGACTCTGCCGAGCGGCTTTGCGGTGCCACACACGGACGGCGGGGAGGCGCCTTTCGGGCCTGATCATTCACCGAGGAGCTCTGCACGGATGGTGGGCCCCTATCAGATCGGGGTCCTCGATCGTGAAACGGGGCGGGTACATGCTCGGACGCACGAACTGGAGGGAGCGTTCCGACCTCTCCCCAGTCCCGATGGCCGGTGGGTCGCATACGCTACTCGGTACGACAATCGAGAGGCGCTCAAGCTCATCGACCTCGAGAGCGGTGACGAGCAGTGGCTGGTGATGGACGTTCAGCGTGACGATTCACAGGGTGGAGGGGCCCGGGATCGCGACGTCTATCCTGGGTCAGCCTGGACACCCGACTCGGACGCACTGATCACCAGCTACGGCGGGAAGATCATGCGGGTGGAGGTTCCGTCCGGCACCGCTTCGGAAATCCCGTTCTCGGCGCACGTGGAGCAGGAGCTTGGGCCGCTCGTGAAGTTCGAGTATCCCATCAACGACTCCACGCTGACGGTATCTCAGATCCGCGGGGCCCGTCCGTCGCCTGACGGGAGTCAGTTCGTGTTCGCGGCGCTCGACCGACTCTGGGTCGCTGACACGCCGGGTGACTCCGATGGCGATGAGGTTCCAACGATTCGAAATGCATCGCGGCTCACCACCTCGGGCGACGTGGAGCACGCGCCCGTCTGGTCACCGGATGGGCGGTACATCGCTTATGCGACCTGGAACGACTCGATCGGGGGCGATATCTGGAGGGTGAGAGCGGACGGGAACGGTGACCCTGAGCGGCTCAGCGCACGGTCCGCGTTCTTCGACAAAGTGGCGTACTCGGCGGATGGGACCCGGCTGCTCGCGGTGCGGGGGTCGAAGATGCACCGCATGCGCACCCTCGAGGACTTCGGAAACCATAGCGCGGCGGCCGAACTCGAATACGTCTGGCTTCCCGCCGAGGGCGGGGAAGCCACCCGCATCACCTGGGTCGGACGCGGTGCGACGGAGCAGGGCCGAAACGCCCCGCATGCCGGTCCCGATCCGGACCGGATCTATGTGTGGGCAGGATCGGAGGGTGTGCTCTCGATGCGCTACGATGGCACCGACATCAAGACCGTGGTGAAGGTCACGGCGCCAACCGTCGCCGGTGGCGGTGGATCGCCAGATGAGGTCGTGCTGTCGCCCGACGGCACGCGCGCCATCGTCCGAGCGAATCGCAACGTCTTCCTCATTACCGTGCCTCCGGTCGGAGGCGAGGCTCCGACCGTGTCGGTCTCGGCTTCCTCGGTGGTGCCGACCCGACGACTCACCACGGTCGGCGGCGACTTCGTCGGATGGAGTCAGGATAGCCGCGTCGCGCACTACTCGATCGGTCGGAGCCTGTTCCAGTACGACGTCATCACCGCCGAAGCGCTGATCGCGGATTCGATCGCCACGGCGCGCGCGGAGGCTGAGGCCGCGGACCTCGCGGAAGAGGAGGAGGCGGACCCCGGGGAGGAAGAAGCGGAGGAGGACGAGAGTCCTGTATACGAGGCCGGCCGCATCGACGTCGAGATCGTCCAGGACAAGGACAAGCCGAGGGGCACGGTGGTACTGAGCGGCGCGAGGCTGATCACCATGCGCGGCGATGAAGTCATCGAGCGCGGTGACGTCGTCATCCGGGACAACAGGATCCTCGGCGTGGGGGCGAGCGGCACGGTGACGATTCCAGATGGCGCCGAGATTCGCGACATGTCGGGCAAGACGATCATGCCCGGACTCGTCGACATTCACGCACACACGTGGGTCGCGTGGGGCGTGCATCGGAGCCAGGTATCCCAGTTCCTCGCACAGCTGGCCTACGGCGTGACGACCCAGCGGGACCCCCAGACTTCGACCGAGGACATTCTCTCATACGTCGATCTCATGGAGGCCGGCGACCTCATCGGACCGCGGCTCTACTCGACCGGACCCGGGGTGTTCAGCGCCGATCGCATCCGGAGTCTCGACGACGCCCGAGACGTGCTCCGGAGGTATGCAGACCACTTCAACACCCAGACCATCAAGCAGTACATGGCGGGGGACCGGAAAGTGCGGCAGTGGGTGATCATGGCCGCCAACGAACTCGGGCTGACGCCGACCACCGAGGGCGGCTCCAACTTCTCGATGAACCTGACGCTCATGCAGGACGGCTACGCCGGCCTCGAGCATTCACTTCCCATTAGCCCCTTCTACGACGACGTCGTGCAGTTGGGGGCGTACAGCGGACTGGTGTACACGCCGACGTTCATCGTCGCGTACGGGGGACCGTCCGGAAGGCAGTACTACCTGACCAGCGTCGACGTCGAGGAAGCGGAGCGGCTGCGGTACTTCACGCCGCACGACGAACTCGACAAGTGGAAGAGCACCACCTGGTTCCGTGAGGATCAGTACCCCCACTTCCTTCATGCCGAACAGCTCAAGAAGTGGATGGATGCCGGCGGCCAGGCGGGTCTCGGGTCCCACGGCGAGGTGCAGGGACTCGGCGTGCACTGGGAGCTGTGGATGATGGCATCCGGCGGCATGGAGAATCACGACGCGCTCAGGATGGCGACCCTCATGAGCGCAGACGCGATCGGCCTCGCGGGCGACATTGGCTCGATCGAGGTCGGTAAGCTCGCGGACCTGCAGGTCCTCGATGACAACCCACTCGAGGATCTCCAGAACTCGACCTCGATCAGCCACGTCATGAAGAATGGTCGGCTCTACGAGGCGGATACCCTGACTGAGATCTGGCCAAGGCAGAGGCCGCTTCCGACGCAGTGGTGGTGGAGACTCGAGCCACCTGACTCACCCCGTGGGCCGAGGATGATCGGATGAAGAAACGGAAAGATGTCTCGCAGCCCGGAGCGCCCCAATCACGACGCGCCTTCGTCGGCAATCTCGCGGCTGGTGCGCTGGCCGCGGGTGCTACCCCGAGGGTCCTGTCCGCAGCGGGTCGGAGAGATGTGGAGACACTCGCTCGACGCTATCAGTCGGCCAACGACCAGATCCAGGTCGCGGTGATCGGCGCCGGCGGTATGGGCATGGCCGATGTCGACACTGCTCTTCGCGTACCGGGCGTGAAGCTCGTGGCGGCGGCGGATTGCTACACCGGCAGGCTGGAACGGGCGAGAGAACTGCACGGCACCGATGTGTTCACGACGCGCGACTACCGTGAGATCCTCGCACGGGACGATATCGATGCGGTCATCGTCGGGACGCCGGACCACTGGCACATGCAGATCTCGGTCGACGCCCTCGAGGCCGGCAAGGCGGTGTATTGCGAGAAGCCGATGGTACACCGGATCGACCAGGGCGCTCGACTGATCCAGGCGCAGAACGAGAGCGGAAAGACGTTCCAGGTGGGAAGCCAGGGCATGGCTTCTCTCGGAAACGAGAAGGCGAAGGAACTCCTCGAGCAGGGGGCCATCGGAGAACTGAATTACGCCGAGGGCTTCTGGGCCCGGAACGACCCGATCGGGGCCTGGCAATACGAGATCCCCGAAGATGAGTCGGAAGAAAGGGTGGATTGGGACATGTTCCTCGGGTCCGCACCGCGCATACCCTACGACCCACTCCGGATCTTCCGCTGGCGGAACTACCGGGACTACGGAACCGGAGTTTCTGGCGACCTCTTCGTGCACCTCTTCTCGAGCCTGCACTTCGTCGCGTCTTCCAGGGGGCCGCAGAAGATCATGGCTCAGGGAGGGCTACGATACTGGAAGGACGGACGCGAGGTGCCTGACGTCCTGCTCGGAATGTTCGATTATCCGGAATCCGACACACATCCTCCCTTCAATCTCTCGCTGCGGGTGAACTTCGTCGACGGAACTTCGGGCAGCACGTTTCTGCGGCTGGTGGGGAGCGAGGGCGCGATGGACGTGACGTGGACCGAGGTCGTGCTCCGCCGTAACAAGGCGGTCGACCCGACGGACGTCTTCCTGCAGATGAAGAGCGACGAGATGGCGCAGGCGGTCGACGCCCGTGCTCAAATGCTTCCGCCCGCGGAGAGCGTGTACGTTGCGGAGGATTCGTACAAGGGCGCGCACTACGACCACTTCATGAATTTCTTCCGTGGCGTGCGTGAGGGTACGCCGGTCGCAGAGGACGCGGTATTCGGCCTGCGCGCGGCGGCACCGGCGTTGGCGTGCAACGACAGTTACTTCGAGGAGAGAGTCGTGAGTTGGGATCCCGAAGCCATGGAGGTCGTGTGAGGATCGCCCCCTGGGTCATCGCCGGCGTCATGACCATCGCCCTGATCTCGTGCGGAACCTCCTCCGATGAGGCGAATGAAGGTGCAGTCGTGGAGGCTGTCGGCCATAACGCCCTGACGGCCGCCGAGGAGGCGGAGGGTTGGCGTCTCCTTTTTGATGGCACGTCGACTGCGGGGTGGCGGGGGTATGGGCGGGACGACTTCCCGGAGGGAGGATGGCACGTCGAGGGTGGTGAGCTGATCGGTCAGTCATCGACCGGGAACATGGACGGAGGTGACATCGTCACCGTCGCTGAGTTCGAGGACTTCGAGCTCGTCTTCGACTTCAAGGTCGGACCGGAGGGAAACAGCGGCGTCTTCTATCGCGTGAAGGAGTACGACGAGAAGGGTCTATGGCAGGTGGCGGCCGAGTACCAGGTGCTCGATGACACGGCGTATATCGAGATGGGCACGATGGACATGAATACGCACCTCACGGGCGACAACTATGACCTCCAGTCGGCGGCGGTGCGCCCGACCAACCCGGTCGGCGACTGGAACACGGGCCGGATCGTGGTGCACGGAAACCGTGTCGAGCACTGGCTGAACGGGCAGATGACCGTCGAGTACGAGCTCTACAGCGACGAGTGGGAGGAACTGGTCGCGGCGAGCAAGTTCGGTGAAGAAGCGTTCTACGCGAGGGCTCCCACCGGATCGATCGCGCTTCAGGATCACGGGACACCGGTATGGTATCGCAACATCAAGATCCGACCGATCGAGGCCCAGGATCGCATCTCCCTCTTCAACGGCCGGGACCTCTCCGGCTGGACGGTGCACGGGACCGAACGCTGGTATGTCGAGAACGGTGACCTCGTCTGCGAGAGCGGACCCGACGCGGCCTATGGTTACCTGAGAACCGACGCCGAGTATGAGGATTTCGAGTTGACCCTCGAATTCAAGCAAGAGGCCGACGGCAACAGTGGTGTGTTCTTCCGCTCCACCCTCGACGGAGTCGTCGTCACGGGGTGGCAGGCCGAAGTGGCCCCTCCTGGGCAGTTTTCCGGCGGTGTCTACGAGTCCTACGGTCGTGGATGGCTCATCCAGCCCGACCCCGAGAAGGACGCGGCGCTGCGGATGGGTGAATGGAACCAGATGAAGGTTCGTGTCGTCGGCCCGCGGGTCACGACCTGGATCAACGGCACCGAGATGATCGACCTCACCGACGAGAAGATCGGTGAGGCTACGGGCCACATCGCACTGCAGATTCACGACGGCGGCGGGATCCGCGTGCGTTGGCGGAACCTCGACGTGGTCGAGTACTAGATCCGACGAACACTCCACAGTGAGACCCCTCATGATCCAGACGTCACCCGCCGAGCGGGCGTCCCTCTCTGCTCGACTCGTTCTTGCACTCCTCGTCGCACTGGCGACGATCGCGTCTTCACTCGCGACCCCGGCTGGAGCCCAGGACCGGCTCCGTTCGATGCCCGGCTACGAGCGCTATCAGGAGATCGCTCCACAGATTCCGGGCGCCGTCGTCTCGGGCGCTCTCCAGGTGACCTGGTCAGAGGACGGGGGGAGCTTCGACTTCGCGAAAGACGGCCGGTTGTTCACGTACGACGTCGCCAGTGGACAGGCTCGGGACGTGGGGGCTGCTCCGGCCGGAGGTCGCGGGCGAGGTCGTCGCGGGGGGCCAGCGCGCGGCCGGCAGTTCGACTTTGCGGATTCACCCGACAGTACCCATAGAGCCCTGTTCCGAGATCAGAACCTGTTCATAGCGACGATGGACGGGTCGGATGAAGTCGCGGTCACGACGGATGGAAGCATCGATCGACGCATCAAGTACGGGACTGCGAGCTGGGTTTACGGTGAGGAGTTGGGGCAGAGCACCGCGATGTGGTGGTCTCCGGACGGTTCGAAACTCGCGTACTACCGTTTCGACGAGAGCCCGGTGCCGGACTACTTCCTCCAGATGGACCAGACCCAGGTTCAGAGTTCTCTCGATATCGAAGCCTATCCGAAGGCGGGCGTCGACAACCCGATCGTCGACCTCTTCGTGTACGACATCTCCACACGCACATCGACACGCATCGACGTTCGAGACGGGGCACCCTTCACGAACGATGTCGTGGGCCATTACGTGTACCGCGTCCGATGGTCTCCGGACGGCTCCGAGATCCTTTTCAATCGGGCCAATCGTCGACAGAACGTGACGGAGTTCACCGCGTGTTCGCCCACGACGGGTGCGTGCCGCCTCATCGTACGTGAGTCGTGGCCGGACAGCTGGACCCAGAATTCCCCAGCAATGCAGTATCTCGAGGACGGACATCGCTTCATCTGGACGTCAGAGCGGACCGGCTGGCGGAACCTCTATCTGTACGACATGAGTGGCGACCTGCTCACTACTCTCACCGACCACGAGTTCGAAGTCGCGAACGTCGTGCAGGTGGATGAAGAGTCGGGATACGTGTACTACATGGCGCGTGACGGCGACAACCACATGAAGCTCCAGCTTCACCGTGTGGGGTTGGATGGCACGGGCGACGTCAGGCTGACGGATCCGGCCTTCAACCACTCCGTCAGCGTGGCTCCGGACGGCGAGCACTTCGTTGATGTGGCGCAAACCCACGACCAGCCGCCGGTCACCCACCTGCGAGACGCGAATGGGCGCGAGATCGCGGAGCTGGCGAGCAGCGACCTTTCGCGGTTCGACGAGCTCGGACTCCAGCGTGTCGAGCTGTTCACGTTCACGGCTGCCGACGGAGTGACGGAGCTACATGGAATGCTCCACAAGCCGTCTGACTTCGACCCCACTCGGCAGTATCCCGTTCTGGTGACCGTCTATGCGGGCCCCGCGACCAACGGTGCGCGTGAGACCTTCATGACACCGAACGCTCTGACCGAGTACGGCTTCCTCGTGGTCTCGCTCGACTCACGGAGCGCAGCAGGGAGGGGCAAGCGCTTCCTCGACGCGATCTACCTGAAGCTCGGAATCGTGGAGGTCGATGATCAGGCTGCCGGTGTCCGTTCGCTGTGGGATCGTCCCTACGTCGACAAGGATCGGGTCGGGATCTTCGGCACCTCGTACGGAGGCACATCCTCCGTCCTGGGTCTCTTGAGGCATCCCGACGTCTTCCAGGCGGCTTCGGCATCGTCGTCCGTCACCGATTGGCGGCACTACGACACGATCTATACCGAGCGGTATATGTGGACGCCGCAGGGAAACACTGCGGGCTATGACGCGGGGTCTGCAATGAACTACGTCGACAACCTGCGAGGTCGGCTCATGCTCTACTACGGTACCGCCGACAACAACGTTCACCCGTCGAACACGATGCAGCTGATCCAGGCGCTTCAGGCGGCCGGGAAGAGCTTCGAGGTTCAGGTGGGCCCCGATCGTGGACATACCGGCCTCAATCGTGACCGGATGATGGAGTTCTTCATCGAGAGCCTCGTCACGAGAGACCTCGTGTTCTGACGTACCGCTTCTGACTCTCCAGAATAGTCGTGCCGTAGCGTGTCCAACTGGCGAGAGTCGATCCTGATCGAGTATTACTCGGACGCTGGGTCATGCGAGAGGGGCGGGTCCTCGTGAACATTGGGAACTGATCGGTGCTACTGATGGGTTAGGAATTATTCGGACCCGAGTCCCGAGCGTTTACCTTGAGCTCCCCAGAAAAGCACCACGGACTCTCCCAAATACACCCCTGTACCTGAGGATGACCATGACCAAGCGTTTTTTCGTAGCTGCAGTCGCCGTAACGATGTCTTTTCCGTTGGCCGCAAGCGCCCAGAGCGGACCCGTGACGTCTTCACTGAACGGCCTGTACGGCGTTACCAAGACGAACATCATGGCTACGGCCGAGATGCTCAATGAAGACCTGTATGCGTTCCGCCCCACCGATGAAGTCCGTTCGATGGGTGAGCTGCTCGCGCACATCGCGAACGCCCAGTTCGCGTTCTGCTCCGGGGCCGCTGGTGAGGCATCGCCGGCCACCGAGAACTACGAGGAGACCGCGACGACCAAGGCGCAGATCATCGCGGCTCTGAATGCGGGCTTCGGCTACTGTGATGAGGTTTTCGCAGGCATGAACGACCAGAAGGGTGCCGGTGAAGTGAACTTCTTCGGTTCACCGAACACCGCGCACGGTGTGTTGGCGTTCAATTCGGCACACAACTACGAGCACTACGGCAATCTCGTGACGTACATGCGACTCAACGGAATCACGCCTCCGTCGTCGATGTAGTATCGTCTGGCGGCCTGCAGGGATTCTGCAGGCCGCCAGGCAAGTCGTTCCGTCTCACAGCCCGCTCAGCCTAGAGGCGCACGTGCACGATCTACGGTTCGCACTCAGGACGCTCCGACGCAGCCCGGGGTTTACCCTGATCGTGATGGTCACGCTGGGGCTCGGCGTCGGTATCAACACCGCCATCTTCAGCCTGGTGAACGGGATCCTCCTCCGGCCCCTGCCGTACGACGAGCCGGATCGTGTCATGACCCTCTGGGAGTCCAATCCCCAGCTCGACATCGTTCAGGACCGCGTGTCGGCCGGGACCTATCGCGATTGGGCCGAAAGGTCGGAGTCCTTCGAGAGCCTCGGTGCGTACAGCTTCGAGTCCTACATCTTGCGGGGGGCAGACGGCCCTGAGCTGATCTCCGGCGCTCAGATTTCTCCGTCGATCTTCGACGTGGTCGGTGTCCATCCGTCACTCGGGCGAGCGTTCGGCCCGAGTGAAGCCACTCCTGGAAACGACGGGGTCGTCATCCTGTCGCACGGCTTTTGGATGCAGCGGTTTGGAGGTGATCCGGCCGTTCTTGGAACGGCTCTCGTGCTCGACGATCAGCCGCTCACCGTGCTCGGGGTCATGCCACCGCGCTTCGAGTTTCCACCGGACGCGGGCGCTGTTCAGGTCTGGAGGCCGCTCGCCATCGATTCGCGGTTCTTCGACGTCCGCGCGATGCGCGTCTACAACGTGGTCGGAAGGCTGAAGCCGAACGTGTCCGTCGATCGGGTCAGGTCCGAGCTGGGTGCCATATCGCTCGGGATCGGTGAAGAGAATCCTGAGACCAATCGAGGATGGGGTGCCGATGTGACACCCGCGCTCGAGCAGGTCGTGGGCGATCTCGCCACGCTGGTGTCGGTCCTGGCTGCCGCGGCGAGCCTCGTGCTTCTCATCGGGTGCGTGAACATCGCCAACCTCATGCTCGCTCGCGCTTCGGTGAGCCAGCGGGAATTCGTCGTCCGCGCGACGCTGGGCGCCGGCGGTGCCCAACTTCTCAGGAGGTCGGTCGCGGAGACCGCCGCCCTCGTGCTTCTCGGTGGCGGGCTCGGGGTCGGGCTCGCCTTCCTCGGCGTGGCCGTGCTTCGCCGCCTGCTCCCCCCCGATCTGCCGCGCCTGGACGAAGTGGGAATCGACCTGACGGTGCTGGCATTCGCGGGTGTGGCCTCCGTTCTGGCCGGGGTGTTTTTCGGCCTCTATCCCGCGATCCGTGCCATGAGGCCACGTTTGGCAGAGGTCCTCCAGGATACGGGGCGGGGTGGGGGTGGGGGACGCACAGCCCGCCGGATGCTCAACGGCATGGTCTCCGGGCAGGTGGCGCTCGCGCTGCTCCTCCTGTTGAACGCAGGCGTCATGATCCGGAGCTTGTCCCATCTCATGGATGTCGAGCCAGGCTTCAGGACCGAGGGTGTGATGATCGCGGCGCTCTCCCTGCCCCAGAACGACTTCGCGGATCGAGCGAGCCAGGTCCAGTTCTGGAATCAGCTCGTGGACCGCGTTGGCGCACATAGCGGAGTAGAGCAGGTCGGAGCGGTATCCGCTCTGCCCATGAGTCCGCTGGGTATCGATTTCGATCTTCCCATCCAGATCCAGGGCAGGGCCATCGTCAGTTCGGCCGAGCAGCCCAGGGCTGGATATCGTTCGGTGGTCCCGGGGTACTTCGAGGCAATGGGGATGGAGCTCGTTCGAGGGAGGCTCCTCGACAGCTTCGATCGAGAGGAGGGCCGCCCCGTAATGCTCCTCAACGAGAGCGCGGAGCGCCTGCTCTTTCCTGGCGAGGATCCGCTGGGCGAGATCCTGGGTGTCCCGATGGCGGGCAGCATCGAGATCGTCGGCGTAGTTGGAGACGTGCGCCACAACGGCCTGGACGCACCGCCGGGTCCGGAACTCTATGTGGCCTACGAGAGCTTCCCGGTTCGCGACATGCATCTCGTTGTCCACAGCGACGGCGATGAAGCCGAACTCGCTCAGGCGATTCGGGAGGAGATCGCCGGGTTGGCCCCGGCGCTTCCGATCACGAGGATCGCGACGATGGAGGAGATGGTATCCGACTCGCTCGCGCAGCCGCGATTCAACATGGCGCTGCTTCTGAGCTTCGCGTTGTGTGCGCTGCTCCTCGCCTCGGTGGGCATCTACGGTGTGATCTCCTATTCGGTGGTGCGCCGTACGGGCGAGATCGGCATCCGTATGGCACTCGGGTCGGACGGCCCGAGCACGTACCGACTCGTTGTGGGCCAGACTCTGATCTACGTGTTGGTCGGCGGCGCGCTTGGGGTGATCGGAGCGATGTCCGTGAGCCGGATCGTCGAGGGGCTGCTCTTCGAGGTGAGCCCGCTCGATCCTGCGACCCTCGCGGGCGTGCTGGTGGTGCTGCTTCTGGCGGCTACCATCGCCGCCAGCGTACCCGCCTATCGGGCGACGCGAATCGATCCGGTGTCCGCCCTGACGCGAGAGTGAGGCACTTGTCGGTTGGGCAACGGATGGTCACTCTGCCCACCGCCGGGAGTTGTACGCTGGACCACCTGCTCAACATGAGGTCGATCATGAAACGCATACTTGTTCTTCTCGGAGTAATGGCTGTTCCCATCGGTGCGGAGGCACAGTCCGCCGCCGAGACCATCGAACGTGCATTAGCTGCGGCACCGTCCCGTGCGCGTGCCGATGCGTCGGTCATTCGCTGGAACGCCGACTACACGTACGAGACCCTGAAGGAAGGGACGAATCGTCTGGTTTGTTACGATCGGTCTGCCGACGAGCGGCGTGCCGCGTTCGACGTCCAATGCACGAGCATTGCCAACCTCCCACGTGTGGCCCAGAGCCGACGCTTCAGGGTGGAGGGTGGAGATCGTCAGGGTGAGCGCGCGCTCATTCAAGCGGCGGAAGCGAACGGGACGCGTGTTCTGCCCGAGTACGGTTCACTCTGGATCGCCATGCGTGGCGACGATATGGCAAGCGCCGGCACGCACACCACGATCGCTGTTCCGGGTGCCACGACGGAGTCCACCGGACTGCCCGAGAGCGGGGAGGCCGGCGGTGCCTACATCATGGGTGCGGGCACGAGTACGGCCCACATCATGACGCCGGGTAGCTAGGGTCGATCAGCCGGTCACGAGACCGACGGACAGGCCTATCTCCTGCTGGGGGCCTGCCTGACTCCGTCGACAGGCTCGTCCCGGACCTTCACGGTCGTTCGAGACATCTCGCCGCCTGCTCGGACCACCACCGTGTAGGTCCCCACCGGAACCAGTTGGCGGTACGCCCACTCGCTGGGCGTGCCGCTACCTCGGGTCTGCACCGCGTTGGCCGTTGCGTCTGAGCGTAGGTCCCACCACACGCTGTGGATGCCTGCTGCGCCGGGGCCTTCGAGTCTGCGCACGACCTCTCCGCGCCCGTCGATCACTTCGATGCTCGCCGGGCTTCCACCGCCGGAGTTGACGGCATATCGAACCGCGGTCCCGATCGGAGGCGTTTCGGCCCTGAACATCTCGTTGCCGTTGAGCTCTTCGATCGTATTCCCGTAGGTCACGCGCCACCGGAACTTCGTGGCCTGCTTCACATCGAAGGCGCGAAGCGGGGCGGTGAGTGCATCGGCCATTCCCGCCATCGGACCGATATCTACCGTCCAGATGGCGAGCCCGAACGTACCGATCACCAGGTCACGGTCCCGGGCCTGGACGACCATCGTGCGCACTCCGGCGGTTGGCAGACCCGATCCGAGGCGAGTCCAGTGTGCACCGCCATCGATGCTGACCTGCACACCGTGCTCGACGCCGACGTACAGCACGTCGGGATTGTCGGGGTCCTCGCGGATCACGTAAGAAGGTCCGTCATCCAGATCGCCCACGACGGACGCCCAACTCTGCCCGCCGTCGTCCGTGCGGTACAAATAGGGATTGTTGTCATCGAGCGTGTGGCAATCGAGCGCGATGTAGGCACGATCGAGGTAGAAGCGTGACGTCTCGATTTCCGATACCACGCAATGTTCAGGTGCGTCTGGGAAACGGCCGTCCACCTGCTCCCAATGGCCGCCCATGTCCGTGGTGACCCACACGGGCCCGTCGTCGGCACCGACCCAAAGGGTGCGCGCGTCGAATCGGGATTCGGCGAAGGAGAAGATGCTTCCGTAGGAGTGATAGCCGTCGTCGATGCCTCGGAATGATCGATCCTGCTGCCAGGTGAGATCATCGGAGAGGCGCTGGACGTCTCCGGTCTCTCCGTGAATGCGGAATAGGTAGTTGGATCCGACGTAGAGGTAGTCCGGATCGTGCTCGGAGAGCACCATGGCCGGCGTCCAGTTATACCGGACAGGGCCTGTGATTCCCAATGCTGCCAGCTCGTCCGCGGTGGGCTGCAACTCCGTACGAGCCCAGTTCCGCATGTCCATTCGCGTGGTATTCCCGAACTGCTGAATGAGATAGATGATGTTCGGGTCACGGGGGTCCGTGGCCGATGCCATGCCGTCGCCTATGTAGCGCAGTTTATCCCAGTCTTCGTCGGTGATGCCTTCCTCGTCGTACACACGATTCGGCCCGAGCCAGTGGCCGGTATCCTGCATCCCGCCGATGACGTGCCATGGATCCTGGTTGTCCACGCTGATCTCGTAGAACTGTCCAATGGGCAGGGCCGACACCATCCAGGTGTCGCCGCGGTCGAAGGAGATGTTCACTCCGCCGTCGCCCACGATGACAAGGTGGTCCGGATCGGATGGATCGATCCACATGCCATGCAGATCGTTGTGCACACCACGGATGTTCACCTCACGCCAGTTCGCACCACCGTCCTCGGACACGTTGAGCTCGAAGACCGGCATGTACACGCGCTCATCGTTCGAGGGGTCGACGAAGAGATTCTGATAGTAATAGCCGGTCGACGGGTCGCTGACCCTGCGCCAGCTCGCTCCGGCGTCGTTCGAGCGATAGACGCCAGTCTGCGAACCGTCTCGCTCCCGCGGCTCCCTCGTCAGGATCCCCGCATACACGATGCGGGAGTCGTTGCGCGCAACCGTGAGATGGATCTTGCCCATGTCTTCGGTCGGGAGGCCGTTGCCGAGACGCGTCCACGTCGTGCCGCCGTCCGTGCTCTTGAAAACGCCGCTTCCGGCTCCAGCCTCGTCCATGTCGCCTCCGCCGAACCGGAGGCGTTGCCACATGCCTGCATAGAGGACGTCTGGGTCGTTGGGGTCCATCTCGAGATCCATCGCGCCCGTCGTGTCATTCACGAACAGGACCTTGTCCCAGTTTCGGCCACCGTCGGTCGAGCGGAAGACTCCACGCTCTTCGTTCGTCCCCCAGAGATGACCCATCGCTGCCACGAAGACACGGTTGGGATCGGTCGGATGGATGACGATCTTCGAGATCAGGTACGAGTCGTCGAGGCCCATGTGGGTCCAGGTCTCGCCTCCGTCTCCGGATCGGTAGACGCCGTCACCCCACGAGTTGGCGCGCGTGTTGGCTGGCTCACCCGTGCCGACCCAGACGATGTCGGGGTTCGAAGGAGCCACGGCCACGGCTCCCGTCGACGCCGAACCCTCGTGGGCGAACACGTTTCGGAACGTGGTGCCGTGGTTGGTCGTCTTCCACAGACCGCCTCCGGCCGTCGTCAGGTAGAGCGTCTTCGGGTCGGATTCGACACCCGTCACCGTCCATGCTCGGCCTGCCGGCATGGAGGGGCCGAGCAGTCGCCACTCGAGAGTGGCGGTATGCTCCGGCGTGAGCGTCTGGGCCTGAACGGTCGCGGGAGTGAGGGTTGCGGCTGCGAGGATCGTCAGGAAGATGCGCATGGTGGCTGGCGGTTGAAGATGGCCTGTGGCGTCAGGGCAGTGCGTGTCGAACGGGCCGACGACCCGGTCTCGTGTGGTGGGTTCAGGAGGAGGCCCGCTGCCGCTCCGCCAGCCCGTCTCGTACCGAGCGGGGGACGGTCTCCACCCTCGATGCCCCCCGCTTGCATCCAAAGCACACACGTTCGATTCGTCCCTCCGGAGAGATAAGGAATCCCATCGGCGCGCCCGTAAGCCCCCAGTCGCGCGAGGTCTCATCGTCGAGGATCAGGAAGGGATAGGCCTGCCCGCCGTTTTCGGCGAAATACTCGGCGGCCGCCTCCGGCGGGTCCTCGAGCAGGAGCCCCAGGATCACACCGCCGGCCTCGTGGATCTCGTCCGCGATACCGAACATGTCCGGGTATTTCTCTCTGCACGGAATACACCAGCTGCCGAACACATCCAGGTAGACATACTGCCCGGAGTAGTCGGACAGGCGCACCGAGTCGGTTCCGACGAACGGGGTATCGGACAGCAGAACAGGGAGGCTGAAGTCCTGGGCCAAGCTCCCGCGTCCCGGGAACGGAGCGTTCGCCTGGACCCCGGCCGAGCTATCCGGAGCGTCGTTTCGTTCCAGGAGGACGAGGCCCACCACGATCACTGCCCCCAAGGCGAACGCGAGCACCGGCCGCATCAAAAGTCCTTCTTTTCGAAGGTGCGCATCGCGACCAGGGCCGGAACGGTCATCCACGTCACCAGACTCGCTGTCGAAATCAGCAGGCCGCGCGATCCGCCGAAGAAGTCCTGGAAGACCGCACCGGTGTAGCCCATCATCGCCGAGGCGTCGAGCGCCATGAGGACCAGAACACGAGCCACGTCCACGGGGTTCAGCGTCATCAAGAAGAGCATGGGGCCTTCGAGCGGATAGGCGGCCCAACGGTACGCTGCGTACAGGACGACACCGTCGTAGAGGACCGCGAGCGCCAGCCAGATCAGAAGGGCCAATCCACTGCCACGGGCCGCGTCGGAAACGCGCAGTGCAATGAGGAAGCCAATCGACGTGAACGCCCCGGTAAGGAGCGTGCCCGCGAGAGACAGCAGCAACACCCCCGAGCCGTGCTCGACGAGGGCACCGCTCGCGATCAGTGGCAGCAGAAGGCCGATGAGAAACGCGCCCATCAGGGGAAGCGTGAGGCCAAGATACAATCCGACGAACAAGGGACGCCGGCCCACGGGATGCGAGAGTAGAAGCTCGACGAAATCGCTGCTGTGGTAGACGAAGGTGGTCGTGAAGAGGAGGCACACGAGCGGGACGATCAAGACGATGAGCGTGGCCAGAGATGGAAGAGCCCTACCTGCTCCCCCTCCGAAGTGGAGCAGGCCCCACGTCGCTGCCGCAAAGAAGAGCGTGTACCCGGCAATCGATCGGCCCCGGAGGAGGTCACGCAGCTCGTATCGCAGGACCTTCCATGCAGTGGTCATGATGCGCCTCCGGCCTCGACGCGTAGGTGAGGCCGTTCTGTGCGCTCGACGAGATCGGAGAGGGGAGCCCTTTGTGTCATGAGATCCGCGATGGCTTCCTCGAGCGTTGGTCTCCCGGTGTCGCGGAGAAG
>JBDGVT010000010.1:0-28658 GCA_039585495.1 Gemmatimonadota bacterium | reverse complement strand
AGAGAGCCCCGCCCGGTCACATCGACCGGAGCGGGGCTCGTCCTGCGGCGACTTCCTGTTCGGCTAGCCTCGGCCGAAGAAGCGCCCTCTCAGCGGATTCCGACCTTCCCGAGTCGACAGATCGATCTCGACGGTCTCACCGTTCACAACGGCGGTCGCGGTCTCGTCACCGTCGAAGGTGATGGTCATCTCCATCTCACGCGTCGTCTCGTTGCCCTCGGCATCGGTCCGGATCGCGTTCAGGGTGCGAGTGATCGTCCCGGAGATGGGCCATCGAGGCTCTGTGCCCGGCACCGGAATGACGACGTCCGTGTAGGTGAACGACCCCGTCATTTCATGCGTGCGATCACCGTCTTCCGTGTGGCGACTACGGCTGATCTCACTGCTGCCCGACCCGTTGAGCGTGCGGTGCGTGTTCTCCCCGGCGAGCCCCGTGATGGTCATGTCACGCTCACGATGGACCGTGGCGGACCATCCTTCTCGTCCCCGCTGGCCCTCGACGATCGCAATCACGTGGATGGTTTCGGTCGTAAGCTCGTCGTACGCGGCCTGCTCGATGCCCGCCTCGTCGAAGAACGTCTTCTCTACGGTTCCGGACCGTTCATGGCCCAGGCCGTGGCGCCCGCCCGTCTCCCCGTAGCCATGACCATGCGCCTGAGCCTCGGCCCCCGCCGCGAGCGGGATCGAGCCGAAGCTGAACGGCAGCTTCACGGTGTTGATGACCTCGATGGTCGCGTCGGCCGAAACCAGGGCCATGTCGCGGATTACCGGGTCGCTCAACGAGTCGAGCCCGGCCGTCTGATCGCACGCGTTGAGCACGAGGACCGCGGTCAGGAGTAGCGCCGCCCGAGTGCCAGAATTCCCTGCGAATCTCATGTTGATGCTGCCTTGAATCGATGTGAGTGCGCACCCACGTGTCATACAGACGTCGCGAGTGCGAAAAACGTCACATCTCAATTTCCGTTGCGCGGCAGGGTACGGAAATCTAGCAGGGATTCGGGGGTGCGGAGGGCTGCGAATCACGACTCCGCCTGCCGAGAATGCCCCCGATTCGGCGATTGACCTCGCTCTCCGCGCGACTCCTGGCTTCGTCCTCGGCCTTGTCTCGGAGGATGCCCATGCTCGCACGCACGATCTGGGAGCCCGGCGCGGCGCGCTGAACGTTTTGCATCGCCTCCAGGCCATCGACATACGCCCCGTAGTCGAGCAGGCAGAGGGCCTGGGAGAACGCGACCATCGTCTCCACGTCGTCGATACGATTCGCCTCCTGCTGCTCGCGAAGGCGAGCCTCCTGTTCTTCGGTGAGCACCAACCCGAATCCGGCGATCAGCTCATCGGCGAGGCGTTGCTGTAGATCGAACAGCGATTCGCTCTGCCCGCGCACGTCGGCCGTCGTCACGATTTCGGACGTCTCGACCCGAGCGATGCGCGTGTCGAGCCGCATCTCCGGCTCTGCGGTGATGAACGCTCCCGCCACTACGTACTGCGCACCGATGATCATGCCGATCTCCTGCGCGGACTCGGGGTCCACGTAGCCGGACTGCTGCAGGTCCAGCTCGGCGATCAGTTCCTCCAGGCGGTCCCGCTCGACCATCGTGATGTCGTCGAGCACCGAGAGATCCGAGATCGTCATGCTGGAGAGCGCACGCCCGAGGTGATCGTACTTGTCGTCGCCCGTGTTGTTGTCGAAGCGAAGCACGGCGACGACGCTCTTTTCGACGTCCTGGGCCGACGTGGACGCCGCCGAACAAAGGAGGATCAGCAGAGCGAGCAGCGCAGACTGCGGAAGGCGGGGAGAGCGCATGGTTCGTTCCCTTGCGGGCGTTTGCAGAGGCCTACCCCGGGAATGGACGAAGCGTCGCTGGGAGCCGCAAGGGGATAGCGGGTCTGATACCGACGCGTGTTGGGGGTCGGGGCTAAGTGGCTCTACGCTTGCTCGCCCCCAAAGGGAATGGAATGTTGCCCCACTGCCTTTCCGGACCCCGAGCCACAACCCGATGAGCCAAGGCCATACCGATCGTCTGAATACCGCCCTCGGTGGCGACTACCGTATCGAGCGGAAGCTCGGTGAAGGGGGAATGGCATCGGTGTACCTGGCCGAGGACGTGAAGCACCAACGGAAGGTCGCGCTCAAGATCCTGCGGCCGGAACTCGCGGCCGTTATCGGCGGTGAGCGCTTCCTGGCGGAGATCAGGACCACGGCCAACCTGCAGCATCCGCACATTCTCCCGCTCTTCGACTCGGGTGAGGCGGACGGCTACCTCTTCTACGTCATGCCGTTCATCGATGGTGAAACGCTGGGCGACAAGCTCGACCGGGAAAAGCAATTGGGCGTCGAAGAGGCGATCCGCATCGCCCGTGATGTCGGCGACGCCCTCGACTACGCGCATCGGAACGACGTCATCCATCGGGACATCAAGCCCGCCAACATCCTCCTGCACGACGGGCGTCCGGTCGTGGCCGACTTTGGCATCGCCCTGGCGGTCAGCGCGGCCGGAGGAGGGCGGATGACGGAGACGGGGCTGAGTCTCGGTACTCCGCATTACATGAGCCCCGAGCAGGCAAGCGCCGACCGAGACCTGAGCGCGCGCTCGGACGTGTACAGCCTGGGCTGCGTCCTCTACGAGATGATCGCCGGCCAGCCCCCGCATACGGGCCCTAGTGCGCAGAGCATTCTCGTGCGGATTCTCACGGAGAACGCCCGCCCGCTAAGCGAGCTGCGACACACCGTTCCGCCGAACGTGGCAGCCGCCGTCGCCAAATCGATCGAGAAGCTCCCGGCGGACCGTTTCGAGAGCGCCAGGGCGTTCGTCGAGGCTCTCGACGACGCAGACTTCGCCTACTCGCCAACGATCTCGTCGACGAAGCCGGCCGGGGAGGCATCGGTGCACACGGCGCGGGCGCCCACCCCACGGCCACGCGTGGCCCTGTTGCCCTGGGCGGCAGCGACCGTCCTCGGGATCGTCGCCGTCGCCGCGCTCCTGCGGCCGGAACCGACCACCCCGGTCCAACGCTTCTGGCTGGAACTCGACGACCTCTCGGGCACGGGGGGCCCCGCGGTTGCGATCGCGCCCGATGGGTCGACGATCGCGTACGTGGGTGAAGACCGACAACTCTACTGGCGGTCGATCTCAGCGCTCGAAGCTCAGGTCGTGCCCGGCAGCGAAGACTCGAGGAGTCCGTTCTTTTCACCGGACGGGCGGACGATTGGTTATACGGTCGGGCCGCAGTCCGACGACCGCATCCGGACGATCTCACTGGACGGAGCCCCGCCGCGTACGCTTTCCGGCGATCACTACCCAGGCGCGGCGTGGGGAGATGACGGCTTCGTCTACTACTCGAACATTCAAGGCGATCTGTTTCGGGTCTCCGAACAGGGCGGTGATCCAGAAGTGCTGTCCGAGGCCGCCGAAAGTGAATACAGCCTGTCCTTCCCCGTTCCACTGCCGGGAGGCGAGTCGATTCTCATCCGGGCTGCCTCCTCTTCCGGAGTCGCGATCGCGAACTTCGACCTGGAGAGTCGGGAGGTCCGCCCGATCATCGACGCGGGCTTTGCTCGTTATGCGAACAGACATGTGTTCTGGGTGAACTCGGAGGGCACGCTCTTCGCAGCTCCGTTCGACCCTGAGATCGGCGACTTGACCGCGGCCGGTGTCGAGCTAGCGGACGGTGTTCGCGGAGCGGGGCTGGGCGACACCCGGTTCTTCGCGATCGCCGAGAACGGGACACTCGTATACGGCACCGGCGAACAGGTAGACATTGGATCCGAGTCGTTCGCCTGGGTGACGGAGGGCGGATCGATCACCGCGATCGATTCATCACTCGACTCTGAACTCGGAGATATCGACAATCTGGCGCTTTCGCCGGACGGGCGCTTCATCGCAATCGAACTGGCGGAACTTAGTGGGGCTGAAGGCGACCAGGCGGCTCAGATCTGGATCTACGACCTGGACCAACGAAGCCTGACCCGACTCACCTTCCGCGGTACTCGGAACCGGCAGCCGCGCTGGATGCCAGACGGTCGTACCGTCGCGTACCTTTCGGACCAGGGTGGCGACACCACCGCCATCTGGGGGCAACCCTTTGACCGAAGCGGTGACGACGAGCTGATGATCCAGCTCGACCGGAGCATTCTCGGCTACGATGCGCCACCGGCCGAAGGGCTCCCGTTCGTGGTCTCATCCTTCGCGCCACAGGTGCGGTCACCCGGCCTCTTCACTGCACACCGGGGCGACGCCGTACCCGCCGAGTTCCTGGTGTCGGAGTTTCGGGATTGGCGGCCGCGGATTTCGCCGGACGGACAGTGGGTGCTCTACGAGTCCAACGAGACGGGCACAGAGGAGATCTACGTCCGCGCTTATCCCGACGGCGGGCGCCCCTGGGCCATATCTCGCGGCGGGGGTCGGCACGCGATATGGGGCACCACAGCTGACGAGATCTTCTTCGAGAACAGTGAGGGTCAGCTCGTGCGGGCCTCGCTTTCGTTCGCCTCCGAGATCCGCGTTCAGGAGACGATTCCCCTGTTCAGCACGTTGGGTCTGGAAACCAGCGGTCGGGGTCGCCACTCTTCCTCCTACGACGTCTCGAGCGACGGGGAGCAGCTCCTCATGATCCTCCTCGAAGGTTCCGAACAGGCAACCGCCGGACGGGTCGCCCTGGTATTGAACGTCTTCGATGAGCTTCGGGAGCGCACGGGGAACTGACCGTCGGCGCGCGTAACCAGCAGGTAGTGTCTGCGTAGCTCCGCGACACTATCATGTTCATCGGATTTCTGTGGTTCGAGGTGCTGATGTCCGATCCCGTCACACACCTGAATGACGCACTCGGCGACCGTTACCGTATCGAGCGCGAGTTGGGCGAGGGTGGGATGGCCACGGTGTACCTCGCCGAAGACCTTAAGCACGACCGACTCGTTGCTGTAAAGGTCTTCAAGGCGGAACTCGCCACCGCGGTGGGATCGGAGCGCTTTCTCGCTGAGATTCGGACGACCGCAGGGATCCAACACCCGCACGTCCTGCAACTGTTCGACTCGGGTGAGGCAGACGGCCTCCCCTTCTACGTCACACCCTTCGTCGAAGGTGAGTCGCTTCGGGACCGCCTCGACCGGGTTGGGCAGCTCCCGATCCCCGACGCGGTTCGAATCGCGACAGAGGTTGCCGCGGGGCTCCAGGCGGCACACGACGCGAGCATCGTTCATCGCGACGTAAAGCCGGCGAATATCCTCCTCGGCTCGGGCGGGGCCGTGATCGCCGACTTCGGGATCGCGTTGGCACTTCGGAGCACCGACACCGAGAGGCTCACGCAGACCGGCATGAGCATCGGCACGCCACACTACATGAGTCCCGAACAGGCCACTGGTGACCACCCGGTCACCGAACGAAGCGATGTCTATGCCCTCGGGTGCGTCCTGTATGAAATGCTCGTCGGCGAACCACCTCACCGGGGCAAATCGGTGCAGTCGATCGTAGCCAACATTCTGTCCGGTGAGGTCCCCCGCCCACGCTCAACCCGAACCACCGTACCCAAGAACGTCGAAGGTGCCGTGCTGAGAGCCATCGAGCGTGTCCCGGCCGACCGGTTCGCTTCATGTCAGGCCTTTGGTGAGGCACTCCACGACCCGTCCTTCAGGCATGGTCAGGACCCTACCGAGGCCCCCTTGCGGTCCCTCAGAAAGTGGCGCGCCATAGCCATCGCCTCGACGGCCTCACTCGCACTCGTCGTTGCCTTCGCAGCGTGGGCCACCGTCCTCGCCCCGCCCGAACCGGCTCCCGAGGTCGTTCGCTTTTCGATACCGTTTCAGACCTCGGAGAGCTATGCGACCGGACGAAGCCAATTGGCGTTGTCCCCAGACGGATCACACATCGCCTTCATTGAACAGGGTGCCGCGCCCGACCGTCTGAAGCTCCGCGCTCGCGACCAGATCGAGAGCTGGGTGGTTCCTGGATCGGTGGGCGCCCTCGACCCGTTCTTTTCCGCGGACGGTACGTGGATCGGCTACGCCACCGTGGACGCACTCTTCAAGGTCCCTCTCACTGGGGGCGCTCCAGAACGGATCATCGGATTCTCTGAGGCACGCGGCGTCCACTGGGCCGCGGATGGCTGGATCTACTTCGGCTCGTACTCCGGATTGTGGCGCGTCCGTGAAGACGGAGGTGAACTGACTCAACTCAGTCAGGTCAGGACCGAGCTGGGCGAGACGATCCACTCTCGACCCGTTCTTCTGCCCGGCGTGGAGCTTCTCCTGTTCACGATCGGTGGCGGAGGCGAGGACCAATTCGAGGTCGCCACCCTGTCCCTGGCGGAAGGGACGATCGAGGTACTGGGACAGGGGGTCTCACCTACGCTCACTGCCATCGGAATGCTCTTCGGCCGGTCCGACGGGACCGTGATGATCACGCCTTTCGACGTCGACGCGCCCGGCATCGCCAGAACTGCGCAACCCGCGCTCGAGGGGGTTACCACGAAGCCAGGAGTGGTCGAGTACGCGGTCTCCGAGAATGGGCATCTCGTCTACCTGGGAGGCACGAATCCTGTTGGAAGCCTCGTCATGGTAGGAAGGGATGGTGCCGAAGAAGTCCTGATCGAAGACGAAAGAGCCTACAACGGCCCACGTTTTTCTCCCGACGGCCGCCGACTGACGGTCGGCATCGGGACTCCGCCGACCCGTCAGGTCTGGATCATGGAGGTCGCGCAGAGGCAGATATCTCCACTCACGTACGAGGGAAACAACTACTACGGCATTTGGACACCCGACGGGGCCGACATCTTCTTCGCGCATGAAGTCGGCACCGACGTAAATATCTACTCTCGACCCTCGAACGGGAGTGGCACGTCTGAGGTCGTTCTTCAGAACGATGACCAAAAATATCCCGAGACGTGGTCCCCGGACGGTTCGAAGCTCTTGTTCCGTATTCAGGACAGAGAGTCGGGGTTGCATGACATCTGGACGCTGGATCCGGCATCCGGGTTACGCCCGCTTCTCGACCAACCGCCGAACGAGGAGTCGCCCAAGGTGTCGCCTGACGGACGATGGCTTGCATACGCCTCAGACCTCTCCGGCTCGCTCGAGGTCTACCTGACCTCCTTTCCCGAGCCAGGTGGGCGTACGCAGGTCTCAATCGGCGGCGGGACCGAGCCCGTTTGGGCGCCCGGGGGAGACGAGCTCTTCTATTGGCGTGGTGATACCCTGGTCGCCGCCGAGGTGGATCCAGAACGTCAGTCTCCGGTGCTGAGGCGCACCGATCTTTTCACCGGCGTCTATCGACGGTGGCCGTTCCACGCGAACTACGACGTCCACCCGGACGGACGTCGGTTCGTGATGATCCGCGGCACCGGACGGGGAAACGACACTCGCGAGATCATCGTCGCCGTGAATTGGCTCGCCGACCTGCGTCGTCGCCTCGACTCCAACTGACGTCACTCGCCGACCCCGTTTGTCCCACTCATGAGACTCGCCTATCATGCGCGTCGACCCCGTGAGTCCGATTTCAGCCGAGGGAGGCATAGCCCGTCATGAGCACGCTGAGGCCGGCGCTGGGTCAGGAATGGGTCGTCGAGGCCCATGGCTGTGATCCCCGTTCGCTCGCCGACCTGGCGACACTCCAGCGCTTGTTCTCCCGGATGGTCGACGAACTCGCGCTGCACGAGGTCACCGCCCCCGTCTGGCATCAGTTCCCGGGTCCAGGAGGAATTACCGGTCTCTCGCTGCTCGCTGAGTCGCACCTGACCGTCCACACGTTTCCCGAACACGGCACGCTCTGCCTCAACCTCTTCTGTTGTACTCCCCGACCGGAATGGGACTACGCCCTGGGGCTGAGGGAGTTGTTTGGCGCCGAGCACGTGGACGTCCGCGTGCTCGACCGACGGTACACGCCCTCGTTGGTACCATGAGCGGACCTCAGGCGAACTGTCCGAGCTGCGGCGCCCCGGTTGACTTCCGTTGGGCCGGGGCCGTCCAGACGACCTGCACGACCTGTAGTTCCATCCTGATCCGCCATGACCTGGATCTCGAAAAGGTCGGCCAGGTGTCTCAGCCGCCACCTCGCACGTCTCGGATCCAGCTCGGCACGGAAGGGCGGCACGACGGGAAATCGTTCACGGTCGTCGGCCGGATCGCGTACAGCTGGGAGCGCGGCGGTTGGAGCGAGTGGCATCTCGTCTACTCCGACGGCTCCACGGCCTGGCTCTCCGATGCTCAGGACGAGTACGCGATCACCCGGGTCGGGGCTACCGAGCGTCCCCCTCCCGCTCCGGACAAGCTACGCCCGGGCGTTGCGATGGTGCTCGACGGAAAGCGCTTCGAGGTGGTGACGATCACCGAGGCCCGCTATGCCGGTGTGGAGGGAGAACTGCCGTTCGAGTACTGGGACCACGAGCTGGTAACGTTCGCCGACCTGAAATCTCACGAGGGCGGGCTCGCGACGATCGACTACAGCGACGAGACCCCCACTCTGTTCGTCGGGGAGTACGTGGACTTCGGCGGGCTGGGACTGACGGGACTCCTCGACCCGGAGGCCCAGCAGGCGCAGGACGTAAAGACCCTCAGCTGCCCGAACTGTGGAGGAAGCGTCTCCCTCCTTCGGCCCACCGAAACGGTCAACGTCGGGTGTCAGTACTGCGGATCGATCCTGGATGCGGCAAGCCCCGGTCTCGACGTCCTCCAGAAGGTCCAGAACGCGAAGATCCCCAAGACCAAGATCCCGCTCGGGGCGGTCGGGACCCTCCGCGGGGCCGATTATCAGGTCCTCGGGTTCCAGTTTCGGACGATCACCGTCGAAGGCATCAAGTACGGTTGGGGTGAATACCTGATGCACAACGACAAGAACGGCTTCCGATACCTCTCGGAGTACGACGGGCACTGGAACTACATCACGCCACTCAAGTCGCTCCCAGAGGTACGGCCAAAGCTCGGTGGCCAGGGCCGAGCGACGCTCCACGGAGAGATGTTCAAGCAGTTCCAGACGGCGAGCGCACGGACGGCGTCCGTTGTCGGAGAGTTCCCGTGGGAGGTACGCGTCGGAGACAAAGCGATCGCCACGGACTACGTCTCGCCTCCGAGAATGCTCAGCTCGGAAATGACGGACGCTGAGACCAGTTGGTCACTCGGCGAGTACACGGAGCCGAGGCGAATCTGGAAGGCCTTCGGCTTAGAGGGTCATCCGAGTCGGCCGATCGGAGTATTCGCCAATCAACCATCGCCGGACCCGACGGGGACCAAGCAACTCAGGAAGATCGGCCTCGCTGCATCCGGAGTGATCCTCGCCGTCTTTCTCTTGCGAACCATGTTCTTCGCTCAAACGGTCACCGGCGCGGACTTCCGCTACAACGCGACGACGCCCGACAGCTCCGTCGCCGTTCTGGGCCCGTTCGAGCTCGAGGGCCGACCGAGCAACGTGCAGATCAAGACTCGGACGAACGTCAGCAACACGTGGTTCTACATAGACGTCGACCTCCTCAACGTGGACACCGGTGAGAGGTTCAGCGTCGGGCGTGAGATCAGCTACTACCACGGGCGCAGTGGTGGCGAAAGTTGGAGTGAAGGCAGCCGCAAGGATGGCGCACTTCTCAGCAGCATACCCGCTGGCCGGTACGCTCTACGGATCTTCCCCTCGGGCCCCTCGGACGTGTCATACTCGGTCACCATCCGCAGAGATGTGCCACCGATGATGATGTACATCGCGGCCCTGTTCTTCGTGTTGGTTCCGATGGGGTTCTCCGAAGCTCGGCGTTTCAAGTTCGAAGCCGCCCGTTGGGCGGAGTCGGACTTCCCCATCGTCTCCGAGGACGACTGATGCTCAAGTCCAAGTACTTCTATTACTGCGTTGCCCTCGTGGGCTGGCTCTTCTGGATGGATGCCCGGGGGGCCGGAGGCTCACTCGTCGCGTCCGGCAACGAAGAACCACTACCTGAATCCATTCGAGACAACCCCGGCGCGTATCGCGCCCAACTCGCCCTGAGAGCCCGATCTACAGGCGGAAAGTGAGAGAAACCCCGTGAGCATACTTCTTGAAAACATCCTCGCCGCGGTCATCTACGCGGTACTTGGGATCGCCATCTTCGTCTCGGCCTTAGTCATGATCAACCGACTGACGCCGGGCACGCTGTGGAAGGAGATCATCGAGGAGCACAACACCGCGCTGGCGATCCTGTTCGCCGGGTTCGCCATCAGCATCTCACTCGTCATCGCGGCTGCAATCTTCTGACGCTCCTTCCTCGGCCCGTTCGGAGTCCGCGGCCCGCGGCCCCGACGATCCACTGATGAACGCCGCGCTCTTCGTCACGGTTCTGGTCATCGCCGCGTGCGGGCTGGTGTACGAGCTCGTTGCCGGTGCTCTCGCCAGCTACCTGCTGGGCGACAGCATCACTCAGTTCTCGACGGTCATCGGTACATACCTGTTCGCGATGGGAATCGGGAGCTGGCTCTCCCGATTCGTCGTACGCGGAGTGACGGCTCGGTTCGTCTCGCTTCAGTTGATCGTCGCGATCGTCGGCGGCTTCTCGTCTACGATTCTCTTCCTCGCGTTCGCCTACACAGACGCCTTCCGTCTGGTCCTCTACACGCTCGTCCTCATCATCGGAATCCTGGTCGGGCTCGAGATTCCGCTTCTCATGCGTATCCTCAAGGATCGCTACGAGTTCAAGGACGTGGTCGCGAACGTCCTCACCTTCGACTACATCGGTGCGCTGGGTGCGTCGCTGCTCTTTCCGCTGGTTCTCGTTCCGTACCTGGGTCTTGCCCGCACCGCGCTCCTGTTCGGAATCCTCAACGGGGTGGTCGCGTTGTGGTCGACGCACCTCTTCCGAGAGACGCTCGGCGCACGCAGGGTCCTCCAGGCCGGGTGTGTGGCGGTGCTGATGGCTCTCGGAGCCGGAATGGTGGGGGCGGAGCGCATCACGAGGATGACCGAATCGACGCTCTATGCCGACCAGGTCGTCTTCACGACGACGACCCCCTACCAGAGAATCGTCCTGACGACGTGGCGCGACGACATGCGCCTGTTCCTCAATGGGCATCTCCAATTCAGCTCACGCGACGAGTACCGCTACCACGAGGCGCTCGTTCATCCGGGACTCGCCTCGATTCCGACCGCGCGTAAAGTGCTGGTTCTCGGCGGGGGCGACGGGATGGCAGTGCGCGAGGCCCTCCGGCATCCCGATGTCGAGGTCACGTTGGTCGAACTCGATCCGGAGATGACCCGTCTCTTTTCAGAGAACGAGACACTCGCCGCGCTCAACGACGAGTCTCTCCGCTCCGATCGCGTGCGGATCATCAACGCGGACGCATTCCAGTGGCTCGCGGACACCGACGAGATGTTCGATTTCGTCATTGCGGACTTCCCCGATCCGTCCAACTACGCGGTGGGCAAGCTCTACACGACCGCATTCTATCGGCTGCTCGGCCAGCACCTCAGTCGGGACGGAATGATCTCGGTACAGAGTACCTCACCGCTCTTCGCGAGGACGGCGTTCTGGAGCATCGTCGAGACCCTGCGTGAGTCGGGGTTCGAGACCTGGCCGTATCACGTGTACGTCCCTTCATTCGGTGAGTGGGGGTTCGTTCTGGCTGGCAAGGGTGGGTACGCTACCCCGAACCAGCTCCCGGACGGCCTCAGATTCCTGCAGGCGTCACAGATTCCGCAGCTCTTCGAATTCCCGCTCGACATGACGGCGGTTGCCGCGCTTCCCAATCGTCTGGACGATCAGATTCTGGTCCGCTATTACGAGCGTGAGTGGAGCCGCATCGCGAAGTGAGCGGTCACCCCACCCTCGGCCGACGCGATTTCCTCGCCGGGATGGCGTCGATCGCGATCGTTGGCTGCAGCCGGAAGACGGATCCGCCGATCGAGGGCGGCTTCGCCGACGACGGCTCGGACTGGGGTCACGCAATCCGGGATGGTGGTGGCCTGGTCGAGCCCAGCGGATCGGAGCGTGTTCCTCTGGTCATCGTGGGCGGGGGAATTGCCGGCCTCTCGGCAGCGTGGTGGCTCGAGCGTAACGGCTTCACCGATTTCGTACTCCTCGAAGCCGCGGATGAGGCGGGCGGAAACGCTCGCTCGGGTCAGAACGACGTGAGTGCCTATCCATGGGCCTCCCACTACGTGCCCGTGCCCGGGCCCGACGCCCGCCACGCCCGTGCCTTGTTCGAGGACCTCGATGTGCTGCGGGCCGGCACCTGGAACGAGACGTCGCTCGTGTATTCACCGGCGGTGCGACTGTTTCGGTGGGGCCGATGGTCGGACGGCTTCGAGGAGGCTCTCCCCGAGAGCCCGAGCGATCGGCGCGACTTCGACCGCTTCTACGAGCTCGTGGAAGAAGCGCGCTCGAGTGGACAGTTCACGATCCCGTCATCGCTCGGAGCGCCATCAGCGTCCCCACTCGACGCAATCTCCATGGCGCGTTGGCTCGATGATCACGACCTGAGCTCGCCGACACTCCGTTGGTACGTCGACTATACCTGTCGGGACGATTACGGGGCCCTATCCGGTGACGTGTCTGCCTGGGCGGGCGTCCACTATCACGCCAGTCGACCGGACATCGAAGAAGGGCCCCTCGCCTGGCCGGAGGGCAACGGCTGGATCGTGAACCGGCTCCTCGAGCGGCTTGGCGGCCATGTTCGCACCGGTGAACCGGTATGGGCGGTATCTGAACGGGGGTCGGGGCTCAGGGTCACGACACCCTCTGCTCGATACGACTGCGACGCCGTGATCTGGGCGGCTCCAACCTTCATGGCCTCCCATGTGGTCGATGGGGCGCCCGCCGTCCCGTGGAGCTACTCGCCGTGGGTCACCGCGAATCTCACGCTTGCCCGGCAGCCCGTCGGTGCCGGCATCGACGCGGCGTGGGACAACGTGCTCTTCGACTCACCTTCGCTCGGCTACGTAGTCGCGGACCATCAGTCGCTGCGGACCTACCCTACGCGGAGCGTCTGGACTTGGTACATGGCTCTCGTGGATCGGTCTCCCGCCGACGCCCGCGAGATGCTCCTGCACCGATCGTGGTCCGACTGGAAGGAGACGATCCTCGTCGACCTGGAACGTGCCCACCCGGATATCCGAGCGTGCGTCGAGCGCATCGACGTGATGCGCCTCGGACACGCCATGCCGAGACCGACGCCCGGCTTCCTGTCTTCGCCGGAACGTCGGTACTTCCAGGACGCATCAGGACCCTTGTACTACGCCCACTCCGACGTCAGCGGATTGGCCCTGTTCGAGGAGGCTCAGGACAGGGGTGTACGGGCCGCCGAGCGGGCCCTGGTGCGGTTGAGCGGTTGATCTTCGGAGCGGAAACCGCGCCCTAACCGCCCGATCCCGGCCCCCAGTCGATGACGTCTGGGTCCTGTGAGCCCCCTGCAGGATCTGGCACGATCCGGCTCCGCCACAGAGTCACGAACGACTCGAGCGGATTCGGCGTCGCCTGGCGCGGGTCGACGACGCCCAGGTCGATCCACCCTGTCACGATCTCCGGTATGCCGTCCCCGGTAACGTCACCGGCGTCGATCGTCATGTAGTTGGGACCCTCCGCCTGAAGGACCCGCCGGACCAGTTGCGTAGGCCCGACCCGTTCCAGCCAGATGATCGACTCCGCGGGCGCCGGCGTCGCGGCGGCGACGCCTGGGGGCAGATATGCCCCGATGACCAGATCCATTCGGCCGTCACCATTGAGATCGGCCGGCACGGCCTTGTGAGCACCATACATGCTCGTGATATGCCGGTACTCGAGTCGGCCCGATCCGAGGTTCTCCAGCATGCCGATGCCGTGGTGTGGCTTGGGGTTGTTCAGGTCGAGGTTGTCTCCGTTCGCCACGATGATGTCGGGAAGACCATTCCCCGTGAAATCGGTGATCTCGAGACCCGTGTAGCCCCAGTCCGGGTTCGGAGCCTGGAAGACGATTTCGCCGCGGTAGTCATCGCCTTCCGCCCAGTACACCATGACCTGCTGGAACTCCTGGGCGATGAGCCCCACGATGTCCTTGCGGCCGTCTCCGTTCAGATCGACCGCACGCACGTCGGTGAAGCCAGATCGCGAGTCGAGTACCGTCTCTTCGAACTGGGGCACACCGCCGACCTGTCCGGTATTCTCGAGAATCAGCAGTCGCCCGCCCTGCATCCATCCGAAGACCGCAACCAGGATGTCGATCCGGCCGTTGCCGTTCAGATCCGTTGCATGGACATCCCCCACCCGACCGAGCCCATCCGCGATCCGCGTCGCCTCGAAGCCACCCGAGCCCGTGTTTCGGAACCACACCACCGACCCGACCGGATCGTTCGTGGGCACGAGGTCGCCCAGCTCAGCCACGACCACATCCAACGCACCGTCGGCGTCGACGTCGGCGACCGAAACTCGACCCGGGTTCGTCACCTCACCCAGTTCCACCGCGCCAACACCCGGAAGGTAGGGTCGTAGAGCATAGACCCGGTTCGTGGCAACGTCGGAAACGACGAGGTCTGCTCCCGCGCCACCGAACAGATCAGCCACCTCGACATGCGTAACCGCCGGGCCCTGCTGTTCGGCCGGCGGCGCACCTTCTGGACGCCACTCCTCGAGGTCCCATGCCAGCGTTCCCGGACCGGCGTCGGTCCGTCCCTCGGCGGCGGGAAGGGCCTCCGGAGCATGGTAGAGATACCAGCGGAGCGCCCTCTCAATTGAAATGGCGGGCTGCAGGCCACGAGTCTCGGCAGTCCGATACATCGCTCGGACCGCGGTAATCCAGTACTCCTGCGGCAGGATGTCTGGCTCCGGGAATATGTGGCAGGAGCTGCAGGTCGCTCGCACCAGCCCCTCGGTCTCCTCACTCATGATGTCGGCAAGGAGTGAATCGCGCCGAACGTCCGTCTCGATCTGTGGCCGAGTCGACCTCACCCACAACCCTGCGAAGGTCGCGAAGCCGATCACGGTCAGGCCGATGACGACCATGCCTACCCTACCCGATAAACCGTTGAACTTCATTCGGAAATCCACCCCGTTCGCGACCGTTGGCCGCACGAGTCGCTCGCCATGTGCTCCACGCTCCCAATATCGCAGGCCTGTGTGGTATGGATAGACCGCGTTCCCCGCCAGTTTTCCCGCCGTCGGCGCCGTCGGCGCCGACGCGGTCTATGTGGCCCTCTGGGCGTTCGACTCACAGCCGGACGGCATCGTACCAGGTGACGCGATCCGCGACTACGAGGTCACCGACGCGGACGCGGTCATCATGATCTTCGACACGTTCGACGACGAGCAAAACGGGTTCGTCTTCGGCACGACCCCGGCCGGCATCGAGTACGACGGCCAGGTAGCATCCGCAGGAAGTGGCGGCGGTTTCTTCCTGGGCGGCGGGACCAACACCCAACAGCGCTTTCAGCGCGGAGCCGGAGGCGGCTTCAACAAGAACTGGGATGGAAGCTGGGAGGTCGCCGCCACGCAGGACGGGGATGGTTGGTAAGCCGAATTCCGGATCCCCTTCAGCACCCTTCGCGACGGGCCCGACACCGAGTCCTGGGGGTTCAACGTATCCCGGCGGGTGCGGAGGCTGAACGAAGAGGTCTTTTGGTCCTCCGTGCCCCGTGAGTTCAACCTCTACCGGCTCGATTTCGCCGGCGACCTGACCGGGCTCGAGCCCCCCTTTCGCCGGGCGGCGACCGTGTCTCCATATGTGCTGCGATCCTCGGCCCGTGACTATGCAGCCGGCGAGCCTGCTTTCGACGAAGACTTCCAGGTCGGCGGCGAGGCGAAAGCTCAGATCACGCAGGGGCTCACGCTCGATGTGACGGTGAACACGGATTTCGCGCAGGTCGAGGTCGATGACGCCCAGATCAACCTGACGCGCTTCCCGCTCCTCTTCCCCGAGAAGAGGCCCTTCTTCCTCGAGAATGAGGGTCTCTTCACGGTCGGGGGGGGAGGCGCTGATGGTTGAACACCGCGGGCACGGGTCTTTTCATCGTCTACAACGAGGTGCAGGGCTTCGACACGCTTTCAGGGCCGCAAGGTCGGTCCTTCTTCATCAAATTCTCCAAGCAGTTCAACCTGACCGGGGGCTGACCGCGACGGGTGCTGGCTACCGAGGCGCCCCACACCCACATTGCTCGCCATCAACCCACGAGCAACGCGGAGCCTTGATTGAAGTCGATCACCTGCCCGAAGTACTTCAGCCTTCTGTCGAACCTCCTGCCGAACCTCGCGCTAGCCACCCTGATTCTGGTCACGGCGCCTGGAGTGTCGCTCGCTCAGAGCGGTGAAATTCCCAGGACCGCAGCGGGCCATCCCGACCTGAACGGAATCTGGCAGGCCCTGGGCAACGCCCACTGGGACATCGAGCCCCACTCCGCACGGCCGGCGCTGGCCATGCAGCCTGGTCCGGTCATCCCCGTGCCCGCCGAGGAGGTGCTCGCCATGGGCGCCGTGGGCGCCGTCCCGTCCGGATACGGCATAGTGCAGGGAGGAGAGATTCCGTATCTGCCGGCCGCGCTGGCTCAGCGCAACGAGAATCGAAAGCATTGGATCGAACGCGACCCCGAGATCAAGTGCTACCTCCCGGGCGTCCCCCGAGCCACGTACATGCCCTTCCCCTTCCAGATCTTCCAGAGCGATTCCCGGTTCTTCGTGGCCTACGAGTACGCGTCCGCCACGCGCGACATCTATCTCGAAGATCCCGGGGAGGCGCAGGTCGATTCGTGGATGGGCCAGTCCTACGGGCAGTGGGAAGGAGACACCTTCGTGGTGCGCGTGGACGGCTTCAACGGCCAAACGTGGTTGGACCGGGCCGGCAACTTCACCGGGTACGGCACCACGGTCATCGAGCGATATACCATGCTCGGGCCCGATCACATCATGTACGAGGCCGAGGTCACCAACCCGGAGACCTTTGCGCGACCCTGGACCATCCGGATGCCGTTGTACCGCAACATCGACCCGAATGCTCGATTGGGTCAGTTCAAGTGCGTCGAATTCGTGGAAGAGCTCCTGTACGGTGAGTTCCGAAAGAACCCGATTCGCGGCCGATGAGGACATCGACATGAAGAAGATCATCTCACTCACGCTAAGCGCCGTCCTCTGCGCCGCGTGTGCGCTCGAGCCCGGCGATTCCGGCGAGTGGACGCTGCCCCGCCTGGCGGACGGCACGCCCGACTTTCAGGGCAACTGGAGCAATGGCACGATGACGCCGATCGTACGGCCGGCGGGTGTGGATCTGGTGCTCACCCCCGAACAGGTCGAGTCGCTCGAACAGGGTCGCCAGGACTTCATCGCCGAGGATTACGTCGAGAGTGATCCGAACCGGGGGGCCCCGGCCGTCGGTGGTGAATTCACCGGAGATCCGATCTTCGATGCCGCGACGGGAGGCACCGGCGGGTACAATCAGTTCTTCGTCGATGCCGGTGACAACATCGCCGTCTTCAACGGTGAACCGCGCAGCTCGCTCCTGATCTACCCGGAGGACGGCCGCCGCGCTGCGTTCAGTGAGGAAGGGGAGAGGCGGGTGGCGGCGCGGACGGCTTTCAATAGCCAGTTCAATCAGTACGACAATCCCGAGAACCGGCCGCTCGCGGAGCGATGCATCATGTCGTTCGGTTCGAACGGCGGCCCGCCCATGCTCCCCAACTACTTCTACAACAACAACTACACGATCGTGCAGACCGATGATCACATCATGATCATGACCGAGATGGTGCACGACGTGCGGATCATCCGAATGGGCGAGCCCAAACCTCTTCCCCCGAGCATTCGCCCGTGGATGGGAGACTCATGGGGCCACTGGGAGGGAGACACGCTGGTCGTCGAGACGACGAACCTCCATCCCGATCAGGTCCTCTTCGGTATGTCGAACGCCTCGTTCTACCCGACGGAGGATCTCGAGGTGACCGAGCGCTTCACCCGTCCCGACGAAACCACGATCAACTACGAGTTTACGATTCGCGATCCATCGATGTTCGCCACGGAGATGCGTGGTGAAGTACCGTTCACCCGGCTCGATGGACTCCTGTACGAATACGCCTGCCACGAAGCCAACTACGCCCTCGAGAACGTACTCAGGGGTGCTCGCGCGGAAGAAGCGCGTGGTAGCGGCCAAGACTGACCGGAGCTGAGAAAACCAATATGCGAAAGACGACAGTTCTTCTCGGTAGTGCACTCACGTTGCTCATCGTGGCGGCACCCCTGCTCGCGCACCATGCGTTCGGCGCGGAGTTCGATCGAAATGCCCCGATCCGGCTTCAGGGCAACATCGTGAGGCTCGAGTGGGTGAACCCGCATACCTGGATCCATATGGAAATCGAGAAGGAAGACGGATCCAGCGAAGTGTGGATGGTCGAAGGCGGGACACCGAACGTCCTCCTGCGTCGGGGTCTGCATCGTGACTGCCTGACACCCGGCACCGAGATCGTGGTTGACGGTTACCAGGCGAAGGATCACTCGCTGACGAGAGCGAACGGGAAGGACGTCACCTTCACCGATGGCACCAAGATCTTCCTGGGCTCATCGGGAACCGGCGCTCCGTACGAACGCGACATGCTTGCAGCCCGACGGCAACAGGGTCGCTGCTAGGCACTTCTCTCTAGCTGTACCCGATCCAGCGGCCTGCCGCCGCGACGGTGAACCAGAGGAGCAGCGAAGTGGCGCCGAGCAGTCGACTGCGCGTCGAAGTCTCGAGCCCGTTGAGCGCCGCACGGTTCCGAACGAGGAACGTGAACACGAGCGCGATTGGAAGTGCGATCATCTTCACCCAGAATGACGTGTTGTAGAAGCACTTGATCGCCTCGGACAGGAACAACAGAACGCCTGTCGTGAGCATGACTACCACGCCTCCCACGAGCCACGGCCGCACATCCCTCGCCAGCTCGTCGATGCCCTGGTCTTTCAGACCGAAGCCGAGCAGCCGGAGGTCCACCAGAATCAGCGCGCCCCCCATCAGGCAGAGCGCTGTGAGGTGGATCGACTCGATGATCGGGAACATCCAGATGGACTCCCGCACCACGGTTCCGAAGAACGTCTCCTCGCACCATTCGAAGAAGGGAATCCACGACTCGGGAGGGATCATCTACTCACCCTCCAACTGACAGCCGGCGACCCAGTTCACGACCGCGGGTTGTGGCTGGATGTCACATTCGAACCAGTTGTACGCTACCAGTCGACCGGAGAAGACCACGCCGGTCCAGACGACGAGCGAGATCAGTCCCGCGATCCGCGCGGCCCTCGGAGGTCGCAGAGCATCCTCCCACTCCCCTATCGACGCGTGAATGCGGGAGTGGAAGAGCCAGATGTTCAGCCCTGCCACGACCAGCAAAACCGCTTTGATGCGGAAGAAGAGGTTGTGGTAGTACCGAAGTGGTGAAGAGTAGAACAGCAGCAGCCCTGTCACGACCATCAGCGCGAAGCCGAACCGGGTCCAGGGAAGCAGCCGTTCCGTGAACGCCGAGGCCGGCACCCCGGGGAAGGCGACGCCGACCAGGCGCAGATCCATCATGACCGCCGTGCCGACGAAGAGTGCGAGCGTGAGCACATGCGTCGACTCGACGAGCGGCCAGACGTAGTAGGACTCGAGGAGTGCCACGCTCCACGGCGTATTGCCCATCCACTCGAGAATCCCTCTGATCACGAGCCCCCACTCGACTCGTCGGTTCTGTCATCGCTCGGCCTCAGAGTCTCGATGGCGTACGTGGCGTGGCAATTCGTGCAGACGAAGTACATCTCCGCACCCACATCAAATACGCCCTGTTCGTCCTTCGCCTCCGCGACCTCGACCGCTCGACGCCCGATCTCGACAAGCGCTTGTGACATCGTGATCCACGCCCCTTGATCGGCCGCCCGATCATCCATCATGAGCAGGTTCCCCGACTCGGCAACGACGAACGCGGCGTTCTCGACCTCGAGCCATTCCTCGTCGTTCGCTGGGCGCAGCTCATGCTCCCCGTCTTCGTCCAGAATCCACCCGACGGCACCCCAGTATTCCTGCGCAGCCGGCTCGATGACATGCGCCATCAACTCGGGAACGTCGGCTACCACCGCGTACCGCTCGTCCGTGCCGGCGTCGACGCACGCGCCCAGTGCGAGGGCTCCGAGGAGGAAGCGATACCCGGGGCCACAAAGGGCCGACCCGATAGGATTTGTTTTCATCGGACGCGAAGGTACGGGGACTCCAGCGGGTGCGCACGGGAGAGAGTGGCGGCAGCTCGTCCGGTCTCCGATGTTGCCCTCTCCTCTCGCCAACGGAAGTCGCACATGTTTTCCGCCCGAAGCCTCCTCCCTCCCACACTTGCCCTCGCCCTCCTCGTCGCTGCGTGTCAGCCGACCGCCGAGTCCGGGACGTCCATGGAGGGACCAGGCATCACCCAGGGTCAGCCGGCCGACGTCGGGATGTCCGCCGAAGCACTGGAGGGCATCACGCCCACCATGCAGGAGATCATCGACGACGGTCGGACCGGTGGAATCATGACGCTGGTGGCGCGTGGTGGAACGATCGTGCACTGGGACGCCCACGGTTGGCGGAATCTGGGTGAAGACCCCCTCGAGCCGAACGACATTTTTCGCATCTACTCGATGACAAAGCCGATCACGAGCACAGCGGTGATGATGCTCGTCGAGGAGGGTCGACTGGGGCTGGAGCAGCCGCTGGCGGACGTCATCCCCGCCTTTGCCGACGTCCAGGTCTACGACGATGGTCAGACACGCGCTCCCTCCCGTCCTATCACGATTCGGGATTTGTTGAGGCATACGAGCGGACTCACGTACGGCGTCTTCGGCAACACGCCGGTGGACCAGATGTATGTCCGGGATCTGTTCAACACGCTCGGACGCCAGTCGGGCAAAGACCTCGAGGAGACGGTCGCCGCGCTCGCAGCGTTACCGACCCTCGCGGACCCCGGCACGCTCTGGAACTACAGCATGTCCACCGACGTGCTCGGACGGGTGGTCGAGGTCGTATCGGGTATGTCCCTGGACGCGTTCTTCCGGACACGGATCTTCGATCCGCTAGGCATGCACGACACCGCGTTTCACGTCGATGCCTCGAAGCTCGACCGACTCGCCGGCATCTACACCGTGCGGGATGGGACGCTGACCGCAACCGAGTCAGCGGCCGACGGTCCCTTCACGACGGCTCCATCATGGTACTCGGGGGGAGGCGGTCTGACCTCGTCCGCCATGGACTACCTGCGCTTCGCCCAAATGCTCTTGAACGAAGGTGAACTCGATGGCGTGCGGCTCCTCCAGCCTGAGACTGTGAGGGATATGCGGAGCAACCACCTCCCGGAAGAGCTCATCCCGATCAACGTCGGTGGGCCCGTTCCGAACCACGGATTCGGCCTGGGTTTCGCGGTCTCGGTGGGAGGCGCAGATGAAGGGACATACTGGTGGGCGGGCGTGGCGAACACGTTCTTCTGGATCGACCCGGTCGAGGAAATCATCGCCTTCGCGTGGACACAGTACGATGGCTTCGGTGAGGTCCCGATCGATCCTCCTTTGCGGTCCATCGTATACGGCGCGCTGACGGAATCAAATCGGGCTGCCGCGAGTACGAACTAGGATCGAACGAAAGGGGTGCACAGCTGAATCCAGAGGCCAGGGGTCAGGCGATGCGGCAGACGATCGGGTTGATGGCGGGCGTGGCCATGATCGCGTTCGGTGCCATGGCAGTCCTCCGCGGACTCGGTGACGAGCGCGCAGGGCCGATCATCGACGCCGGTGATCCCGAATATGGCCTTGGCACCTCGTTCGCCGACCTCCGCTTCACTGACCTCGACGGCAACGAGCTGGATTTCACTTCGTTTGCGGCGGGGCGCTCGGTCGTGGTGTTCGTGCGCGACGCTCTGTGCCCGGTTTCGCGGAGGTACGGTCCGGAGACGGCGCGAATCGCGTCTGACTACGCGGACCAGGGCGTCTCCGCGCTCTACCTCAACGTCAGCCCTCTAGACACTCCGGCCGATATGGAGGAGGACGTCTCCCGCTACGGCCTCGGCGGAACCTACGCCGTCGACCACGAATGGGACGTCGCTCGACAGCTCGGTGTGATCACGACGGCTGAGGCCTTCCTGTTCGATTCGGAACGGAAACTCCGGTATCGGGGTGCCATCGACGACCAGTACGGCATTCGGTATACGAAACCGAAGCCTCGAAGCACGTATCTCCGCAACGCTCTCGATGAGCTCATGGGGGGAGAAGAGGTTGCGGTCCCCTCTATGCCTCCCGAAGGTTGTTACCTGGCTGCGGAAGTTCACGACCACGAAGTCGAAGTCGAGCACACGCACTGAAGAGTCCCTGTGCCATGTGCCTGTATCGATCCTGCCCGGAGTAGTGCCTGATGAACAAGGTGTTCACGATCGCCGCCGGAACCGCCCTCGGTATCGGTGCCTACGTCGTCCTGACCGCGTACGACGGTCCGACCTACCACAACGAAGTGAGTCGGGTCATCCAGAACAACTGTCAGACGTGCCATCGCGATGGCGGCGTAGGTCCCTTCAAGTTCGAGACCTACAGTCAGGTCTACCGGCGGCGTGGCATGATCCAACACGTGATCGAGGACCGCATCATGCCGCCGTGGTTCGCGGCGCCCGGAGTCGGACACTTCGCCAACGATCGGTCCCTCTCGGATGAAGATCGGGAGACCCTGCTCGCCTGGCTCGAGGCAGGAGCACCGGAAGGTGACATGGACCTGTCGCCCGAGCCGCTGGACTGGACACCGGGTTGGCAGCTCGGAGAGCCCGATGCGGAACTTGCCCTTCTGGAGCCATTCCCTGTTCCTGCCGAAGGAACGGTCGAGTACCAGTACTCCTACGTCCCGACCAATTTTGAAGAGGACAAGTGGATCGAGGCTATGGAGATCCGGCCGACCGATCTATCGACGGTCCACCACGTGCTGGTCTTCGTCGAGGAGCCCGACGCCGAGAACCAGCAGGGCGGAATCGACGGCTATATGGGCATCTGGGTGCCCGGCTTCCAGGGCAGCGTCTTCCCGGAGAACTCCGCGAAGCTGCTTCCAGCGGGATCGACGCTGAAATTCCAGGTACACTACACGCCCAACGGTGAAGAGGGGTTGGATCAGACGAGTATCGGCTTCCACTTCGCGGACGGCGTACCCGAACGGATCGTCGAAACGACTTCGGCCTTCAATACGCGCTTCGAAATCCCTGCACACGATCCGGATTACAGGACGATGGCGGAATACGAGTTCGAATCCGCCGGCGAGATTCTGTCGCTCCTCCCGCACATGCACCTGCGTGGTAAGGCGTTCCGATACGACCTCGTGTATCCGGACGGACGCGAGATGGAGCTGCTCGATGTACCGCGATACGACTTCAACTGGCAGCTCGAGTACGAATTCGCGGAGCCGATCGAGGTCGTGCCGGGAACGACGCTCCGCGCCACGGCGTGGTACGACAACAGCGCAGCGAACGAGTTCAACCCGGACCCGTCGGCGACGATCTACTTCGGGGAGCAGACCGAAGAGGAGATGATGATCGGGTACTTCGACTGGATCCCGTCTTCGGGAGGGATGTCGGCAACAGGGGGCGGCTGAGCGCCGTTGCTCATGAGGTCCTCGGTCCGTCTCGCATCGATTCTGTTCATTGCGGTGCCCAGTGCGGTCGGCGGCCAAAGTGCCAGCGATCTCGAGGCCATCGCCTCGTGGACCACTCTCGACGTGGTCACCGGTTACGAGACTCGGGTCGCACCAGGGTTGGCCGACCAGATGCCCGGGTGGGCAGCCGATCCGTGGGGCAACCTCGTTCGCCGGGTCGGAAGGGGGTCCCCTCGTCGGGTCGTTGCATGCATGCTGGACCGTCCGGGCCTCTCGGCAAGCCAGATCACCGACGATGGTTACCTGCGCGTGCATCGAATCGGGCGCGGGTCACAACACCCGCTTTGGGACCAGGCGTTCGAGGCACAGCAGGTTCGGGTGATCACACCCTCGGGACCCATCGCAGGTGTGGTCGCTCGGACCAACGGCCACTTCTCGAGCCAACATCGCGGTGAGAACGAAGTCAGTACTGCCGACGATCTCTGGGTCGACGTGGGTGCCTCGTCTGCCGCGGAGGTCGAGGCGCTCGGGATCGGCCTTCTCGACCCGATCATTCGGCATCTGCCGGCCTGGACGCTCGAAGGGGCGGTAGCCGGGCCCGGGGCAGGCCAGGCCGTCGGCTGCGCGGCCGTCACGACACTCGCTGATCTGTCCGCCACGCCGGCAGGTGAAACGCACTTCGTGCTCAGTTCTCAACTCGGCTTCAATACCGTGGGGCTGTCGTCGTACGTAGCGCGTAACGGGACCTTCGATGAGGTCGTGATGTTCTCTGAGGGACAGACGAATGCAGTCGCCGGCGTGCGATCTCCCTCTTCCTTCGGTCGCATGGCCCCCGTGCTCGAGGCTGCGGGCATCGAGCGAGTGCACCTGATCGCGCCGGAGGTTCGCTCGCCCGGATCGCACATGGAGGTAGTGTCCTCCGAGGAAGCGGGCCGAGTCCTGGCGGCGGGAGCATCAGCTTTGGGCATCGAGTCGCCGGTCGATACCGAGTGGGCACGCGCACCGACTCGGCAGGCTCTCCGTAGCGCCCATGTCGATCCGGCGCTTGAACCGGTGTCAGACATGCTGACTGAACTCGTTGAGTTGTACGGGGTCCCTGGACACGAGTGGCCAGTCCGCAGATACGTCCTCGAACACCTCCCTGACTGGGCTCGGGACGCAGCGGTCGTCGATGACATGGGAAACGTCTGGGTCGAGGCAGGCCCGGACCGGGACACCACCGTCTTCATGGCCCACATGGATGAGGTCGGATACGAAGTCGAGTCAATCTCCCCGGAGGGCGTGATTACGCTCGACGGGAGGGGTGGCGTTCTCGCGTCCGCGTGGGAGGGCCAGACGGCCCTGGTCCATTTCGACGCACCTGATGCACCCAACCAGCGCTCCGGCAGCGGCGCCGACACCGACCCGCGGTGGAAGCGCGAGTCACTCGAAGCCGCCGGCCCTGATCCGATCCGAGGGGTATTCCTCACCCGCGACGAAGCGACGCAACGAGATCCGACCGCGCAGAAAGCCTGGTTCGGATTGGACCGTGCCGCCCTCGAAGCGCGCGGCGTACGGGCGGGCATGTCGGTGACCAGCCATAAGGAAGGTCTGCGACTGGGCCGAAACCGTTTTGTGGCACGGGCGCTGGACGATCGCGCCGGAACGACGGCGCTCCTCCTCGCGATCAACGAGGTCGACCCCACCGCCCTTCCCTCCAAGGTCATCTTCGCCTGGTCGGTTGGAGAGGAAGGCGGGCTCGTCGGTGCGGGAGCCATGGCCCAGCGCTTCGGGCGATCCACGCTTCGGATCTACTCGATCGATACCTTCGTCTCGTCCGACACCCCCCTCGAATCGCCCCACTTCGCGTACACGCCGCTGGGTGCGGGGCCGGTCCTCCGCGCGACGGAAAGCTCTGGTGTATCGCCAGACCGGGAGCGTCGTCGGGTGTTCGATGCCGCTTCCGCCGCTGGAATCCCGTTGCAGATGGGACTGACCCAGGGCGGCACCGATGGCACGCAGTTCACATTCTGGGGCGCACCCAATCAGGGGCTGTCGTGGCCGGGGCGGTACAGTCACTCGCCCGGCGAAGTCCTCGACCTGCGAGATCTGCGGTATTTGAGCGACCTCATCCGCACGTTGGTTCTGACGCCCGAGAGCTGATCCGCACTCGGAGCGCGGGGCGGCCCCGCCCCGCCTCGCCTTACCGGATCTGATACCCGGGCGGTGGCTCCATTCCCAACAGGTGCTCCACGAAGTAGTCCCAGCGGCGCCTGACGATGTAGGGCTCGGCGCTGCTCCCATGGTTCCGGTTGGGCAGCACGATCAGATCGAAGTCCTTGTTGTGCCGGACCAACTCGTCGATCAGCAGCAGGTTCGCGTTCGGATGGACCCGGTCATCCAGGGTTCCGTAGTAGAGCAGCAGTTTGCCTTCGAGGTTCGCGGCGAGGTGATGATTCGCCTGAGAATCGTAGTTGTCGGTTCCATCGTCGTTCCTCTCCAGCAAGCCCTGGTACTTCTCACCCCAATAGTGACCGAAGCTGCGGTTGTCGTGATTCCCGGCCCCGGACACAGCCACCTTGAAGAAGTCCGGATACCGGAGCATCGCACCCGTCGACGAGAAGCCTCCGCCCGAATGCCCGAAGATACCGACCCTGTCGACGTCGATCTGAGGATAGCTGGCCGCGAGCTGTTTAATCGCGGTGATGTGATCCGGAAGGCCGTTGTCGCCGAGGTCTCCGTAATACGCATCATGGAATGCCTTCGATCGCGACGGCGTACCGGTCGCGTCGATCGTGAAGACGATGAACCCGAGTTCAGCCATCGCCTGGACGTCGCCGCCCGGGCTCACCGTGAAACCCCTCGTCCTGATAGGCCCGATCTGGGGACCCGGATAGATGTAGTCGATGATGGGATAGCTGAGGTCGGGATCGAAGTTCGTCGGGAAGTACAGGAATCCTGACAGATCAGTCACGCCGTCTCGCGCCTTCACCGTAAACGCGGTCGGCCATGTCCATCCGGTCGCGAGCAGGTCCGAAATGTCACCGGTCTCGAGCTGCCTCAGCACGGATCCGTCCTGCCCCCGTAGGACCGTGACAGGGGGCGTATCGCGGCGAGAGTAGGTATCGACGATGTACCTGCCCGAGGGCGCCAGGGAAACGAGGTGGTTCGCGTCTTCCGGAGTGAGGAGGGTGAGGCCGGAGCCATCGAGGTTCACCCGGTAGAGGAGTCGGTAGTAGGGGTCGGTGACCGCGTCTCGCCCGTTGGCCGTGAAGTACACCTGGCCCTCCGCGTCGTCGACGTGGAGCACGTTCTGGACGACCCAGGGTCCGGACGTGATCTGATTGCGGAGTTCTCCGCTCTGCAGATCGTACAGATACAGGTGTCCCCATCCGTCACGCTGAGAGAACCAGATGAGCTCTCGCCCCCCACGGATCACCCGCCAGTTGGGGATTCCATTCGAGTTCTGGTTTAGCTCCAGGAAGGTCGGGCTCGTCTCCTGGAGCACGCGACGCACCGAACCGGTGCGGGCGTCGGCCTCGTACAGGTCGACTTCGCGATTGCCGCGCTTGATGTTGGTGACATAAAGGCGATCACCTGCCGACGCCCACCGGATATCCTTCCAGACATCGCCCTCCATGATCGAGCAGCAAGTCGCGTTGACCATTTCCTGCGTTGGGATGTCGATACGCACCGAGGAGCGCTCCTCTACATCGAAGACATAGAGGTCGTACGTCGGGATGATCGAGTCACCGGGTAGCGCATACCGGCTCGCATAGAGGACGGGCCGGCCCGTCGTCGTCTCCAGGTGATGGATGTCCTCGACGTTCCGCTCGTCCAGCCGGTGGGTCACGATCCGGCGCGAGTCCGGCGACCACGACACGATCGGCGGGCGCTTGATGCCCTGTCGACGGTGCGTCACCCAATCGCGGTTCTCCGGGTGCACGGCGTACCCGTAGTGCTCTTCGCCATCCGTGGTAAGCGCGTACTCCTGACCTGTCTCGGACGACCGGACCCAGAGGTTCTCCTCCCGCTCGAACGCGATCCAACGGCGGTCCGGCGAAAGGACCTCGTCGACCGGAAGCCTCTCGTGGTAGGCCGGGCCGGCGCACGCGTAGGTCGACAAAGAGCACCGCCACGTCGTGGAGTCGTCCACGGCGAATCGGACCGTAGCACCCTCATCGAGAAACTCGATCTCGTCGAACGGCAGCTTCGCAGCCGTATAGGAACCCCTCGTCGCAACCGACAGCGAAGCGGCGAGACGCGCATGATCGAAGGCAGCAGCGCGCTCGCCTGTCGCGGCGTCGACCAGAACGAAGCGCGCACCATCCCGTGTATTGGTGCGATACCAGAACCGATCTGAACCGTCGATCCAGTTGGGGGTCGCTTCGGTCCCGAATACGAGGCGACTGGTGTTCCGCCCCAGGAACTGCTCGGCCCGAGCGTACGTCGCGCCCGTCATCTGTCCCGCGACATCGACGGAGACGAGGCCCGTCCACAGTATGGCGACGAACAGATATACCGCGACCCGACCGACCATGCGTATCTCCTCTGGTGGAGGAGCCGGCCGCAGAAAGGCTCGACGGGCCCCCGGCATCACTTCGCCGAAGATGCCCCTAGTGAAGCGTGACGACCACTTCCTTCAGCAGGCCCTGCGAGAACTCGACGAAATGAGGTTGTTGGTGACGACGTTGAGGAAGCTCGCACGCATATTGAGCTCTTCGATCATCTGATCCTTGTACTGCGTCCAGCGATTCAGCCCCTTCTCCGCCGCGTTGGCCGCGCTCTCGTTCTCGGCCGTGTCCGCCACGGTAACGAGTTCGGTCTTCGTAACCAGGCCTCGGGCCGCGTCTCGGGCGGTGTGGACGTATGTGAGCTCCCGCGGATAGACCGTGTTCTCATCCGCCGCAAGCGCCCGGAACTCCACGATCGCCTCCTCGAGCCTCGACATCTCTGTCTCTTTGCCCTTGAGCTCCTCGACGATTTCTTGCTTGAGTGCAGCCGCACCGTTCTTCGTAAGGGTCTTGAGATCCTTACTCAAGTCTCCGATGGGATCTCCACTACTCGCAGCCTTCGCGCCCCAACCCAGCAGATTTCCAGCAGCGATCAATCCGCGCCGAAGTTGCTCTTTCTGGCGTACGTTCAGCCAACCATCCTGCTTCACCCGAGCGAGAGCCAAAGCTGCGATGTCCTGGGA
>JBDGVT010000009.1:0-28262 GCA_039585495.1 Gemmatimonadota bacterium | reverse complement strand
GTCCTTCCTGCGTCGGTGATGACCGCAGACCGGTCGACGAGGATGAGGGCGCTCGATGCCACGCGAAGGAGTGGGTGGATGTTCGCGTACTCGGCCTGAACGTCGTCGGACTTCACGTTTTCGCTGGCCACGAACACGAGCGCATAGCCCACGTAGGCGATGCCCACCGCGACCGCTGAACGAGTAAAGAGCTTCCTGAGGCCCTTGCCCGCGCCCAGTTTGTGGCTGACACCCCACGCATAAAGCCCCAGCAGCAGCGCGGTACCGAGGGCTGAAATGAAGAGGGCCGGCCAGGTGCCGAGTGCCCACTCCTGGTAGGCGAAGACGCCGCCCCGAATGAGGAGCGCGAACGGAAGCAGGGCGAGCACCACCGTGATCGCGATCACACGCGCCACCCTCAGCGGGAGCGCACGAACCCGCGCTTTTCGCTCCTTCCGCTGCTTCGACTGCTTCACGCCCTCGTCCACGAGACCGTGAAGGTCGGTGTAGTCGATCCTGAGATTGCTGCTCACTCTGCTCCTCCTCGCCCCTTCCCTCTCCCCTTACGTCGTAAAGCTGGACGAAGGATTCGGTTCCCGACAGAGACCCGCCACCTGGACCCCGTGGTGGTCAGCGGGCGCCGAGCGTAGAATGGCGCCGGCATATTGCCTCCGGACCTCAGGAGATTGACGAATGATCTCGAGACGTGACTTCCTCGGCGCCTCCTCCGCGGTTGCTGCCGGTACCGCACTGAGCGGCCCCGAAGAGTTGCTCGCGGCGCCCCTCCCACAGGAGATGCCGCCATCGATCGCGCGCCTCTCGTCATGGGCCGATCGGGCCAGACCGATCACCTCGGAGGAGCGGGCAGGCCGGATCGAGCAAGCGAAGCGCCTGATGCGCGCCAACGACGTGGATGCGCTCTTCCTGACAGGCGGCACGTCCATGGTCTACTACACGAACATCGGCTGGGGCGGAGGCGAACGGCTCTTCACCGTCGTCATCCCCGTCGATGGAGACGCCTTCGTGGTGTGTCCGGCCTTCGAGGAGGATCGGGCGCGTGAGCAGCTTGCCCTCGGACCGCTCGGCGGCGCCGAAGTCCGCACGTGGGAGGAGCACGAGAGCCCCTATCTGCGTGTGGCTGAAGGACTCCGCGATCGTGGGATCTCGGGCGGGCGGATCGGGGCGGAAGAGACCATGCAGTTCCGGTTCAGCAATGGTGTCGCCCAGGCCGCACCGGCCCTCGAGGTGGTCAGCGGGACCCCGATCACCGCGGGTTGCCGAGGCGCCAAAGACGCACACGAGATCGAGTTGATGAAGCTCGCCAACGAGGTCACGCTCACTGCCTACAAGGCCGCGTACCTCGCGATGGAAGAGGGAATGACCCAGCGCGATGTCGGTGACCTGATCAGCATGGCGCACCAGCGCCTCGGCTTCCAGGGCCGCGCGAGCGTGCAGACCGGCCAGTACGCGGCGCTTCCCCATGGATCGATTACGCCCCAGGTCATCCGGGAAGGAACGATCCTCCTCATCGACGGGGGATGCGGCGTCGAGGGATACCGATCCGATATCAGCCGGACGTTCGTCCTCGGCACGCCCACCGACCGAATGAAGCACGTGTTCGACATCGAGTTCGAAGCCCAGACCGCCGCGTGGCGCGCAGCCGGACCCGGGGTCCCTGCTGAAGACGTCGATGCGGCGGCCCGCAAGGTGATCGAGGACGGTGGCTTCGGGCCCGGCTACCGTTTCTTCACGCACCGAGTCGGTCACGGAATCGGCATGGATGGCCACGAATGGCCTTATCTGGTCAAGGGAAACCGTGAACCGCTGGTGGTCGGCAACTCCTTCAGCGACGAGCCGGGGATCTACATTCCCGGAGAATTCGGTATACGTCTTGAGGACATCATGGTCATCACGGAGGACGGGGCCGACCTGCTCACACCGCAGAGTCCGTCCCTCGAGGATCCCTTCGGGAACTGGCCGCACTAGATCCACGTACCTATTCGAGACCCGAGCACGTCAGGAGAATCCATGACTCGCCGCAGAGCCATTCACACAGCCCGCACGCTGGTCCCCGTCATCGCCATCACACTGGCGCTCACCGTGCAGGACGCAGCGGCTCAGGTCCCGAGCTCGGCCGTCCAGATCGCGGAGGCAGTTCAATCGGCGCCCATGATGGATCGCGCCGGAGCGAAAGTGCTCGGATTTCTAGCAGATGGAAGCCTGGCCACGCTCCGTGAAGGCTCCAACGAGCTCATCTGCCTGGCCGACGACCCGAACCGAGAGGGCTGGGGAACGGCGTGTTATCACGAATCACTCGACCCGTACATGGCGCGAGGTCGTGAGCTGAGGGCGCAGGGCGTGACCGATGCCGGAGAACTCGCGCAGCGGCGGTGGGATGAGGCCGATGCGGGCACGCTGGCGATGCCTGAGGAGCCGGCGACTCTGTACGTGCTTGCCGGCGATGGATTCGACGCGGAATCCGGGACGGTCGAGAACGCCTATCTCCGCTACGTCATCTACACCCCGTGGGCCACTCCCGAGTCTACGGGTCTTTCTCCGCAGCCCACCGGGCCAGGGGCTCCCTGGCTCATGTTCCCAGGCACGGCGGGCGCACATATCATGATTTCACCGCCACGCCCCGGCGGAGACTGACCCGGAGGCCCCATGACTTCCCGACGCGATTTCCTGAAGTTCCTGCCCGCCGGGGCTGCGACGATTCTGAGTCTACGTCCGACTCCGTTGACGGCGGCCATCACCCACCCGGAGCCGCGTGAAGGGATCGACGCTTCCGGCGTGTTGACGGCTGATGACCTCCCTGGATTTCCCGAGTCGACCATCGCGATCTACGACCAGATTCGCGAGATCCCGCACATCGCCGACGGGATCGGATGTGGGTGCGGGTGTGCCGCACTCCCAGGTTATCGATCGCTTCTCACCTGCTACTCAGCCGGCGGAATGGCCATGGGCTGCGTGATTTGTCAGGGCGAAGGCCGGCTGGCCTATCGGAGGTACAAGGAAGGTCAGGACCTGGACCAGATTCGTCGCGCGATCGACGCTCGTTACGGTTGAGGAGAGGCGTCCTCGACCCGCCCTGCCCCTCTCGTCAGATCCGCGATCCTCGCGCGCAGCCCATCGAGTTCCGCCACGGGCACCCCGACGCGTAGCCGCACCTCGGCGCCGAAGTCTTCTTCCTCGATCGGAAGGGCCAGCTCCTCGACGAGCCGCTGAAGGCCATCGATGTCTGCGTACCCGACCGTTACGTCGGCCAGCACACGATCGACCTTCTCCTCCATCGGGAGTGATGTCAGCGCGAGCTTGACCCCACCCGCGTAGGCCCGGGACAACCCTCCCGTACCGAGCTTCACACCCCCGTAGTAGCGCGTGCTCACCGCGACGATCTCGCCGGCGTCCGCATGGAGTAGCGTCGTGAGCATCGGTCGGCCCGCGGTCCCGTGTGGCTCTCCGTCATCGCTCATCCCGATGTGTGTCGTGCTGCCCGGCGGGCCGGCGACGAAGGCCCAACAGTGGTGCGTCGCATCGGGATACTCGTCCCGGACAGTCTGAACGAAGGCGTGCGCGGCCTCCGCGTCTGGCGCGTGCGCGACGGTCGTGATGAAGCGGCTGCGTTGAATCGTCTCTTCGACGCGATGGACACGTGCCGGAATGGGATATCGAGTCGGATCGCTCACCCCGCCTCCTTCCCCCGCCCCTCGAACGCCGTCAGCGCAGCCCCTCGGGACGAAGATCCGCGTCGGCTGAACGGCCCAGATCAACCGTGATGCGGGCCAGAGCGACGACATCCTCGAGCGTGGTCCGGAAATTCACGACGCACATCCGCAGCGCGTAGACCTCGCCCAGAACGGCGTTGGAAACGAACGCGTCCCCTCCACGTTCCATCCGTCCCTGGATCTCCTGGTTCAGCTCGTTGAGGTAGCTCCCGACCGCCTCGTCTTCCGAGCGGTCGGCCAGGTCGTGAGGCACATACCGGTAGGTCGTGATGCTGAGACCGTGTCCGAACGCTTCGAGACCGTCGGTCTCTTCCGCGATCTCGTGGAATCGCCGGGCAAGCTCGATGTCCTCGGCAATCATCTGTGTGTAGCCCGCCCGCCCGACCTGCTTGAGCTGGAGCCACACCTTCAGAGCACGAAATCCACGAGAGTTCTGGATGCCGTGTTCGAAGAAGTTCTTGGCTTCCTGCTGGAAGTAGTAGTAGTCGGGCCGGTACGAAAAAGCGGCCAGGAGAGCCTTCGGGTCACGCACCAGTGTGCATCCCACCTCGAGAGGGGCATACAACCACTTGTGCGGATCCAGAGCCACCGAATCCGCGAGCGCGAGGCCGCGCAGATCGTCCGGGACATTCGGAGCAGCAGCAGCGAACGCACCATAGGCGCCGTCGACGTGGAACCAGAGGTCGTACTCGTCGCAGAGCTCACGAAGAAGCGGAAGAGGATCGACCGCCCCCGTGGACACCGACCCTGCCGTGCCCACGACCATGAAAGGACGATCCCCGGCCTCGATGTCCGCATCGAGCTGGGCGCGAAGCGCGGAGACGCTCATACGGCCGTCCGCCTCCGTCTCGATCCACCGAATCGCTTGTGACCCAAGTCCCGACAGGTCCGCGGCCTTCTGGATCCAGGTGTGCGTGCCTTTGGATCCGTAGACCCGGAGCGTCTCGGCCTCGGCCACACGCATCCCGGACTCACGCACGTCCCAGTTCGTCTTGGCGGCGCGAGCAGCCCAGAACCCGAGCATGTTCGCCATGTTTCCACCACTCACCAGAACGCCGTCGCCCCCCTCCGGGAATCCGACGAGGTCGGCGATCCACCGCACCGCCTGGTCTTCGATCTCGGTCGCCATCGGCGAGAGACTCCAACCGCCGAGGTTCGGGTTCACCGCTGATGCGAGAAGGTCCCCGAGAATGCCGACCGGTGCCGCCGCGGCGGTGATGTAGCCGAAGAAGCGCGGATGGGAGTTGTACAGGGAGTGGTCGATGAGCAGTTCGGTCGTCTCCCGGAGAAGCGCGCCCGCCTCGGTTCCCGTCTCGGGCAGCCCGGCAGCCGAGTCGAGGAGCCCGCGGACCTGCTCGGGAGTCTCACCACGGGCGAGTGGCCGATCCCTCATTCCGGCCAGGAGTTCCGTGATGTCGTCGATGAGCCGATGGCCCATCTCCGAGAACTCTTCCGGCGTCAGGTCGATGGGGGTCCGGCGCCCCTCCAGCGAGAATTCCATGTCGTGCTCCCTCAGCGAGTCCACACGCGATCCGTCCACGCTGCGTAGTACAGCTTCCTCACCTGATTCGGCTCATGTCAGCCGGCTGACATTCGGTCGAGGAACTCCCGCTCATGATTCTCGAGGCTCCCCGGCCCGTCCTTTTGAGCCTTGTCGAGTAGACGGACGACCTCGTCGCGATTCAACTCATGGAGAGAGTCGATCGAGATGCCTTTCCAACGGGCGAGAGCGACTCGATCGCCCACGAAACCGGCCGGCGTGGCATCGGGTCGCATCTTGCGTTTGAAGGACCGCTTGGCCGATCCCCTTTGCCATTCCCACCACTTGAGGAATGCGAACCCCAGGGCCGCTCCCCCGAGGTGCGCGAAGTGTGCAATGCCTCCCGAGACGTTCCCCATACCCGCGTAGAGCGAGTAGATCATGTAGAGCGTGACGGCGAGCCAGATCTCCATCGGAAGGATGAACATCACGAGGATCTTCTCGCGTGGCCAATAGTAGGCGAACGCCACCAGCAGCCCGTAGATCGCACCCGACGCACCGACCATCGGCGCAGCAGTCGCGAACACGGTCTGGAAGAGCGCGCCTCCGATTCCCGAAAGAAAGTACAGCCAGAGGAAGGCCTTCGAGCCGAGACGTGCTTCGAGGCGGGGGCCGAAGAAGAAGAGCCCGAGCATGTTGAAGAACAGGTGCCCAATGCTCCCGTGCAGGAACATATAGGTCACAATCGTCCACGGTCGGAAGATGGCGACGGGCGGATAGAACCAGAGCTCTCGAAAGAGCCCCTGGCTCGACGTCGTGATGAAGAACATCACGACGTTCGTGATCAGGAGTCGCTGTACCCACGGTGTCAGTGCGCCCATGCCGTAGCCCTACCCCTCCCCACCCGAGAAGTGTTTCAGGACGCATGGCAACCGATTGCGCCATGGTCGTGCCTCGCCGTCCCTGCGAGGGTCATTCTCACCCGACGTGCCGGCTGCAACCCTTTCCAGCATCAGGTAGAATCGAGTGGCGACACCTTCGCGTACGCGCTCTCCGCAGTCTCCGGCGAACCGCTGCTCTTCAAGGGCGGCGACTTCGAGACCACGGACGTGCACGCGGCCGCCTACTGACGCCGCCCGTTCGCTCTGCCCTCTTCGGCTTCTTCGTCTTCATCTTCCGGCGCCTTCCAGAACCCGGTGTTGTCGGGCGTCTGGGCAGCCACCGCACCGGAGTACAGCGCGGCGTTGAAGAGGATCTTGAACGTGCCGAAAGGCTGGCCGCGCCATTGCGGCTTAAAGCCCAGGAGCACGACCCGCCCTTCGCCATGCGCGACGTCGAGCGCCGCTGCGTGGCCACGCACATGCTCATCGCCGAGGAAGTACCCTGAGAGTAGGGGCGAGGCGTCTTCACCGTACTTCGCGAGAACCCGGCCCTCGAAGCCCTCTTCCGTCGTGAACACCGGGCTCGAGCCTACGAAGATCTTGGCGTGTTCGGGCATTCCGCTCATGACAGGGTGCGACGGATCGACGAGCAACTCCACGATGGCACCGCCCGCGAAGTACTCGTCGCGCGGCACTCCCTGAATGACATTCCGCACCGGCAGGTGCAGTTCGTCGATCGCCAGGCGACTCGAACCATTGAGCGTGACGAGCGTGCCTCCACCGCGCACGAACGCATCGAGTTCTCTCACGCCCTCCGCGCCGATCCCGCCAGCGTATCGAGAGGGCACGGAACCGATTGCGGAACCGTTGATGATCCCGTTGGGACTGATGTCGGCCAGGACGATGACGTCGTACCGGTTGCGTAGCTGACCGGCGCGCACGTCGGCGTTATAGAGGCTCGTGAAGTCGAAGTCGTACATCTCCAGCAGCCAGCGCGTCCAGCCCTCGTCCATGGAAGCGTTCCAGGGTCGGTAGAGGCCGACCCTCGGCCTGGCGACGGCCGCCCCGCCGGCGGAGCCCGCGCGAACCTGCACGCGCAGGTCGTCCACCAGTTGCTGGCGCTGGTCACCCGAGAGTCCGGAGATCTGCCACGAGCCCGCAGACCCGCCGGCGCCCTCTTCGGACGCAGAAGATCCAGCCACGAAGCTGACCCTTCCACCCATGTCCCAGGCGCGATTGAGTGCCTTGTACCCATTGTTCTGGGCGGGATCGAGGATCAACGCCGAACCACTCCCGTCAATCCGTCCGGCGGGCGGGACGACACCCCTCGCGATCGGGTTGCTATCGAAGCCCACACCGGGAGGTGAATCCCACGCCTGCGCGTCCCCCTCGGCGTCCCACGGTAGAGGTTCCGCCCGAACGTCCTCGAACGTCTGCCGGACTTCGGCCCCGAGCGGGGTGCGCGCCTCGACGACGCGCACATCGAACTGGTACGGAAGGGTCCATCCGGACACGTCGTACGGCTGCTCGGGCGGGCCCTCGGGATACTCGCGCAGATCCGGGTAGTCCTGCACCGCGAAGAGCTGGCGCACGAAGTTGGCGTTCGGCTGATCCATCGGAATCACCCATGTCCCCGTCGCATGCGTCACACCGTCCATCGTGACCGGCGCGGAGAGGCGCTGCACGTCGATTCCGTTGAACGCGAGACGCCGGAGCATCTCCGCCGCGGCCACTGGATCCCGCTGATCCTGTGCGATGAAGTAGGCATAGGGCGGCCCCTCGCGGTGCATCGCGATCACGTCCCGCGCCGCTGCATACCGGTTGTAGAGAAGGTCGTTCTTGTACTTCGCGGCGACGTCGAGAACGGAGACCGATGCGGTCAGCATGTACGAGACGGCATCTCCGATCCGCCACCACCCTCCCTCCCAGGGAGAGGCATAGAGGGACTGGGGTCGGAGCTCACGCTGATTCTGGGGGAAGTCGTTGATGGTGTAGAAGTGCGGTGTGGCGTACCGGTACAGCCCGGTTTCGGTGAGCAGCGACGCGACGTTGTGAAAGCTGTTCGCGTGATCCGCAAAGCCCGGATACCAGTTGTCGAATCCGGTCCCCATGTGGGTCGCGCCCTTCTGTCCGCGCTCCTCGAGCGCCTGAGCCATGGCCATCCCGATGAGATTCACCGTGCGCCACACGAGCGGATGCACGTTCGGGCTGACCGGCTCGGCGAACGGCGGAATCCAGATGCGGGTCGGAAACGGCGACGACTGGTGATGGTTGTAGATGATCTGTGGTTCCCAGTGCCGATCCACGCGTGTAATCGTGCGTGATTCGATCTGGTTGATCATGTAGCCGTCGCGATTGTTGTCGTGCCCGACGTACTTCTGGTACAGGAAGGGCGCGCCCGCGACTTCATACGGCGTGCCGAGGTTCGAGTAGTACCAATCCGAGATCATGGTCTGGCCGTCAGGATTGATGCTGAACCACAAGACGAGAATCACGTCCTCGAGAATCGCGGCGATCTCGGGGTCCTCGTCACCCGTGACCAGGTCGTAGGCCAGCTGAATCGTGTGCTGCGCGTGCGCCACCTCGCTCGCGTGCATGCCCCCGTCGATGTGCACGATCGCTTTGCCACGCTCCGCGAGAGCGCGTGCGTCGGCATCCGTCATGTCGTCCGACGGATACGCGAGCTGGTGCGCGATCTCCCGATACTGCTCCGCGTTTCTGAGATTCTCAGCGGACGAGATGAGCGCGATGTACCACGGACGGCCGAAGCTCGTCTCACCGACCTGTCGAAGTTCGACGCGGTCCGATGCCGCTGCCAGCTGCTGGAAGTACGCGAGCGACTGCTCGTAGTTGGCCAGCTCGAAGTCCGCCCCGACGGCGTACCCGAGCGCCGACTCGGGTGTCGGAATCTGGGCCAACGCGGGTGCGGCGAGGAACCCGCCGACCAGGATCAGAGCAAGAAATCGGCAGACGACAAGGCCGCGGGACACGCGCATCGAGATAATCCGGATACGGGGCTTGGTGAGGAAAACGTCGCGAAAACTGCATGCGTTCAAGAACCCCGGCCACCCCCTCATCCGACCCCATGGAGATCCGCTGCGGTGGCGCTCCTTCCTGCCGCCGTCGGGCTCTACGGAGTCGTGTCGAGTTACCGGGGTGTTTGTCCGGTCACGTAGGGCAGATCGTCCCGCGACCCCCACTCGCGCCAGGAGCCATCGAAGAACTTCGTCTCGTACCCGAGCATCCGGGCCGTGAAGTAGGTGAAGCTCGCTCGCCATCCAACCATGCAGTAGGCGACGACGGTGTCACCTTCGCCCGCACCCGCGTCCTCGAACAGCGCCTCGAGTTCGTCGCGCGGAAGAAGGTACGATGCTGCCCGGCTCTCGATGAGCTCCTCCCAATACATCTGCACGGCACCGGGAATGTGCCCCGGATTCGTGAGCCCGTTCATGCCGCCGTCGGCACCCGTGTACTCGTCGTCAGGACGCGCATCGATGAGTGCCACCGACGAATCGTCGATCCGCTCGTGGACCCAGTCCGCACCCACGAGGACGTCGTCTTGGGGACGCAACGTGATATTGCCTCGTTCGAAGTCGGGCGTCTCGGTCGAGACTTCGCCGCCATCCGCGACCCATCCACCGTATCCGCCGTCGAGCATCTGAACGCGACCCCGTAGCCCCATCACCTCCAGGGTCATGAAGGCGCGAGCGGCGAACAACGGGTTGGTCGCGTAGATCACGATGTGATGGAGGTCGTCGCTGACTCCTGCACTTTCGAGTGCCTCATCGATTTCGGCGGGAGACCGCATCTCGGTGCCCCAGGCCGGGTCGCCGTCCCAAACGAGCCCGGACATGTCGAGGAAGCGTGCACCAGGGATGTGGCCCTCTTCGTAGCTCGAGACGCGCATGTCGGCGTGAAGGACGACCACGTGCTCGTCCTCCAAGTGCCCCTCGAGCCAGTCGGCGTCCACGAGCATGCCGTGCTCCATCTGGGCGATGGCAGGGCTGACCCACAACGCCGTTGCCACGATCGCTGCCGCAGCGGTTGAAACACTTCGCTTCATCGTCACCCTTCCCACCCGATCCGACTGAACCTCCAACCTACCAGACGCCGACTCAGTCTTCTTGACCGAAGCGAACCTTCCGCCGGGGCCGACGAACGTCGTAGTCGTCATCCCAGTCCTCGTCCTCTTCGTCGTCGTCGTCGTCCTCATCGTCGTCGTCTTCTTCTTCCTCGTCCTCGTCCTCCCAGTCGTCATCGTCGTCCCAGTCCTCGTCGTCGATGTCCTTGTCCTCGTCGATGTCATCGTCGGCAAAATAGAGATCCAAGGACTCGACTTCGCGATCTTCCAACTGATCCGGCCACATCATGTCGCGACCCTCCACAGGGCATGTGTCCAACAGCGCCGACCGGGAGCGATCGGCCACGGCGATTCGCGAAAATTGGATCCAGGGTGCGCCAAGTCAACGACAATCTCGACGCCCATGTTCAACGCCGGATCCGGGCATACCTTTCGGTCGCAACACGAAGCCACCAACCCACCTGTTCATGAACTCCGACTCCAATCCGCTGCTCCTGGGAGCATACCGGATTCCCTTCGGTCGCATCAAAGCCGCACACATCGAACCGGGGATCCGCAAAGCCCTTGCCGAAGCCCAGGAGGTAGTCGACGCGGTCTCGAGCGATGAGAGCGCGCCCACGTGGGAGAACACGATCGAGAGGCTCGATTCCGCGTTGGAACGCCTTGCTGAGCGTATGGGTCCGGCGGGTCACCTGATGTCGGTCGCGGAAACGCCCGAGCTGCGAGACGCATACAACTCGGTTCTTCCGGAGATCTCGACCTTCTGGACGAGCATCCCTCTGAACGCGGGCTTGTGGAAGCGAGTCGAGCAGTACGCAGCTTCGAAGGAGGCCGTCTCGCTAACGGGCCTCCGTCGACGCCACCTCGACAAGACCGTACGTGGGTTCGAGAGAGCCGGCGCAAACCTCCCTGAGAGGCAGAAGGACAGGCTCCAGGAGATACAGGTCGAGCTGGCGCAGCTCCAGCAGCGGTTCAGCGAGAACGTGCTCGACGCCACCGCGGCGTTCGAGCTGCTGGTGACCGACGAGGGACGCCTCGAGGGCATTCCTGACGCAGCCAAGCGCCGCTTCCGAGCCAAGGCGGAGGAAGAGGCCAAGGACGGCTGGCTCCTCACGCTCGACTACCCCTCGGTGGAGCCGATTCTCAAGTACTGCTCAGACCGGCGCCTGCGGCAGGAAATCCTGACGGCATATGCGACTCGCTGTCGGGACGGTGAGTACGACAACCGGCGTCTCCTCGCGCAGATCCTCCGTCTGCGTGATGAGACGGCTGAGGTCCTCGGCTACAACAACTTCCCGGACTACGTGCTCGAGGAGCGAATGGCTGGATCCGGGGCGCGGGCAAGCGAGTTCGAGGCCGACCTCGTAGAGCGGACCGAAGCATACTGGCGACGGGACATCGACGAATTGAAGGCTCACGCGCGCACGCTGGGGATCGAAGAGCTCGAACCGTGGGATGTCTCGTACGCGATGGAGCATCTGCGAAAGACCAGGTACGACATCGACGACGAGGTCCTGCGGCCGTATCTCCCCCTCGGTCAGGCACTCGACGGGATGTTCGAGATCGTCCGGCGCACGTTCGGCTTCCGCATCGCGGAGAAGGCGATCGCGGAGGTATGGCATGAAGACGTCCGCTTCTACGAGATCTTCGACGAGGACGACCGGCACCTTGGATCGTTCTATACGGACTGGTTCCCGCGAAAGGAGAAACGTCAGGGAGCCTGGATGAACTCGTTCATCACCGGCGGCCCGACGAACGGGAGCTTCGCACCCCACCTCGGTGTCATGTGCGGGAACTTCACGCCACCAGAGGGCGATACCCCGGCGCTGCTCACGCATCGGGAGGTCGAGACGATGTTCCACGAGTTCGGCCACCTGCTGCACCACTGCATTTCGACGGTGGAGATCCCGTCGCGGGCCGGGATTCACGTAGCCTGGGATTGGGTCGAGTTGCCGAGCCAGCTGATGGAGAACTGGGCGTGGGAGCGCGAAGCCCTCGATTTGTTCGCCGGACACCACGATACGGGAGAGCCATTCCCCGACGATCTGTTCAATCGGATGATCGCGGCCCGCCGCTTCATGGGAGGTTGGGCACAGATGCGGCAGTTGTCTCTCGGGACGGTGGACCTGGCCCTGCACGGCGAGTTGGCGTCTCGATTGAGAGCCGAGGCCGGCTCGGAACCCGACGAGGACGTCGATCTGCGACAGGGATCGGAGACGATGGACTTTGCTGAGGCAGCCTTCGCGCGTTTCGCCCCCGACCCCCGGTTCGCCGAGCTCCACATCCTCACGTCGTTCACGCACCTCTTCTCCGGAGGGTACGCCGCGGGGTACTACAGCTACCTGTGGTCCGAGGTGCTCGATGCAGACGTGTTCACCCGCTTTCGAGACGAGGGGATCTTCAACCGCGAAACCGGTCGGAGCTACGTCGACGCGATCCTGGCGCGCGGAGACTCTGCTGATCCCGACGATCTCTTCATCGAATTCATGGGCCGTGGTCCGAATCCAGAGGCCCTTCTCCAGCGAAACCTGGGGGAACTGGCCGAGGTGCGGTGACACCTCCCCGACGAGCCGGCGTATAACCGTTAGCACGCACAGGACCGCACTCCACGCGAGGCCCAGGATGATCCAGAGAAGATTGCCCACTGCCGCACTGCTCTTCGGAGCCCTCGCGTTCCTGAGCGGCTGTAACGAGAAGGGGCTCGGGTACGGTGACCCCAACAGCGTGATCGCTGTGATGCCCAACGAACAGTGGGACCTCGTCGGGCCGGACGTCTTTGAAGCCCTCGAAACGACGATCATGACCGTCGCGGAGGAAAAGACCTTCACCGTGACCTACCAGGAGCCGGGCGCCAAGTTCTGGGACCGGCTGCGTCGCTTCCGTCAGATGTTCGTCGTCGGATCCCGCTCCGACTTCTACGTCCAGGAGGTCCTCGAGGAGGCGCACGACCCGATCACTGAAAACGGCATCCACCAGATCCACGACGTGTGGGCCATCGGACAGACGATCACGCTCCTCCTCCTGGACGAGGAGTGGGGACGAGACGAGGTCCTGGAGGCGCTTCCGCGCGTACACACACTCCTGGACGGCCAGTATCGGGCGTACGCCAGAAACCGGATGTACTTCTCGGGGGTCGACTCGGCGCTCGCCGATACGCTCACGATGCAGGCCGGCTTCACGATGTACTATCCGGACGTGTACCGCTGGATGAACGAGGACTCCGTCTACGTCTTCCGGAACGACAATCCGGACCCTTCGGAGTTGATCCGTCAGGTCGCCGTCACCTGGATGACGCCGGCTCCGGGCACGATGGACGTGGAAGAAGTCGTCGAGTGGAGGAACCGGATTGCCGCCGAGCACTATTCCGAGCCTCAGATGTTCGTGGCGGACGGCCTGGCATCGCGTTCCTTCACGTTCGAAGGCAACGAGGCGTTCCAGCTTCAGGCTCAGTGGCGCAACCCGCCCGAGCAGAGGTGGCCTGCCGGAGGGCCTCTCATTACCCGAACGGTGACCTGCGATGCACAGGATCGCACGTACCTTCTCGACGCCTGGCTCTACGCGCCCGGAAAAGAGAAGTACGAGTACATGATCCAGCTCGAGACGCTGCTCGACAGCTTTCGGTGCACGTCATAGCAGAACGCTGGACCGAAAGGGAACTCTGTTTGCGAGGGGTGGGATACGCATCACTCCTACTTTCCGGCCGAGAGTGAGGCTGCGCGTGTCCGCGTCTCACCCGAATCGAGCGACCACATGGAGGCCCTGGCCTTCTGCTTCCCGGTCGTAGGGCCCTACGAGGCCACGCTGCGATTCCACTGGGGTCAGGTCACGGTGCCCCTCTCGATCAAGGTTTCGGAGGAGGCCACGGAGGCACCCGGCAGCTAAGAGTTCGACCAACGGCGCGCGGACGCCGCTACGTCGGACACCGGCTGGCATACGTCGCATGTCGTAGGGACTGGCCCGACCCGAGTTGCCATCGTGGGTGAGGATTCCCCCGACTTCTCACCGGAAAGGCTCATGAACCGCTGCGCCGTCGTCTCCGCTTGCGCCCTTGCCCTTGCCCTGTCCGGCTCAGCACTCGCCCTCGACGCCCAGGAGAGACGCTCGCGCTCCTCCGTGGTGAGCTTCCGTCCGAACCACGGAATCGGTGTCTCGACCCCAGCTCTTTCGACGACGCAGGAGCAACGGGCGGAGTACAGACAGCCTTCGCGAGACCCTCAGGCAGACGCCGATGTCCCCGACCTGAGCCAGCGAATCGTGGGCGCGTCCTTCGGCTCGTTGTCCGGGCTCTTCGCCGGGCTCCTCGCAGGACAGGACGTTGCGTTCATCGCCGCCCCGCTGGCGTCGGTGGCGGGCTCCGCCCTCGGTTCGAGGTACGTGGCAGGTGGAGGGACGTATTGGCTCGGATCCACCCTGGGAGCGATGCTCGGCTCTCTCGCCGCGTACTCGTTCGAGGGCCCGGGTGCGCTCCTCACCTACAGCGCCGTGCACGGCGCCGTCGCGGTCCTCGTCGGGAGCCGTTGAGGCCGGCCTCGGCAGTGTCAATGGTTCGAGAGCAGATCACTCAAGCCCCTGTAGTCGTGGAAGGCCAGTCCCACGAACGCCGGTTCCCCGAGGAGGTGACGAATGACCTGTCGAGTCACTGACCGCATTCTCTCAGGTCCGAGGTTGAAGTACGTCTGCCCGTCGGCTGCCACCCGGATCGGTCGACCGGCGGGCCAGTGCCGTAGCAGGGTCGCTCCAGCCGTACGCTCACTCAACTCCGCGAGGGCCTCTTCGCTGTCCACGACCCACAGCCTCGTGCGGTCGTCGGCACCCTGCTCGAGAACGATCCAACGCGACGCGGCATCCGCGGGGAGCCCTTCGGAAACGGGTCCGAAGAAGGTGAGCAGATCCTCGTCGGGGAGCCACACGGTTTCCACGCCCACGAAGACATCGACGCCCTCCTTCTCGGCAAGCTCCAGTTCATGGTACGCGTGGGCGAGCGCACCATTGGGGCCCATCGCGTCGGTCCTGTAATCCATGATCGCGATGTCGTCGACCAGCGACATGATGTGCTCGATCATGGGCCTGCGCTCGCCGCCGAGTTCGGCCTCCATGTACACCCCGGTCTCTTCGTCCGGCGCGTCGAACCAGAATGGAATGTCGACGGCCACCGCGAGGTCACCCTGGTGAGCAATCTCCGAGACACCCGCGAGCAACTCGACGTATCCATTGAGAAGCTCGTCCCGGCGTGAGCCCTGAAATCCCTCCACGAGATAGGGCTCGATATCGAACCGGACGCCGTGGAAACGCTGCTCGACCGGGACCGTCGCATTGTGCTCGACGACTCGACGCACCGTCCGGAAGACGCCTGCGTGGTTCTCCTTGAGCACGTACTCCTTGTCTCCATCCAGGGCATAGGCCAGAGCCCCACGCGCTCGGAGGTCCGCCAGGAGTGGCCCCATCTCCGCACTCGAAAAGGGGACGTATCCGTTGGAGAACGTCTCACCCTGGGCAGGTGGAATCAGGAGGAAGACCCGGGTGATCGACTGGGCCTCGATGAAGTCCAGGAATCTCGTCCGCTCGGCCGGGTCCAGGAGGATCTCTTCGGTCCTCCAGACCCAGAGCGCGGTCTGACGAGTGGTCAGCTCGGCACCGACCACCGGCTCCGGAGTCGGGGGCGGGTCCGGATAGGTGATCCTCGGCGCCGTGGGCGTATCGCGCACGTAGTACGTCACCAGGTGGGTGCTATCACGGCCATAGACGACGGAAATCCGACCCCTCCGCACGTCCTCCGGACGCGAAAGCCCGAACGCGGTCAGATCGATCTCCACGTCAATGAGCGGAAGTTCGTACTGAGCACGCACGGTGGTGGGGGCCGAGAGGGCTCCGATCAAGGCAAGAAGTGAGAAGCTGGCGAGCTTCGAGCGCACGCAATCCTCCGGGCGGGGGCAGTCGTTCCCATCGATAGGCCTACCCTCCTCGCCGATCAAGGGTCGCCTCTCCAGCGACGCCCAGAATTGTCGCGGAGGCAACAATTCCCGAGAAAAGTGAGTCCTTGCTAGGCCTGGACCAGGAGCCGACTGGCATCTGCCGGCGTCACGGTTACGTTGGATTCTCCACCCACCTTTCGGACCGTCGACCGCGCCCTTACGTGAGCTTCGTCCACCTACACACACACTCCGAGTACTCGCTTCTCGACGGTGCCAACCGCATCGGCGACCTGGTCCGAAAGGCCAAGGAATTCGAGATGCCGGGGCTCGCCCTCACCGATCACGGCTGCATGTTCGGGGCGTGGGCCTTCCACAAGGCTGCGACGAAGGAGGGACTCAAGCCGATCATCGGCATGGAAGCCTACGTCGCGCCGGGGGACCGCCGCGACCGCTCCCGCTCCGGTCAGGGTGAGCGAGCGTACTACCACCTGGTTCTCCTGGCTCGGGATATGGTCGGCTACAAGAACCTGGTGAAGCTCTCCTCTCTCGGATACACGGAAGGTTTCTACCACAAACCTCGCGTCGACCGTGAGGTTCTGGCCAAGCACCACGAAGGGATCATCGTCTCTTCGGCCTGCATGGCCGGCGAGGTCGCGCGCCACCTGAGTGCCGACAACTGGGTCGGCGCGAAAGAGGCCGCGGAATGGTACGCCAACCTCTTCGACGGCCGGTATTACCTCGAAGTCCAGGCCCACGATTCGCCGGGGCAGACCGAGCTGAACCAGCAGATCTTCAAGCTCGGCAAAGAGCTGGACCTGCCGGTCGTCGTTACGAACGATTCGCACTTCCTGCAGCCCGAGGACCACGAAGCGCACGACATCCTGCTCTGCATCGGACTCGGTAAAGACCGAGACGACCCGGCGAGGATGCGGTACGACGACGGTCTCTATTTCAAGAGCGCCGATGAGATGGCAGCGCGCTTTCCCGACCGCCCTGATGTGGTCGAAAACACGCTCGCCATCGCGGACCAGGTCGACCTGGTTTTCGAGAAAAAGTACTTCCTGCCCGAGTTCCCCCTGCCGGAAACGCACTCCGACGAGAACGACTTCCTCGAGCATCTCGCCATCGAGGGAGCCAAGGAACGGTACGGCGACCCGCTCCCGCCGGAGGCCCAGGAACGCTTCGACTACGAGATGGGGGTCATCAAAGGCACGGGATACGCCGGGTACTTCCTCATCACGCAGGACTTCATCCGCTGGGCCCGGGACAACGACATCCCCGTCGGGCCCGGGCGAGGGTCGGCTGCCGGGTCTCTGGTCGCGTATGCGCTGGGCATCACGAACCTCGACCCGATCGAATTCGACCTGCTGTTCGAGCGCTTTCTGAATCCCGAGCGGATCTCGATGCCGGATATCGACATCGACTTCTGCTACGAGCGACGCGGTGAGGTCATCGAGTACACGCGTCAGAAGTACGGAAAGGACGCGGTGGGTCAGATCATCACGTTCGGGACCATGAAGAGCCGGGCGGTGATCCGCGATGTGGGACGCGCGCTCGGATTCGAGCCGTCCGAGACCGACAAGATCGCGAAGCTGATTCCGAATCAGCCGGGCCAGGCGTTCACAGTGCAGGAGGCGGTCGAAGGCCTCAAGGAAGTGAAGGAGTTCTACAAGCTCGACGAGCGGCACCGGCAGCTGTTCGACTATTCGATGACGCTGGAGGGACTGTCTCGACACGCGTCCGTGCATGCGGCCGGTGTCGTCATCGCGCCCGGTCCGATCGACGACTACGTCCCGGTGAGTGTCCAGACGGGCAAGAACAACGGCGGCGAGAACGGCGACGCGATGGTCGTCACCCAGTACGACATGAACGCGTTGGACGACGCGGGCATGCTCAAGATGGACTTCCTGGGCCTCAAGACGCTCACAGTCATCCACGACGCCGTGGAGATGGTGCGAACCCGATACGGGAAGCTCGCGAATCCGGACACGGGTGAGACCTACGAGACCATCGACGACCTTCCGCTCGACGATCCAGCCGTATACAAGATGATCGCGCGCGGCGGCACGTCGGGGATCTTCCAGTTCGAGTCGAATCTGGCGAACGACAAGCTGCGGGCGATGCGCTGTGACCGCTTCGAGGACCTTGTCGCGACCAACGCACTCATCCGTCCAGGACCGCTGGACTCGGGCATGACGGACGTGTTCATCGAACGAAAGCTGGGGCGACAAGCCGTATCGTATCCCCACCCGAGCCTGGAGAAGGTGCTCGAGCCCACCTACGGGGTCATCGTCTACCAGGAGCAGGTGATGCGCATCGCGTCCGAGCTCGCCGGCTTCACACTCGGCGAGGCGGACGTGCTCCGAAAAGCGGTCGGAAAGAAGATCGCTGCTCTGATCAAGACGGAGCTCACGAAGTTCGTCGAGCGCTCGGTTGAACGAGGGGTGGACAAGCGAACCGCGGAGGACCTCGCAGATCAGATCGAGACCTTCGGTCGCTACGGCTTCAACAGGAGTCACTCGGCCGCGTATTCGCTCGTGTCGTATCACACGGGGTGGCTGAAGGCCCACTACCCGGCCGAGTTCATGGCGGCCCTTCTGTCGTCCGTACTGGACACGACCGACAGCGTGGTGAAGTACATCGGTGCCTGCAGGGACCTGCCCCGCTACGTGCCGAAGCTCGAGGAGTCCGTGGAGGTCCTCCCCCCCGACGTCAACGAGTCGGGGTGGAAGTTCACCGTGACGCAGAAGGGGAAGATCCGTTTCGGGCTCGGAGCGGTGAAGGGCGTCGGCCACGGAGCCGTCCAGTCCGTCCTGAGGGCGAGAGCCGATGGACGGTTCACATCACTCTTCGACTTCCTCGGCCGAATCGACATCCGAGCGCTCAACAAACGCGCCTGCGAGGCTCTGATCGCCGCCGGCGCACTGGACGACTTCGGACACCGGGCCCAACTGCTCGCCGGCCTGGACTCCGCATACGGTGAGGTGCAGGCGCGTCAGGCCGAGATCGAGGCTGGCCAGGGCTCGCTGTTCGGAGACGCGTCGGCGCTTCCGCACTCTGAGCCCCAACTGCCCAACCTGCCTGAGTGGACGGAGCCGGATCGGCTCGCACGCGAGAAGGCCGCGCTCGGCTTCTTCATTTCGGGACACCCCCTCGACCGTTTCCGTGAGGTCGTACGGGCCTTCGAACCGATCTCTTCGGACACGCTCTCAGAGCGACCGGGTGAGTCCATCGACCTGCCGTGTGTCGTCACCTCCATCAGCCGACAGATCTCGCGGAAGAACAACCAGGAATGGGGCAAGATCACCGTGGAGGACTTCAACGGGACGGCGACGGTTCTCGCCTTCCGCGACACGTGGCAGACCTACAAGGAGATCCTGTCACAGGACGCCGTCGTTCTCGTGACCGGGAAGGTCAGTGGCAACGAACGCGACGAAGAAGACCCTCCCGTCTTCCTCGACGCCGCCCGGCTGCTCGAGGACGTGGCCGGCGGTGGTGAGTTGGCGATCCAGATCGAACTGGAACTGGACTCCGACGTGACCGCCGAGGCGTTCACCAAGGCCAGAGCCGTGCTCGACGCGCACCCTGGTGCCTCCCCCGTATGGCTCCAACTCGGCCAGGACAACGGTGAGGCCGCGACCAAACTCCGGTCGCGCTCGCTCAAGGCGGCCCCGGATGCCGAGACGATGGAGGCGCTCCAGAAGCTCTTCGGGCGAGGCGCGGTTCGCCTCATCCGCGCCGTCATCCCGGAAGTCGACACCAGCGAGTCGGACCGTCGCCAGTTCTGGCGCGACAAGGCCAACCGGAGCTAGCGCTCGACCTCAGTCGGAGCGCTTCGCCTCCTCTGGATCGAAGCGACTCGTCCGCCCTCCGATCCCCTTCCCATCATCTGGCAACCCTGAGAGACTTCTCGTCCCGGCCCTGACCATCAACCTGAAACGCCATGACCACGGATCAAATTCTCGCCGCCCTGGGCATTGAAGACAGCAACCCCGGAGGATTCTCCGGAGACTGGGAGGGTTCAGGCGACACGCTCGACGTGCACTCCCCGATCGACGGAGCGCGCCTGGCCTCGGTGACCAAGGTCTCTGAGGACGAATACGACGCGATCATCGACAGAGCTCAGGCGGCCTTCCTCGAATGGCGGAAGGTGCCGGCTCCGAAGCGCGGAGATATCGTGCGCCAGTTGGGCAATCGTCTCCGCGAGAAGAAGGCCGAGCTCGGCGCTCTCGTGACCCTGGAGATGGGCAAGATCAGGGCGGAGGGTGAGGGCGAGGTTCAGGAGATGATCGACATCTGCGACTTCGCGACCGGGCTCTCCCGTCAGCTCTACGGGCTCACCATCGCAAGCGAACGCGAGGACCATCACATGCGTGAGCAGTGGCATCCGCTCGGCGTGGTCGGCGTGGTCAGCGCCTTCAACTTCCCGGTGGCGGTCTGGAGCTGGAATGCCGCGCTCGCCGCCGTCTGCGGAGATGCGACGGTCTGGAAGCCCTCTGAGCGTACGCCGCTCACGGCAATCGCCGTCACGAAGCTCGCTGCCGAGGTGTGCCGCGAGAATGACGTCGATCCGGCGATCTTCTCTCTCGTGGTCGGGAAGGGATCGAAGATCGGGGAGCGCATGCTCAACGATCGAAGGGTGCCGCTCGTTTCCGCCACTGGCTCGTGCTACATGGGCAAGCGGGTCGCCGAAGTGGTCGGCAAGCGACTCGGACGAACGATCCTGGAGCTGGGCGGAAACAACGCGATCCTCGTCACACCGAGCGCGAACCTCGACCTCGCACTGCCCGGGATTCTCTTCGGATCCGTCGGAACCGCAGGACAGCGGTGTACGAGCACCCGCCGGATCATCGTGCACCGCTCGATACGCGAAGAGCTCGTATCCCGGCTCGTGAAAGCGTACGAGGGCATCCGGATCGGCAATCCGCTCGATGACGATACGCTCATGGGCCCGCTCCTGAACCAACAGGCGGTCGACGCTCTCCTGGCAGCCAGACAGAAGGTCCAGGACGAGGGCGGTGAGATTCTGTACGGCGGCGAGGTACTCGAAGGAGAAGAGCACCCCGGAGGTCTCTACGTCACCCCGTGCATCGCGAGTGCCGACAACAGCTACGAGATCGTTCAGGACGAGACCTTCGCCCCCATCCTGTACATCATCGAGTACGGCAGCGCCGACGCCTCGCCCGCCGAAGCGGTCGAGGAGATCACGGAGGCCGTCGCGATCCACAACGACGTACCCCAGGGTCTCTCGTCTTCGATCTTCACGGACAACTTCCGCGAGGCCGAGTACTTCCTGTCGCATCGCGGGAGCGACTGCGGCATCGCAAACGTGAACATCGGAACGTCCGGTGCCGAGATCGGTGGAGCGTTCGGTGGCGAGAAGGAGACCGGAGGAGGCCGCGAGTCGGGCTCCGACGCATGGAAAGTCTATATGCGCCGCCAGACGAACACCGTGAACTGGAGCACGGAGCTTCCGTTGGCTCAGGGTATTTCGTTCGGATGAAGGTCGCCCTGATCACAGAAGTATTCTTCAACGATCGGAAGGGCATCGCGCTTCGGGATCATCTGACCCGGGCCGTCGATCAGGGCGCCGACGTGGCGGTCCTGCCCGAACTTCCGTTGAGCGCCTGGGCTCCTTTTTCGAAGGTCGTGCACGACGAAGACGCGGAGCCCGATGGAGGGCCTCGTCAGGAGACCATGTGCCAGGCGGCTGCCGACGTCGGAATCGCGTTGGTCGGGGGCGCCATCATCCGGGATGCCGACAGCGGCACCCGATACAACACCGCCCTTCTCTACGCCGCAGATGGCTCCTGCATCGCTCGATACAGGAAAGTCCACCTGCCGGAAGAGGAGGGCTATTGGGAGACGAGCCACTACGAGCCCGGTGACCAGGGCCCGGAAGTCATCGGCGGACTCCCCATGAAAGTCGGACTCCAGATTTGCTCCGACGTGAACCGGCCTCAGGGCTTTCAGCTACTGGCGGCGCAGGGGGCACAAGTGATCTTCGCGCCGCGCGCCACACCTCCCGAGACCTATGATCGCTGGCGCCTCATTCTGCGCGCGAACGCCATCATGACGGGGGCCTACGTGATCTCCACGAATCGCCCGCGACCGGAGCGCGGCGCCTCGATCGGTGGACCGTCCATCGCCATCGCACCCACGGGCGAAGTCATCGCCGAAACTACGGACCCGGTCTGTGTGGTCGAGACGGACCCTGCCGTCGTGACCGAAGCGGGGGCGGAGTACCCGGGGTACCTCGAGCGTTTTCCGGCGCTCTACGCGAAGAGCTGGAGCCGGCTCGAAGGCTGACGCGCCTTCTTTGGGTTGCTGGGCGTTTCTGCGCCCAGTATGAATGAAGTCATGAAACACGGACGTACTGCGCAAACCGTTGGCGCTTTCGTTGCGACCGTTCTGACGACCGCAGCGTGTAGCGACGGAGTCACGAGACCCGATCCCTCTGGAGGATCGGAGCAACTCTCCCTCGAGATCGTGAACGGCCGCGATCAGCAAGGGGTTGCAGGTTGGCAACTCGTCGAAACGATCGTCCTCCGAGTCGTCGACCAGCGTGGTGATCCCGTACCGGGCGTACGTTTTTCGTTGACCACGGCCGACGGAGGCGTGGTCACCCCGGCCTCGGCAACGTCGAGCAACTCCGGCAGGGTGACCTTCGACTGGTGGCTCGGGCCAGCATCGACACGAATCCAGCACGTCTCCGTAGTGTCGCAGGACGGACGTTTGTCGGCCGAGATCGAGGCCACCGCGCTCGGTCCCGACGAATCCGATCTGATCATTCTACGCGGCGCACTCGGACCGATCTCGGGGGCCGTGCTCGTGACTCGAGGATCGTCGATGACTGTCTTGAGCGTGCGGGCAGCGACGGACACGCTGGTCTACCTCCCCCCTGACATTCCCTCTGGCACGTCGCTCATCGTCTTCCCTGAAGTGAACCGCCCCCTCATGCTGGACCGGTCCTGGAGTGCGGCGATCGACACGGCGGAGGCCGTCTTGCAGCCACCTGTGGTGGTCGACGTCGAAGTCCGTGTAAGACACGGCGATTTCCAGGCCCAGAAGCGGATCATCGAGACCCAGATGGCGAATACTGCCGACGTCTGGACCGGTGAGGGCATGGGGCTGACGGTCGGTGACGTGACGTTCCTCGACGAGACCCAGCCCCCTCGGTCCACGGACCAATCGAGCTCCTCCGCCTGCTCCTCACTCACACCGGGCGTCGCAATCCGGGTCGACGTCATCACGAGCATCGACAACGGCCAGTACACGGGATGGGGATGTTGGGCAGGCCGGCTCTACCTGGCAGAAGGTACCGACCGGTATCCGTACCTCCTGGCCCACGAATTCGGTCATACCTTCACCCTCGTTCATACCCAGACCGGAATGATGTTCCCGACCAGACCGGGAGTTGAGGTGAGGGAGGGTGAAATCTTCCGAGCTCACTTTCACGAGGCATCTTCGCTGAACACGATCTTCGCCAGCCAGCCCACGGGACAGCGGATGAACTGCTCGGCTTTCCCGTCCCCTTGCCTGCCCGAGGCGTTGGACCTGCGAGCCCCGACGATCATCGTGGCGGCCGATGCAGCTTCCCCCAGCGATCCTGCTCTCCATGGTTCGGTAGTGGACGACGTGCGTGACGAGACCAGACGCTAGGATCCCTCTGGCAAAACGGTCTCACGCGCAGGCGCCACCCGACCGGCGCGGAAAGACGACACCCGATAGATGTACTCGTCGGTGACCGTCCGAGCCCACCGATCTGCCTGACCGGCACCGATCCGGATCTCCGCAAGCATGTCCCCGGAATCGGAATAGGCTCGGGTCGTCGTCTCTTGGTCCAACGCGGCGATCGAGTCGCCCTCCTCGAGAAAGCCGGTCGCGATGAGGCTCGAGAGCTCCGCCAGGATCCCGTTCACCGCGCTGCCAGTCGCCTCCCCTCCACCCTCCACCGTCCAGGCACTGTCTCCGCGCACGAGCGCATATCCTGAGCCGTCCCGATCGACCTCGATCCGCGCGACTTCCGCCGAATCGACGGCTACCATCGCCCGGTTGCGCCAGTTGTCCACGCGCCGAGTCGCCTGAGAACGCAGATCTCCCTCGAGCAGGTAGACGTCGTCAGCATCCGGCAACCGGACATAGGCCGTCCCGAACCGCCGGCCTGAGTTGCCAAGCAGGAGGGTCCTCTCCCCCCCGTCGACCTCGAAGGTGACGCGGATTGCGCTGTCTGCCGAGACGCCCATCCGGTCATGGTTCGCCGGGTTGTTCGCGATCATCTCGCCGATCTGCACTTCGTCGAGAATCCCCAGGAAGCGACTGATGGCAGCCTGGTCTCCGGGATGCCCATTCGCCGTCCAGCCGTCTGACGTGCGGTCGAGACGAACGGACTCGGCAGGCCCGGCGATCTGGACCATGTCGACCGATGAGGCCCCGACTCCATCGAAGAACCCGCCGATCTCACCGGTGGCGGCGATCGACCCCGAGCCACCGCCGACGAGCAGAGACACGACCCACAGTCCGACGACCACCGCGAGGGCACCCACGAGCTGCTTGAGCGTCCGTTCACTCACGAGACCACCCCCTTCCAGCGAGCTTCGGCTCGCCGACGACGCCCCGAGACCCGTAAGAGCCCGGCGAGGACGAACAACAGCGGCACACCGATGAGATTGCCCCACTTAAGGAGATTTCGACTCACATCGGAGGTGAACGCGAGCGCGGGCGGCGTCCGGTCCTTGGAGCGGATGTTGATGAGCGCCTCTTCCTGGGCCAGCCAGTCGATCGCGTTGGCCAGGAAGAGCAAGTTGCCCGGGTTCGCGCGGATGTACTGCGCCTCGGCGAACGAGGCATCGCCGACCACGATCATCCGCCCAGACGAGTCTCCCTCCTCCGGTGTGATCGACACGGCAACGATCCGTACCCCCAGTTCCTCCGGTTCGAAGATCCAGTCCTGGTCGGGCTGAATCGGAGCGTTCAGAGGATGGAGCGCCCCGTTGTCCGTCGTTTGCCAGAGCGGCACGACACCCGCCGAGGCAGGGTCGATGTCGAGCGCTGCTCCCCACCCGAGCGTCAGTGCGTTGAGGCCGTTCGTGACCGCGTTGTCCCCGGCAGGTGACGTCACAGGCCACAGCGGATACGGAGCGATGACATTGAACGCGCCTTGCTGGCCGAGCGACACTCTCTCGCTCGAAGCGAGGTCGAGGACCATGCCTTCGACCACTCCGACCCCCTTACCCTCGAGGAACGGCTCCAATCCAGATGAGGCAGGGATCGGCAAGGGGGACTGGGGATCGAGGACGACAGGCTCGAGCAGGACGAGCGCGGCACCGCCCGCTCCGACGAAGTCCTGTACCCGGCCGAGGGCAGCGTCGTCGAGCGTCTGTGTGGCTCCGGCCAGCACCACGACCTCCGTCGAGTCTCTGGAAATCGCATCAGCGGAATCGCCAGCGATATCGATCGTCCGCATCTCGTAACGATCTCCCAGGCTCTCCCTCAGCCCCGGCATCTGATTAGCCCCCTTCGCACCGAACCCCCGTACGAACGAAATCCCCGGTCGCTCCTCGGTCGTCATCCGGTGGATCTGAGATGCCAACTGGAATTCGAGATCGTCGGTGCGCTGGATGAGAGGCGTGACCTCGCTTTCGTCGGCGTACACGACCGCAAGCCCATAGTAGCCCTGCCGGATCTCGAAATTGTCGTCGCGAAGCACGTTGAATTCGACGGGATAGATCCCGAGTTCGGACGCCTCCGCACCGACGTCCTCGTCGCGCACCGGATCGAGTTCGCTCACGAGGAGATTGCCGTTCGACGCCCTTCGCATGTCGGACAGGAGATCTCGCACGTCCCGCAACTGGAGCTGAACCTCCGGTGGAAGCTCCGTCGAGGCGAACAGCTTGATCTGTACCAGGTCGTCGAGGTCACCCAGGAGCGTCTTCGTGCCCGCAGAGAGGGTGTAGAGGTCGTCCTTCGTCAGATCGAGGCGACCCCGGATCCGGCTCCCGAGGAGGTTGAGCACGACGACGAGCGTGATGACCACCGCTGCACCGAGACGAAGGCGTCGATGCTCTGGACGGGCCCGGCTCAGCCGCTCGGCACTGACCGCCCCGACCGCGAGCATCAGGAACAAGCCGGTCGTCGATCCGAAGTAGAGCACGTCTCGGAGGTCGACGACACCGCGGGCGACGTTCTCGAAGTGCCCTAGAACCGACAGGCGAGCCAGAACACCTGCCGTCGAAGGAGGCAGCCCAATCTGAACGATCGGGAGCCCGATCAGGAAGAGCGTGAAGCTCACCGCGGCAGCCACGATGAAGGCCGTGATCTGATTCCGCGTGAAGCTCGAGGCCCAGACGCCGACAGCGGTGAGCTGGGCCGCGAGGAATGCGGCACCGAGGTACTGAGCCAGAACGATGCCGGGGTCCGCGGTCGACACCAGAAGTACACCGATGGCGGTGGGTACCGTGCCGGCCAGTGCAAGCAGGACGAACGCCCAGTCTCCCAGGAACTTTCCTACGACGACCTCAGTCTCGGAAACAGGCTGAGCTCTCAGCCAATCGAGCGTTTTCGAACGCCGTTCTTCGGCGAGCGTCCGCATGGTGGCCGCCGGGATGAACACCGCGAAGAGGACCGGGAGCAGGTCGAAGATCGGCCGCAGCGAAGCGACGCTCATTCCGTACATGGTGCGAAACGCGAGGAAGAGCGAGATCGCGAGAAAGGCGACGATCAACACATAGGCGGTCGGTTGATCGAAGTAGCTCCGCAACTCGCGCCGAGCGATGGTGAACACTGACCGCATCATTCGCCCACCTCCTCGTCGTCGGTGGTCAGGTTCCTGAAGAGCTGCTCGAGGCTGGCCTGCTCACGATGCAGTTCCCAAAGGGTCCACCCCCGATCTCGAGCCATGGCGAAGATCTCGGGTCGCAGTTCGACCGCTTCCCGGGAGTCGAGTTGGACTCGCGTGCGACCATCGACGGAGTCGGTCGTATGCCCCGACACCCCTGGCAGGCCAGAAAGAGACTCAGCAACGGATTCGCCATCCGCCTCGACGATGTATCGGATGCCGCTCGTCCGGTTCGCGACCAGATCCTGGACGGTTCCCTCGGCGGCCAGACGCCCGCGACTCAGGATGACGAGTCGTGAGCACGTCGCCTCCACCTCCTGCATGACGTGTGTGCTCAGGAGGACCGTCCGCTCACGCCCGAGGGAGCCCACGAGGCGCCGGATCTCGACACGCTGGTTGGGATCGAGTCCTTCCGTGGGCTCGTCCAAAACGAGCACCTCGGGCCGATGGAGGATCGCACCGGCGAGACCGATCCGTTGCCGGTAGCCCTTGGAGCACTCACCGATCGGCCTGTAAAAGACCGATGCGATGTCGGTCTCGTCCACAGCCTCGGCGACCCCCGATCGCGTCTCTTCCGGAGAGAGCCCCCTCAAGTCCGCTACGTAGTCGAGGTATTCCGACACGAGGAGCTCGTCATACAACGGGTTGGCCTCCGGCAGGTATCCAACCCGGCGCTTGGCCTCGGTCAGGTCTCCGGCAATCGACACGCCATCGAAGAGAACGGCTCCCTCGTCGGGCTGAAGGGTTCCCGTGATCATCTTCATCGTCGTCGACTTACCCGCCCCGTTCGGGCCGAGAAATCCGACGACTTCGCCCCGCGCCACCTCGAAACTGAGGTCTTCGACGGCGACGACATCGGCATACTGCTTGGTCACACCCTGCACAGTGATCATTCGTACTCCTGAAACGAAAAAAACCACGCCGGGGCTCGCTCGACGTGGCACAGGCACGAGGGGTGCGCCACTCGGCGCGACCGGTCGAACGAGGCTAGGGTTCCAAAAATCGGCACGATTCTAAAAGAGCACCGATTCCTTGTCCACCCGCATTCGACGTCTTCCGTGGAGGCGGCGTTGCCTGGATCTCTCAGCGGCTCTTTCCCTCGAAAATCATCTCAACGGCCCTGCCTGCTCGCCGATGGTCTCGTGGCCCCACCGAAGATCTCGATAAAGCGACCGGCCATCCGGGGCCCCGCCCCCTCATCTTCGTGCTTGAAGAAAACGAACGCCCGCTCCCACCCGGTGTCCTTCACCTTCGCGGCCCAGCGGGCGAGATCTGCCTCGTCGTATCCGGGCCGCCTGAGGCGCAGGTAGCCCCATGAGGCCGTTTCGACGATGGGCTCGTCCTCTTCCCCATCCTCGGTATCC
>JBDGVT010000008.1:0-30385 GCA_039585495.1 Gemmatimonadota bacterium | reverse complement strand
GAGCACGACCACCACCGTATCAGCAGCGGCCGTGACTTCGAGCTCGGTCTGACCGACGCCGACGGTCTCGATGAGCACCCTGGCGAAGCCGAAGGCGTCCATGAGGTCCACGACTTCCTTCGTGGTGGTCGCCAGTCCGCCAAGCGAGCCTCGCGTCGCCATGGATCGAATGAAGATCCCGGGATCGGTCGCCAGCTCGTTCATGCGAATGCGATCACCGAGCAACGCACCCCCCGAGTAGGGTGAGGTCGGGTCGACCGCCACCACACCGATATGCTCGTCCTTGGCTCGGTAGGCACCCGCCGCCGCCGCAACCAGACTCGATTTTCCTGCTCCCGGAGGGCCCGTAAACCCGATCCTCCGGGTCTGTGGCCCTCCGCTCATAACGGTGTGCAGCAAGTCCTTGAAGCCTTCGCGCTCGTCCTCCACGAGCGAGATGCTGCGTGCCAGGCCTAGCGCCTCCCCCGCTCGAAAACGCTGGAGTAGAGCTTCGAGGGCAGGTGGGAGTTCAGATTCACTCATATCAGCGACGATCGTTGGGCCGGATGCCTCGCGCATGGCGAAGCGGGTTCTCGAGGAGGTGTGTGGGAATGAAGAGGACCACGATGAACATGATGAGCGCGGCAACGAGTCCAAACCCCAGCAGCCACCAGTTCCGGAGCGCGATGAACAGAATGGAGGTGATCACCGCCGTGACGGAGGCGAAAATGCTCAGGAGCAGCCGTCTGGCCTGGAGGTGCATGAAACGCTCCTGAGCCTGGATGTCGCGCGGATGGATCCGCACGCGGAGCTCCTCGCGTTCCGTGCGGGTGACCAGATCGCGGACCGATCGCACCACCGCCTGAGACTCCTCGACGAAGCTCTTCGCGATCTGAGTAGGCTGCTGCCTCGTGGTCTTGAGAAGCTCGATCTGATTGTCCAGGACCACACCCCGAATGAACGAAAGGCCGTCGAACCGGCTGTCGTAGCGGAATGCCAGCCCTTCGATGAGGGCGGACGCCCTGAAGAAGTACACCAGCTCCTGAGGGAGAATGAGTGGCCAGGTGTAGAACGTGTCGAACAGCTCCGCGATCACGTCCTCGACGATCATCTGACGGTTCGTCGTCTTGGCCCGCTCGACGATTCGGAGCACCTCGGTCGCCGCTTCCCTGATCTCGCCCCGCGAGACCTCGGGTCCGATCATGCCGAGCTTGTACATCTCGTTGATGACGCCGTCGATGTCCTCCCTGCCCAGGGCCAACGCCCCTCCGAGGATCGACTCACGGGTCCACCGCGGCACTTCGAGCACAGCACCCCAATCGAGGACGATGATCGTCCCGTCATCCTGGACGAGGAGATTGCCCGGGTGTGGGTCGGCGTGCATGAACCCGTCCACCATCATCATGCGCAGGTAGGCGTTGGTCAGCGACTCCATCACCTGACGGAACGAAAGGTGCCCCTCAGCGAAACGGTCGTGGAGCCGATCGATCTTGGTGCCCTCGCAGTACTCCATCACGAGGACCCGTTTGCGGGTGAAGCGTGGCAGAACCGCCGGCGCCCGCACGCGGTCATCACTCGCAAAGGACCTCTGGAAGCGCGCGATGTTCTCCGCCTCCTGCTCGAAGTCCATCTCCGCCCTCACACGCACCGAGAATTCGCGCACGACGTTGGTGAGCGCTCTCATGTGGTGATTCGGGAAGATGATGTTCCCCCAGAACAGCAGGCGAAACGAGATATCCAGATCGAGCGCGACGGACGCCTCGACACCCGGTCTCAGGACCTTCACGACCACGTTCTGGCCCGCGACCCGGGCCCGGTGCACCTGTCCGAGACTGGCGGCGGCCTCTGGCTCGTCCTCGAATTCGTCGAAGATTTCGATGACACGGCGTATGGCGTCCGCGGTATCGGGCGGGACCTGGTCCTGGAGCTTGCTGATCTCGGTGAGATACGGCTCCGGCAGAATGTCGGCCCTCGAACTGAGCAGTTGAGCCAGCTTGATGAAGGTCGGGCCAAGATGCGCGAGTCGCGCGGTCAGCTGCTCGGCCCTTTGCTGATGTTGTTCCGGGGACCGGCTCGCGGGACGTCCGAAGACAATCCACGATCGCCGATCGCGCAAAAAGGCGACTCCGATTCCGAATAGACGGAAGAAGACCGAGAACGTACGGCCGAGACTCTTCATCGAGGCGTCCTGAGCGCCCACCGCTGGAGGAGGCTCACCCTCCGAGAAGGAGCTTCGAGGCCAGTCCGAGGAGAAGGAAGAATCCGCACAGATCCGTGAGCGTGTGGACGAAGACCGAGGACGCTACTGACGGGTCTACCCCCATGCGGTCGAGAGTTGCCGGCACGAATGCGCCCGCGAAGCCGGCAACGATCTGATTCCCCCACATCGCCAGCATCACCACCAGCCCGAGGGTGGAATCCCCTTCCAGAGCGAACGCGAGGATGCCGATCCCGATCCCGAGTACGCCACCGATGACGAGACCGATCAGAATCTCCTTCAACACGAAACCACGGGCGCTTCCCGTCCCCTCCACCGCGATTCTCCGGATCGTAATCGCGAGCGACTGAGTGCCGGAGCTTCCCCCCATCGCCGCGATAATGGGAGCGAGAAACGCGAGCGTCAGCACCTGATCGATGACGTCCTCGAATACGAGAATGACCGAAGCCGCGAGCGCGGCGGTCACCAGGTTGAGGGCCAGCCACGGAAGGCGGGTGCGTACCGATTCGGTCCAGGTGTGCCTCAATTCCTCTTCGTCCAGGACGCCCGCCAGGCGGAGGATATCCTCGGTCTGCTCCGCCTCGATGACGTCGATGACGTCGTCGAAGGTGATCCGGCCGAGAAGAACGTCATCGGCCGCGACCACGGGCGCCGAAGCGAGATTGTAGCGGGCGATCAGGCGGCCAACCTCTTCCTGGTCGAGGTCCGGATGGATCGTCGCAACGGGGGCTTCTACCAGCGTGTCGATCAGCGAGTCGGGCTCCGCGATCACCAGGTCGTCCAGCCGCAGCGTGCCGAGCAGCTTCCGGCCGCGGTCCACGACGAAGACGGTGTAGAAGTCCTCCACTTCCCGGCCCTGGATTCGCACCTGGTCGAGGGCCTCGGCCGCGGTGACGGACCCCGTCACGGCGACGACCTCGGTGGTCATGAGGCCACCCGCTGTGTCTTCTGCGTATTGCAGCAGATCCATGAGATCGTCGGCCGTTTCGTGCGGCAGCGCGTCGAGGATCTTCTGCTGCTCCGGCGGCTCGAGCTCACCCATGAGGTCGGCCGCGTCATCATCCGGGAGTTCCTCGATCAACTCGGCGCCCTTCTCGGGCGTCAGGGCCGCGAGCAGATCACCGCGGTCCTCACCCTCCTCCATCTCCGCCAGCGCATCGGATGCGACCTCCGCTGGCAGCGCCGAGAGAATCGCTACCTGACCGGCCTCATCGAGCAGCTCGACAACGTCGGCCAGATCGGATGCATGCAGGTCAGCGACGAGCGCACCCGCAGCTACGAGATCACCCGCGGCGACCAGCGCTGCGATGCGGGCCCCAACGGCCTCGGTCTCGTCGAGTGACTTGCTCATGGTGGTCTTCGGTAGGAAGAGCTGGGATGCTGGATGGCCCGGGAGGCGACGGAGCGCTGGAAGATCCCCGACCGGCCAATGCGTGGCAAGGCGACGTCGCTGCTACCCTTCGCGCGCATCCCCGAGCAGTTCTCCGACCAATCTCTCCTGGAGCTCGAACATGGGGCTGGCGTCGCGTTCGGTCCCCTCGGGATGGTCGTACCCCATCACGTGGAGGGTCCCGTGGATCGCGAGGCGGGCGAGTTCTTCCCGGAGATCCACGCCCAGTTCTTCGGCCTGTCGTGAGGCCTGATCGAAGCCGATGTAGACGTCACCGAGGAGCGCATCGCTCTCACCGAGCGAGAACGCGATAACGTCCGTGGGGCGATCCCTGGACAGGTAGTCGCGGTTGAGCGTCTGAATATCCCCGTCGGAAAGAAGGGTGACGGACAACTCACCGCCCCTTCCCGCGGAATCACCGAGGGCCAGCCTGACCGCCCGCTCCATCAGGTCGACCGGGGCAGCTTCGAATTCACCTTCGTTGATCAGCACCGCGAAGGATGTGGCGCCTCCCGGCTCAGGCACTCCGATCGTCCCCTGCATCCGAAGACTCGGGTTCGTCGGTCTCGGTATCCTCCCCGTTGTCCTCATCGCCATCCGTCAGGTGCTTCGTTTCCGGATATTCGATCCGACGGTGCACGACACCACCGAGGATGTTCGCGAACTGTTCCTTCACGCGAGCGATCTCGCCGAGGGTAAGGGGAGACTCGTCCAACTGGGCGTCACTCACCTTCCCTGACACGACCATGTTGATGAGGTCGTGAACCCTCTCAGGTGTGGGGTCCTGCATCGCGCGTGCCGCGGACTCGCACGAGTCCGCGAGCATCACGATGGCCGTCTCCTTCGATTGCGGCTTCGGTCCCGGGTACGAGAAGCGCGCGGGATCGACTCCGGCCCCGTCCTCCTCTCTGGCCTTCTCGAAGAAGAACCCGATTCGCTGCGTGCCGTGGTGTTCGAGGATGAACTGCGTCACCAGTTCGGGCACCTTGGCCTCTCGGGCCAGGCGTACACCCTCGGTGACGTGCTCCCTCACGATGGCAGCCGACGTCTCGGGCTTGAGCTTGTCGTGTGGATTCCGCCCGTCTCGCTGATTCTCCACGAAGTAGTGGGGCTTCATCATTTTCCCCACGTCGTGGTAGAGCACACCGACCCGACAGAGTAGACCATTCGCTCCGATCTCGGTCGCGGCGGCCTCCGCGAGATTCGCCACGTTGATCGTGTGCGCATACGTCCCCGGCGCCTCCATGGAGAGCCGCCGGAGGAGTGGACGGGTCGGGTCGGCCCATTCGAGGAGCGTCTGGTCCGTGGTGATGCCGGTGAAGAGCTCGAACACCCAGAGGAAGCCCACCGCGAGGAGCGCCGAAGCCGTGGCGTTACCCGCGATCGCCAGCGAGGCCCGTGCGGTCTCGATGAGCGGTTGGGACGTCGAAAGGTCCCAGGCCAGCACCACGAAGCTCGCGGCCGCCGTGATGATGGCGATGGACACCCATGTCTCCGAACGCCGGCGCACGGCTCGTACGCTCATGGCGGCCGCAGCCCCCCCTCCCATCAGAACGAGCACGGTTCCATAGGACGCGAAAGGCGTGAGGGTCCCCGTGATCGCGGCAAGCACGAGCACCAGGAGCAGTGACATTCGGGTATCCCACAGAACAGCCACGGGGAGCGCGACGAACGCTATGGGAAGCCATTCATCGGCCAGCCCGCTTCGATGGATGCCGAGGGCGGCTCCGAAGTACGCCGCGGAGAGCAGCGCCAGGAGGAGCAGCCAGCGAAAGTTGGCGTAGACGAGGGGTCGGCTGAAGAAGAGTAGCAGCCCGAAGATCGACAACAGGACCAAGGTCAGCAGCGCCGAGCCGATGACAGCCCCCGCCATGGGCTCGTCGGACTCCAGCAGGCCGGCCTCACTCAGGGCGTTGGTGTATGCATCCAGACGCTCGAGCGTCTCGGGCCCGATCGGGTCGGCGGCTCGTACGATCGCCTCGCCCTGGAGCACTTCCCCCTTGATGAGCGGTACCGAAGCTCTGGCCGCTTCTCTGCGTTCTTCGTTCACCGCCTGGTTCGGCACGAGGCTGTATTCCAGGTGGTAAATCAGGATCAGCCGGAGCAGGTCCTGGGCGTCGGGGGGGAAATCCGGCGGCAGGTAGAGAACGGCCTGTGAGTAGAAGTACCGCGAGGTTAGGACGTCGCTCACGGGGCGGGTCCGCTCCGTCTGATCCGTGCCGGACCGAACGTAGATGACGTCGGTGGTGACCGCACCGATTTCAGAGGGATCCGCGAGTCCGCGCGGAATGATCTCTCTCGCCGCAGTCTGCCCGGCCATCCGGAACGCTGACCGCTGCCGATCGTCGACGATGTACTCCATCTGAGACGGCTGGGCGGTGATTTGGCTCGTCTGCAAAATCCTGCCCATCGCGAGCGTGTCGCCGAGGACGGCGGCGGTATCGAGCAGATCGAAGAACCGACCCAGCCTCGCGGCAACCGAGTCCCCGGCGGTGGTGACCTCGTCGAAGGTCCGCGGCACTGCCTCGATCGCCAGTCGCCGGTCACGTTCCAGTTCCGCTGCTGTCTTGGGCACGTCGAACGGGATCTGTGCGATGACGTCCTCAGGCGCGACCATGGCCTCCGAATAGGGAGTCACGTTCATGCCCTGCGCCGGCGGGAAGAAGAACGTGATCATCACCGACAGGCCGACCAGCAGCCCGACGCGCGCGCCGTGGTGCCTTATTCTCTCCGCCAGTGATGTACCGGGATCACCCGAAAGCCGGTACAGAACCGACTCCGCCTTCCGCTCCCCGGGGCGACGGCTCAAAGCGGAGGCACCTCTTGCTCTCCGTCTCGTTCGTAGGCCCGGATGATATCCTTCACGAGGCGGTGTCGGATCACGTCCTTGGCGTCCAGGTAGACGAGTGAGATACCGTCGATATCACCCAGAATCTCCTCGACTTCCAGCAGCCCCGAATCTTCCTTTCGGGGCAGGTCGATCTGCGTCTTATCCCCGGTGATCACCACCCGTGAATTCAGGCCGAGACGGGTGAGGAACATCTTCATCTGCGCGCGCGTCGCGTTCTGGGCCTCATCGAGGATGACGAACGCGTCGGACAGCGTGCGCCCTCTCATATAGGCGAGCGGCGCGATCTCGATGGTCGAATCTTCAATCGCTCGCCGCACGCGGTCCTGCGGCATCATGTCCTCGAGCGCATCGTAGAGCGGGCGAAGGTAGGGGTCGACCTTCTCCTGAAGATCACCAGGAAGGAAGCCGAGGTTCTCACCCGCCTCCACGGCGGGCCGGGCGAGGATGATCCGGCGCACACGCTTCTTGTACAGCGCGTCCACGGCCGCGGCCACCGCCAGATAGGTCTTTCCCGTACCGGCCGGACCGATGCCGATGACGATATCGTGCTGAGTAATCGAGTTGATGTACGTCCGCTGGCCGTCGGATTTGGGCACGATGACCTTTCGCGAACCGGGCAGAGCGATGCGCACGTCGTCGTTCGGATGCACGATCCCGTCCGCACCGAGCGCGTCCGCACCATCGGCGAACCGACTGATGTCCGGGGTGTCGAAGGGCGCCCGCAGCCGGGACAACTCGATCATGTGCTGGACCACAGGCGCCGCCCGCTCCACCGCCGGCAACTCGCCGGACAGGATGACGTGGTCTCCCCGCAAGACGACCCTCACGGTGAACAGGCGACTCACCTCATGCATGTTGCGATCGTTCACACCCGCCAACATCAGAGGATCAGCGCCCTCCGCGTCCAGCCTGTGCTCTATCATCGTGTCGCCGTTCGCCACGCTCGCTCCCGGGAACCCTAGGCTCCCTGCTCGGTCCCCCTGAGGGAGAGTCCCAGTGCCTTGAGTTCCCTGTCGTTCACGCCTGTGGGCGCACCCTCGAAAAGGGCCCTGGCCGCAGTCGTCTTCGGGAAGGCCACCACATCCCTCAGGCTCGTCGATCCGGTGAAGCGCTGAACGATACGGTCCATCCCCAGTGCAATGCCACCGTGCGGGGGCGCACCCGCTGCCAGCGCGTTGAGCAGGAATCCGAATTTCTGTTCGATCTCGGCATCCCCGATGCCGAGCGCTCTCAGGACCCGCCGCTGTAATTCGGGGTCGTGGATCCTGATGCTGCCCGAACCGAACTCCGTCCCGTTGTACACGAGATCGTAGGCAGTCCCACGCACCTGCGCGGGATCGGTCTCGAGCAAATCGATGTCTTCCACGTGGGGCATGACGAACGGGTGGTGGCTCGCAGCCAGGACGCCGTCTTCTTCGTCGAAGACCGGAAAGTCGGTCACCCACAGCCAGGCGTGCTGGCGGACCAGCGGCAGTTCCATCACCTCGGCGACCGCTCCACGCACCGCATGGAGCGTGGGCGAGGTCAGGCCGTCGGGCCCGGCGGAAACGAGCGCGAGGTCGCCGGGCGCAAGGCCCATCGCGTCCGCGTTCTCCGGGGCGAGGAACTTGCCAAGCGGTCCTGAGGTCCCGTCCTCCGCACGCTTCGCCCACAAAAGCCCAGGGGCTCCAGCCTCCTTCGCCTTGTTTTCGATCGTCTCGATCAGACGCCGGGAGAGCGACGCGCCACCGACGACGTGGAAGCCCCGAACCCGCCCGCCGGCGTCCACCTGACTTCGAATGATGCCGAAGTCGATGTCCGCCGTGGCCTCAGTCCAGTCCTGGATCTCGAGTTCGTACCTCAGATCCGGACGGTCGGAGCCGTACCGCTCCATCGACTCGGCCCAGGTCAGCCGGGGAAACGGGAGGGGCGCGTCGACTCCCGCGATCGCCGCGAGCGAGGCCATGAGGCCCTGCATCCAAACCAGGATATCCTCGACCTCGACGAATGAGGCCTCGACGTCGATCTGCGTGAACTCGGGTTGGCGATCGGCGCGAAGGTCTTCATCACGAAAGCACCTGGCGATCTGGAAGTACCGGTCGAAGCCCGAGACCATGAGGATCTGCTTGTAGATCTGAGGACTCTGCGGCAGTGCGTAGAACTCGCCCTTGTGGACCCTGCTGGGCACCAGGTAGTCCCTGGCTCCCTCGGGGGTCGCCTTCGTCAGGATCGGTGTCTCGATTTCTACGAAGCCGTGCCGGTCCATGTAGTTGCGCGCCTCGAGCACGAGCTTGTGGCGCAAGAACAGCTTCTCCTGCAGCTCACTCCGTCGGAGGTCGAGAGCCCGATACTGCAGCCGCAGTTCCTCGGCCGGCAGCTCGTCCTCGGGCGCCCTGTACACGGGAATCTCAGGCGTTCGGGCGTCCGAGAGGATCTCGACCCTGACGGCTCGGAACTCGACCTCGCCCGTGGGCATGTCCGTATTCCGCGCCCCGTCGGGCCTCAAGCCTACGGTGCCCTCGACCCGGATGACGTCTTCGTGCCCAATGCTCCGCGCCCGCTCGAGCGACTCTTCCTCGGTCCAATCGGGCCCGAACGAAACCTGAAGCAGGCCACTCCGATCTCTGAGGTCCACGAAGAGGAGACCACCCAGGTCACGACGGCGGTGCACCCAACCCGCGAGCTGAGCCTCGGCGCCATCGTCCGAGCCCCGCAGGCCACCGACCATCCGCGATCGCAATCCAGTCTTTTCCGTTTCTTCCGACATTAGGTAGTTCCGTTCGTATCGACATCCGCAGCGTCGCTCTTCCGACCCAGCAGCCAGGTACTCGTTCCGTATCCGGTCACGAGGCCCCCGACGTCAGCAAGCCAATCCCCCGCATCGGCGACTCGCCCGGGCACGAACAGCTGATGCCATTCGTCGGTCAGTCCGTATGCGGCACCCATCACGAGCAGTAGCGCGTGGGGCAGCGACCCCGGAGCACGATACCACCCCCAAGCGAGGGTCACGCCGAGGACGCCGTACAGGCATCCGTGGACGACCTTGTCGCTGATGGGCACCCAGGACATCCCGCCCGGATCCGGCCACGCGCTCAACAAAAAAAGGACCACAGCCCAGATGGCCGCGGGTCCCCACGCGTAAAGTCGGCTTGCCCAACCGTCTGCTTCCTGTGGTTCGTCCGTGCGATCTCTCCCGCGGCTACAGTGCTTTTCGATGGGCGGCTAAGTTAAACGGCCCTCCGAGTCGATTCAAGAAACCCAAATGTCCGAAACGCCACGCCCTGACCTTCTTTCTCTGACGCCCGAGCAGCTTCGGGACACGCTAACGGAGCATTTCTCCGGTCGCGGACAGCCGGGGTACCGGGTCGGGCAGGTCGAGCGGTGGCTCTACGAGTCGCTCGCCCGCTCTGTAGACGAGATGACCGACCTTCCTGCTGAGGAGCGGGCGGCCCTCTCCGAGGCCTTCTCGGTCGCAGAAGCCGTGGCCGAGAAGACACAACGGAGCAAGGACGGCACGGTGAAGCACCTGTGGCGCCTGGCCGACGGTGAACTGATCGAATCGGTTCTGATCCCGACGGAGAAACGTCTGACGCTCTGCATCTCGTCCCAGGCCGGCTGCGCGATGGGATGTACGTTCTGTGCGACAGGCTGGGGTGGGTTCGACCGGCAGCTCACCGCGGGAGAGATCGTGAGCCAATACCGGGCGTCACGACGCTGGGCCGCCGAGAACGGGTATGGCCCGATCTCGAATATCGTCTACATGGGTATGGGAGAGCCCCTTTCGAACCGGAAGGCGGTCCATCCCTCCCTGACGATCCTCAACCAGGGGTACGGCGTCGGTGCCCGTCGGATCACCGTGTCGACAGTCGGCGTGGTGCCGGGAATCCTGGAGCTGGCCGAGCGACCTGAGCAGTTCCGCCTGGCTCTATCCCTGCATTCCCCATCCAGTGATCTGCGCCGGGAGCTCATCCCGCTCGAGAAGCGGCACCCGCTGCCGGAGGTACTCAGTGCGCTCGAGAAGTTCGACGACGGCGGCGGCAAGCGGATCACGTTCGAGTACACGATGATCGATGGCGTGAACGACGACGTCGACCTGATCGAGCCGCTCGCCGAACTCGCCTCTCGGGTCCGGGCCTTCGTGAACCTCATCCCGTTCAATCCGATCCCGTATCAGGACTGGCAACCCTCACGACCGGAGCGGATCCGTGCGTTCGCCGAGATCCTGGAGGAAAGAGGGGTATCGGTCGCGGTCAGAGAGACACGCGGAGGGGACATCGATGCGGCGTGTGGACAGTTGCGAGGGCACACCCTCGTACAGATCGAAAAGGACCGCGCGAGCGAGGAGTAGCGCCGGGCCGCCGATCGGAGGACCCGAGGTCTTTATCGAATCGGGCGACCGATCCTTCCGAAACGGATCTCGCGTATCGCCGGAAATGGGCGGTACGAGTCCTTGTTGTACGAGTAGTACGTGAAGACCGCGCGGCCTTCGAATCGCCACCCCTCGAGAAGGCCCCAATACCTCGAATCCAGGCTCTTCTCCCGGTTGTCGCCCAGCATGAAGTAGCGGTCTTCTGGAATCAGGATCGGGCCCCATGTGTCACGCGTCGGGGCATAGCTCGCGCGGTCGACACCCGGCGCCAGATAGTCGCGCTGCCATTCCATCCACGGATGGACGTCGTCACCCGGCGGGCCATGGACCGTGTAGGGCTCATCGACGGCTTCGCCGTTCAAATAGAGAACCCGGTCTCGCATCTCGAGGATATCGCCCGGAATTCCAAGGAGCCGCTTGATGAGCTTCAGCGTGTCCTCGTGTGGCGGATCGAACACCAACACGTCGTTGCGGTGCGGCTTCGAGTAGCCGGGAATGCGGATGCTCGTGCCTGGAATGAACGACCCGATCGAAGATCGATTGACCAGGAGCATATCCCCAACGAGCAGCGTTCCTTCCATGGACCCCGAGGTGATCACGAAGGTCTGGACCAGGAAGGTCCGAAGAAAGAGAAACAGCGCGACCGCGATGACGATCGACTTCGTCCATTCGGCAGCGGAGTGCGAGTTGTCCTTCGACTCTTTCTTCCGCCGAGCACGTCGCTCCTCGGCAGCCTCCTGGGTGCTCGAGGACTTCCCGTCCCTTCCGCTCCGTCCCTTGTCCTTTTTTGCCATGCAGTCGCCTGCCCACCGAGGGCCCGTTGTGTCAGTTCCCGAACCAGCCACGCGGATCCCACCACGCCTCGGCCGCTTCGCTCTGGTCTTCTTCCGTGCCCTCGTCCCGGCCCGCCCACTCGCTTCCCAGTAATACGGAAACGTCGACGTATAAGTTCGGGTCCGGATCGCTCTGGACGTTATCGATTCCGAGAACCTTCGCAACGGCCGTAGCAATGTCGGTACGCCCAACCCTGTCCACGATCTCCGACGGGCGCCCCGGGTCGAACGGGCGGGAGTCACCGAAATCCACCACATCGAAGCCCGCTTCACGGAGCTTCCGGGTAGCTCCGCCAGCCATCCCCGTGACTCCGCCCACGTTCAGGACCTCGACGCGAACCCGGCCTTCGGACCAGACCACCTGGCTGGCGGGTTCGGTCGACTCCTGACGAACGTCCGCTACCAACGAGACCCCGATCGCGGTTCCGGCGGCGATCGTCAGGAGTCCGCCCACAGCCCGTCGTGCGTTTCGCGTCATGCCCTTTCCTGCGCGAGCCGATTCCAGAAGCGCACCGTACGAGGCAGCATCGGGGATCCACGTTCGACCAGGTTCGCTAGTCGAACTCGAACGATCTCGAATACCACCTGGTCCAGTTCCGCCGGCATCCTGGCCCGGAGCTCGTGGCGCCACTCCGGCAGGAAGGAGCGTCCCGGCTCCAGGAAGTCCGCAGCGTAGAGTGCTCGGCCCAGAGGTCCAAACCCCTCGTCTCCCACCGTGTGGTAGGCGATGGCGGCCAGAAGTTCTCCGTCGAGCACGCCCTCGATTCTCAGCCGCTCTGCAGCGGCCGGTCCGTGCAGGAGAGGATCTGGCAATTCGTTGACCTCCGGAGAGACCCGAGCACGGAGGATCTCCGGCTCTTCGTCACGGAGTGCGTCGTGCAGCGAGCCTGCGGCTCTCCACCGGCGCTGATCGTCCTCACCGAGCGCGAGCCCCGCGGCCCAGTCGCCCAGAAGCTCTCGGACCCGTCCGATGTGGGCCTGGCGCCGCTCACTCACGACCGCCCAGGTCGGCATCGTGCCCTCTGCGGCGCTCATGACGATTTCATGCAGGCTCAATGACGGTCCTTTCGGGGGATCGGGGTTGGGCGTCGAAGGAAGGTTACCTCGTCGTCGAGAACGACTCCAGACTCTCGTCGCGGGAGCTTCGCAGGTCCGGTTACCTTCGTCCGATGTCGATCCGATGGGACTCACTGCTCGTACGCCACCTGGCGATGGAGTTGAACACCACGCTCGAAGGAGCACGGGTGCGCGCCGTGCGTCTCGACGGCCGGTCGCGCGACCTGGCGATCTTCTTCCGCGACCGCACCCTGCTCTGGAGGCTGCACCCGGACCGTGGCTACCCCCAGGTTCGTGAGGCAGTGGAGCCCGACGAACGGGACCCACGGATGAAAGCGCGAGTCCGACGGGTACATGCGCCATCGGACGAACGAGTGATCGTGTTCGAGTTGATTGGAGAGCGGCGCGGCATCGGGCCATTCGAGCTGATCGTCGAATTGCTCGGGAACCAGCTGAATGCCATGGTGACGGAAGGACCTGCGCGCACGATCCGCCACGTCCTGAAGCGGCGCGAGGGGCGCCGGCCGGCCCGGGTCGGTCACCCGTACGCACCTCCTCCTCCGACCGGTCGAGCAGGAATCGCAGGAGACATTTCCGGGGAGACGTGGCACGGAATCCTCGACCCCAGCCCTCCACCGGACCGAGCCGCAGAGTTGGTCCGTCGTGTCGCCTGGACCTCACCCCTGAACGCCACTGTTTTCGTCGATCGCCACGATATGTGGGTTGCGGCCGTGCGAGGCACCATCGATGCGAGCCCCGTCATTCTCGACACGGATCGAGGCTCCCAGCCTTACCCGTTCTCGCTCCCTGGGCTCGAGGGACGAGAGGTCACGTCGCTCCTCGAAGCGTTCGAGACCTGCGCCGCCGAACACGCGGGCGCTGGTGACGCCGCACCGTCTCTTTCGGTCAGCCCGGGCTTGCTCGCGGACCTCGAAGATGCAGCAGCACACAACGAGCGGCGGGTCGTTCGGCTCCAGGCCCAGCTGGACGGTCGGGAGGATCCCGACACGCTCCGATCGCTCGGCGACCTCATCCTCGCGCGGTACCCGGAGATTCCGTCCGGTGCCAAGCAGGCTACACTCAGCGGATTCGATGGAGAGCAGATCGAGGTAGCCCTCGACCCTGCTCTGCCACCCCACGAGAACGCCGCGCGCTTCTACGCACGGGCCAGTCGATCAGAGAGAACGGCCGAGCGGGTCCCGTCCCTCCTGAAAAGGGCGCAAGCCGACCTGGAGCAGATCCGGGGGGTGCTGGAAGGTGCGCGTGGAGGACACGTCGACGAAGAGACGATCCGGGACGCTCTTCCCCGAACACCCGTGCGAAGCACGCGAGGCGACACCCCGCCGTCCCTGCCGTATCGAACGTTTCGCAGCTCCGGCGGGCTCGAAATCCGCGTCGGCCGCGGGGCGAAGCACAACGACGACCTCACCTTCCGACACTCGTCACCGGGCGACGTATGGCTACATGCCCGGCACACAGCCGGTGCGCACGTCATTCTCCGGTGGGCGGGTCCGGGCAATCCACCGGCGCGCGATCTGGAGGAGGCCGGGGGGCTCGCGGCGCTCCACTCGAAGGCCCGCACCTCGGGCAGTGTCCCTATCGACTGGACCTTGCGAAAGTATGTCCGGAAGCCGCGGGGCGCCTCACCGGGATCGGTTCTTCCGGACCGTGTGAAGACCGTATTCGTAACGCCGGATCCCGACTTGATCGAGGCGCTGTCGAACGAAGACTGAGGCCGGGTCAGTCCGCCACGTCGAGTGCATCGCGAAGCGATCGTACGAACGCCGAAGCGGCCGAGATTCCTTCCTCGGCGAGCAGATGGACCAACGCGCTGCCGACGACGACCCCGTCGGCAATGGCGCCCACCTGCGCAGCCTGTTCGGGCGTCGAGATGCCGAAGCCGACCGCCACGGGCAACTCTACGGCGTCCCGCACCGCCTGGACCTCGGCTTCGAGGGATGAACGGAGCTCACTCCGCGCTCCGGTCACGCCCGTCCGCGAGATGTAGTACAGGAAGCCGGCTCCGCCCCGCGCAATCTCGGGCACCCGCTCCAGAGGTGTCGTGGGCGCCACCAGCCGCACGAAATCCAGCTTCGAAGCCGTGACGGCATCTTCGAGTTCGTCGTCCGCACCCACGGGAAGATCCGTCAGGAGGAGGCCGTTCGCACCGGCTGAAGCCGCGTCCTCGAGGAAGCGGTCGTATCCGTATCGCAGGAGGGGGTTCAAGTAGGTGAAGAGGACGACCGGCGTCGTGTTCCGGGAACGAAACGTGGCCAGGTCGGCAAGAACCCGTTCGACGGTCGTACCCTGCTCGAGTGAATCGAAGGACGACTTCTGGATCGTCGGGCCGTCAGCAAGCGGGTCGGAGAAGGGGATGCCTACCTCGAGCACGTCCGCGCCAGCCTCGGCAATGGCTTCCAGAACGGCGACCGTGGAGTCCAGACCGGGATGCCCTGCGGTTACATAGGGCACCAGAGCCGCTTGTCCCTCAGCGCTCCGGGCCGCAAAGGCGGCTGCGATCACGTGATGAGATAGTCGCTGACGCGGATGCCGTACTTCTGTGGATCGGTCGTCTTGATGATCTGGTGCACGGCACGGCCCGTCGCAGGATCCGCCTGGGCCAGGTCGACCGTCTTGGGCTCGGACAAAGGCAAGCCGACCGGATCGGAAATGACCTTCACGGTCGGTCGGTGGAGCAGGTCCGGGTCTGGATTGACGAGCGATACGATGGCGAGCTCGTGAGAGTCGAGGATGACGAGCGTGCCCACGGGATACACGCCGGTCGCCGTGATCAGGACCTTCACGATCGCCTGATCGAAGCCACGCTGCGGATTGTCCCTCATTTCCTGCAGGACCGCATCGGGCGGCCACGGCTCGTACTGGTAGCTCCGGACCGACGTCCCTGCATCGAAGGCGTCCGCCACGGAGACGATGCGCGAAAACAGTGTGGGCTCCCGATCGCGCTTGTTCTCCGGATATCCGGTCAGATCGATCTTCATGTGGTGCTCATACGCCATGAGCATCTGGCGATACGGTACGTCGGCGAATCCGTGCATCTTGAAGAGCTCCAGAAGCCCCTCCGTCGGGTGCTCCTTGAGCTGCGCCCACTCCTCGTCGGTCAAGCTATCCGCCTTGTTGATCACTTCGGCGTCCAGACGCTGTTTGCCGATGTCGTGGAAGAGGGCACCCAAACCGAGCTCGTAGAGCTGGAGTCGCTCGAGCCCGAGTCGCTGGCCGATGATGACGCTGAAAATCGAGACGTTGACGCAATGCGTGAACGTGTACTCGTCGAAGTCGCGCAGCGTGGTCATCGTCACCATCGACGATTCGTTCGACAGCACCTGGTCGACGATACCCTGCACGGCCCGTTTCACCTTTCGGACGTTGACCGCCTTGCCGAGTCGCATGTCGCCCATGACTTCCTGGGCCACCTTGACCGACTGCGCATAGGTGCGCTTTGCGGCGGTGATCGCCTCTTCATCATCCTGCGGATCCTCGACCTCGGTCGCCGGCCGAAGATCGATGTGCTCGATCGGCGTCTGTGCGAATCGCTCCATGAAGCCTACGAACGGCTCCTCGGGGCTAGGAGGCCTCAGGAGCATGGCAAGCAGTGGAGCCCACTCCTCTCGTTTCACACCCTTTACGACCTCTACCGTGCCTATGCCGTGCGTGGCCAGTGCGCTCGCGAACGATCCGAAGGTCGCGAAGTTCGTCAGATCGAGGCGGAGTCGGGTTTCGTTGAGGAAGAAGAAATCTCCCACGACCCTCACCTCCGCCGATCCGTCCGCAGCGACGATCCCGTCGACCAGATTGTGGAGTTCGGTCAGAGCCTGCTGCACGGTCTCGTTCTCGATCGGGTACAGCTTCAGGGCGCTCGTGGCCCCGTACAGTGCGATCAGGAGCTTCCGACCCAGATCCTGATAGTTCAACCCGCTGTCAGACACTCGATCAGTCCTCCTGACGCAGGGCTCGATTCACGTTGCTCCGAACGACCGGATCTTCGTCCTGGGTGGCCTGCTCCAGTGAGGCGCGCGCCTGGGGCGCAGCGATCCGGCCAAGGCCGAGTGCGGCGGCCGCCCTCATCTCGGCCGACTCCCTCTTCCCAAGTAGACCCTTCTTGTTGAGAAGGCCGTCGAGCAGGGGGACGCCCTCGGCCTCCGCAGTCGTCATCCCGTACGCCTCGAAGATGGCGACCTTCTCGGTGATATCGGCGGCTCGAATTCTCTTGCTCTTGATGATCGCGGCGAGCGCCTGCGCGGCCGGGGGGTACCGGAGTTCACCGAGCGCGCGAGCTGCAGCGATGCGGACGTCGCGTTCGGGATCCTTTAGCGTCTTCTCGAGCGCTCCCGCAACCATCGAGGCCTTCAGCGCGACCGCGGCATCCACGGCAGCCAGCCGCACCGCCGGTTCATCGTGTGCAAGCAAGCGCGCCAGCCCGGGCCCGGCCTCGCTGATCTGCATTTCGCCGGCGAGGCGCGCAGCCGCGGAGGAAAGGAGCGGGTCGTCTTCCTCGAGAAGCTCGACGAGCGCGGTCCGATTCTTCGCGGCGATGGCCTGCACCGCCTTGCGAAGCACGGATTGGAGTTCCTTGTGCTCGACGGTTTCGGACTCTCGCAAGAGTGGAGCGAGTGCCGTGCCCAGGAGGAACTGCAGGAACCCGCCGAGCTGTGCGGACGAGGCCCGGATCGTGCCATTGTACAGTGCCTGAATGAGCTCTTCGATTGCCGCGGTGGCACTGATCTCCTCGAGGATCTTCCTCGATTCGGCCATCTGCTGCTCGTCGAACATGCCTTCAACCTGCTCGAGTCTGCGCAGCTCTCGAAGCACGTTCGTAGCCGCGGTGAGTCCACCCCGGCTCAGGAAGTTCGGGAGTAACGTCTCCAGGATTCCGAGGACCTCCGACTGACGCTCCCGATTCTCGGGCTCTTCCAGCCGATCGAAGAGGGCCTTCAGAACGTCGGTCCGGATATCGCGCTTCATCTCCTTCTGGAGTTCGGCGCGCAGAGTCTCCATTTCACGCGGATCCAGGACGTACAACGTTGGATTGAAGTCGTCCTGTTTTACCGTCTGAGGCGCGTCGGCCGCGGCCTCACCTGATCCCGCCCGCTCCTCTTCCGCCGCGATCTCTTCGTCCTCTGCGGCGAGTGCAGCCTGGAGCTCGGGCCCCGTGTTTCCTCCGCCGGATTCGGGGAGAGCCACACCCTCGGCCAGGAGATCCACGTACTGGTACTGGAAGTACTGTAGTTCGGCCTCCCACAGCACGGTCAGAAGGTCATCGCCCTCGGGAACCAGCTTGCGAGCCTTCTGAAGCACACCCAGGAACTGGTCGAGTTCGTGAACCTCCACGCCGGGAAGGAAGGTGACTTCGCGAACCCCGTCCTTGAAGAAGAGGAAGGCGAGTGAGTCGTTCCGTGACTCCGCGTGATAGACCTCCGATTCACCCAGATAGATGCGGTCCTCGTCCATACTGACCGCCAGCTTCTCCACCTCGCCCCAGAGCCCCTCGAACTCGCCCCTGAGGGTATCCACGAAGCGCTTCCGCACCGGGTTGTTCTCGTCGTAGAGCTGGAAGGCGCGGAATGCCTTGCCCAGCGTCACGAAAAGGGAGCGGACCGCGTCTACGGGAAGATCGCTCTCTTCCCAGTCGAGTCCCTGTTCGGGGACAGCCGCGGGGTCGACCTGGTCGGTCACGTCAGGCGCTCACAGAAGGGAGCCACGGCCTTCGGTCTTGGCCACGTGTGACACGTCCTTGTCGCCACGACCCGAGAGGCAGACGACGATGGGGCCATCGAATTCAGCACCATCGCGCAGCACATACGCAACGGCATGCGCTGACTCGAGGGCAGGAATGATGCCCTCCAGTTCAGCGAGGCGATGGAATGCAGCGAGCGCCTCGTCGTCTGTAACGAAGGTATAGCGCGCACGTCCCGAATCCTTGAGGAACGAATGCTCCGGGCCGACCCCCGGATAGTCCAGTCCTGCGGACACGGAGTGCGCCGGAGCGACCTGACCGTCCGCATCTTGCAGAAGATAGCTGAGCGAGCCGTGGAGAACACCCGGAGACCCCAGGGCGAGTGATGCGGAATGACGACCCGACTCCAACCCGTCTCCACCCGCCTCCACGCCTACCAACTGAACGTCCTCGTCGGGTACGAACGCATGGAAGATGCCCATGGCGTTCGACCCGCCACCGACACACGCAACTACGACCTCAGGGAGGCGCCCATCTCTTTCGAGGATCTGCTCCCGCGCCTCCACGCCGATGACCGACTGAAAGTCCCTCACCATTCGAGGAAAGGGATCCGGGCCGACCACCGAACCGATGATGTAGTGCGTGTCTTCCACGTTGGTGACCCAATCGCGGATGGCCTCGTTCGTCGCGTCCTTGAGTGTGCGGGTGCCGGACCCCACCGGACGCACTTCCGCGCCCAGCAGTTCCATGCGGTAGACGTTCAGAGCCTGTCGATCGACGTCTTCCTCACCCATGTAGACGACGCAGTCCATGTCGAAGAGTGCGCAGGCCGTCGCGGTGGCCACTCCGTGCTGGCCGGCGCCCGTCTCGGCAATGATCCTGCGCTTACCCATCCGACGCGCGAGCAGCGCCTGCCCGATGGTGTTGTTGATCTTGTGCGCCCCGGTGTGGTTCAGGTCCTCACGCTTCAGGTAGACGGCCGGGTGCCCGATCGAATCACCCAGGCGCTCTGCCTTGTACAGTGGGGTCGGGCGTCCGATGAAGTGCTTGCTCAGATCGCGGAATTCCTTCTGGAATGCCGGGTCGTCGGCCGCCCGAGCGTAGGCGTCGGTGAGCTCGTCGAGCGCCTTGATCAGCGTCTCCGGGACGTATCGACCGCCGAAGATTCCGAACCGATGGCTCACAGCCGCTGGAGATGACGTCACCACGGTCCAGGCACCCCTTCCGAGTTCGAGCCAGGTCTGCGTGGAACAGTCCGCGCAGATTGAATGAAGGTGGTCACGAGCGTCGGGTCCTTGAGTCCCTCCGCTCGCTCTACCCCCGATGAGACATCTACCACATCGGGGACGAAGCGTGCCACTGCCTCGCCCACCGTCCCGGGCGCCAGACCACCCGCGAGGATGAACTCGAGGTGGCCAGGGATCGCTGACCGTACCGAGGCAGGGTCGAGTTCGACGGTCACGCCGGCCCCGCCGACCACGCCCTCCTTCCAACCCTCGACGAGCAATCCGTCCACGACATCCCGATAGACCGCCACGGCCCGGACCAGATCATCCATCGAGTCCACCCGGACGGCCTTCCAGATGGTCCAATCGCCCATCGAGCGCAACTCCTCCACGAGTTCGACGCTCTCTTCGCCGTGAAGCTGGATCACCGAGGCGGTGATCGCCCGGGCGAGAACGGCGATCGCCTCGGCCGGTTCGTCGACGACGACCGCGACTCTCCTGGCTGTCGTGCCGCGCAAGACGGACGCAGCCTCCGACGCCGGCACACTCCGCCCGAACCCCTCGGAGAGGACGATGCCGAGGTAGTCGGCGCCCGATTCGTCCGCGTCGCGCGCATCGGCGTTCCGCGTCAGCCCGCAGATCTTCACGCTCACACCGTCAGCCATCGGCGCGACTCCGATTCGCGACTCCGCACAACTCACGGGCCGCCTCACCTGCGTCGTCCGCCTTGAGCAACGTTTCTCCGACGAGCACCGCATCGACGCCCGCGTCACCGAGCCGGGCGACATCGGTTCGATCACGGATGCCGCTCTCGGAGACGACCACTACGTCATCCGGCAGTTGATCGAGGAGGCGGACGGTGGTCGCGAGATCGGTGGTGAACGTCGCCAGGTCTCGATTGTTGATCCCGATGATGCCCGCGCCGACTCGCACAGCCCGGTCGAGTTCGGCCGCATCGTGGACCTCGACCAGAACCGACATCCCGAGGCCCTTTGCTTCGGTGTACAGCGTGGAAAGCATGCTGTCGTCCAGAATCCGCACGATCAGCAACACTGCGTCTGCCCCACCTCCCCTCGCCTCGATGACCTGGAGGGGGTCTAGGGTGAAGTCCTTCCGCAGAATCGGCAGCGAGGTCGCCTCACCCGCGACCCGGAGATCGTCCATCCGACCACCGAAATACGGGCCGTCCGTCAGGACGCTGAGGGCAGCCGCACCGGCCGCCTGGTAGGAGCGAGTCAGCTCGGCGGGGTCGAGATTCGGCCGAATGGCTCCGGCCCCGGGTGACCGGCGCTTGCACTCGGCGATCAGCGAGACGGTGCCTGGACGGGCGAGGGCGGCCCGAAAGTCACGGGGCGCTTCGGCCTCGGCGAGGCTGGCTTCCAGGGCGCCGACTTGAGATCGCAACACCCCCACCTCGGCCTCCTTCGTCTCGACGATGGAGGCCAGGATCCCAGGAAGCGAGTCATGTCCTTGCGTTTCGGGCAACGTTCGGGTAACCTACTTCGGTTCCTATTCGGGTATTCCAAGACACGGAGGGAGGGTCACATGCCCCTCACCAAACGTCAGAAAGAGATCCTCGATTACATCGAGTCATTCATCGACGCCCAGGGGTACGCCCCGAGCTTCGAGGAGATCGCAGAGTCGTTCGGGTACTCTTCTCTCGCCACCGTCCATGAGCACCTGAGCAATCTGGAGCGCAAAGGATACATCCGGAAGTCCTACAACGAGAGTCGGTCGATCGAGCTGCTCGGACGTGACAGCGGCACTCCTGTCCTGGAACTCCCCCTTCTCGGCGCGGTGGCCGCGGGTCTACCCATCGAAGCGATCCACGATAATGAGACGCTCGCAGTGCCCCCCGACATGGTCAGTCGGCGCAGGGACAACTACGTCCTTCGCGTCGAAGGAAACTCCATGATCGAGGAGCAGATCCGCGACGGAGACTACATCGTGGTACAGGCTCAGGAGACCGCCGAAGATGGCCAGATGGTCGTTGCGTTGGTCGCAGGCGAGTCCGCGACAGTAAAGAAGCTCTACCGGGAAGCGGGTGGCCAGGTGCGCCTGCAACCGGCGAACCCGACGATGGATCCGATTTTCGTGAACGCCAGCGATGTTCGGATTCAGGGCATCGTGGTAGGGGTCATCCGGAAGTACTAGCCGCGCCCACGGGCGTGAGCACCACGGCCTGAAGACTACGGGGCGTTCGTCGCCGTCCTCAGAGCATCGAGGGCGCCGGCGGCCGCCCCGTCGTCGATCGAACGCTCGGCCAAGCGCACCGCTTCAGCCCAATCCGCCGCCCTGTCAGCTACGAGAATCGCAGCGGCGGCATTGATCACGACGACCGTTCGCGGCGCTCCGGCGTCCCCGGCCAGAACCGACTCGACGATCGCCGCGTTGTCCTCGGGTTCTCCGCCCGCGAGTGCCGACGCTTCCACCGACTCGACCCCCAGCGAAGACGGAGAGATTTCATACTCGGAGATCTCACCATCCTTGAGTTCGGCGACACGGGTCGATCCGAGCGGGCTTACCTCATCCATGCCGGGTTCTCCGTGCACCACCAGCGCTCGGATGTGTCCCAGCTCCTGGAGCGCGGTGGGGATGAGTTGGAGAAGACGTGCGTCGGCCACACCGATGACCTGCCGGCGTGCGCCAGCGGGATTGGTGAGGGGCCCGAGGATATTCATGACGGTCGTCACGCCGAGCCCTCGACGCACCGGGCCCACGTGTCGCATCGCCGGATGAAGAAGGGGTGCGAACATGAAGACGATGCCGGCTTCAGCGAGTACCTCCGTCATGCGCTGGGGCGTCAGATCGATCCGCACGCCGAGTGCCTCGAGGACGTCCGCACTCCCCGATCTGGACGTGAACGACCGGTTGCCGTGCTTGGCGATGGGCACCCCGAGTCCGGCGACCACGAGCGCCGCCGCGGTGGAGATGTTGAAGGTCGTGACCGCTCCTCCGCCCGTCCCGGCCGTGTCGACAAGAAGCGATGGATCGGCAGCCCCTACCGGCACCATTGCCTTGCGGAGAGCCCGCACACCGCCCGCTACCTCCGACGGTGCGATGCCTCTGGCACGTAGCCCCATGAGGAGTCCCGCCATCTGGACCTCGGTGGCGGAGCCGTCCATGAAGCAGCCGAACGCCGCCTCGGCTTCGTCTGCCGTCAGGGACCTTCCATCGCCGATGATCTCGAGGCAAGGCCTGAGGTCCCCGTCTACTACTTCGACACTCATGGGTGTACATCTCCGTTCAAGTGCCCGAAATGCTAATATTCATGCGGCTTTTCGGTCAATGACGACCACATGGGCGTCGCTTGACATCACCTCCCCCCGATCTACCTTTTCGCAGTGGACGCCCATGAAACCACTCGCATACGCCTGACCGTCCACTACGACGGCTCGGCCTTTCACGGCTGGCAGGTGCAACCCTCTCAGCGCACCGTTCAGGGCGACCTCGAGACGGCCCTTTCCCGCCTGGCCAATCGGACTTGCCCGGTCCTCGGATCCGGCAGGACCGACACCGGAGTCCACGCAACGGGTCAGGTCGCTTGCGCCGATCTGCCTATGGGTTGGACCGCCAAGAAGCTCCTGAGGTCACTGAATTCGATCCTGCCCAACGACATCTGGATCGCATCAGCCGAGGTGACACGGCCCGACTTCCACCCCCGATACGATGCGGTGCGCCGCACCTACCGGTACGAGGTGGGACTCGACCCGTCCGCTCGGTCGCCGTTCCATCGGCGCTGGTGCTGGCCGATGACCGAGCACGTGGATCGCGACCTCCTGGACCGCGCGGCGAATGCGGTCGTAGGCGACCACTCCTTTCGCGCATTTTCCAAAGCCGGCCAGCCCGAGCGCGGAGATCGCTGCCGAGTGGCGGCAGCGACGTGGTCGGAGACACCGCTGGGACTTCGTTTCACGGTGACCGCCGACCGCTATCTGCACCACATGGTGCGATACCTGGTCGGGACGATGATCGACGTCGGGCGAGGTCGTCGCCCACTGGACGATATGGCTAGATTGATGGCCACCGAGCCCGAGATAACGACATCCCCCCCTGCCCCTCCTGAGGGGTTGTTCCTTCATCAGGTGGAGTACCCGGGGGATGTCGCATCCGAAGCGATATCCGAAACGCCCATTATGAGGAGCGCGACACCAGAATGAAGATCTTCCTCGACACCGCCGATCTCGACGAAATCCGCCGCGCGGCGGACGCCGGACTCATCGACGGGATCACGACCAACCCCTCCCTCGTCTCGAAGGTTGGCGGTGGCCGCGACATCATGGAACTCTACCTTGAGATCTGTGAGTCGGTCGACGGGCCCGTCAGTCTCGAGGTCCTGGCTCTCGATCGGGAGACGATGGTCGTGGAGGGCCGGAAGCTCGCCGCCATCCACGAGAACGCCGTGGTGAAGGTGCCGCTCACGGAAGACGGGTTGAAAGCGTGTCGTGACCTCGTGAACGAGGGGCACCGCGTAAACGTCACGCTGTGCTTCTCCGTTTCGCAGGCGCTCCTCGCAGCGAAGGCCGGGGCGACCTTCGTGTCCCCGTTCGTCGGCCGCATCGACGACATCTCCGGTGAGGGGATGCAGCTGATTCATCAGATTCGGCAGCTGTACGACAACTACGGATTCGATACCGAGATCCTGGCCGCGTCCCTCCGGCACCCGATGCACGTGGTCGAGTCGATGCTGATCGGTGCGGACTGCTGCACGATCCCTCCGAAAGTCCTCTGGCAGCTCAGCAAGCACCCGCTGACGGACAAGGGGCTCGACGGATTCCTGGCCGACTGGGACAAGCTCGGAGCCGAGATCTGACGAAGCTCCGCGAGCCGGCTCGGCGTCCGGCAGGGTTCTCCCGGTCCGGTAGACCGGTGTGTGCCGCGGGGATGACCGCTCTGGCGGTTCTGTCGATCGGCTGTTCCCCGGGTCCGGCATCGGGCCAACGCGATTCGGCCTCGGAGCAGCTCGACCAGAGCCGCACCACCGCGATCGTGCGCGCGACCGCCCGGGCGGCTCCTGCGGTGGTGAGTGTAAACGTCCTTCGCACCCAACGGGCCCGCGCCCGCTCGATGTGGGAGAGTCTCTATCTCCCGCCCGGCGCTCAGCGCAGCAGTGCAGCCTTCGGATCAGGCGTGATCGTGCGCAGCGACGGTATTGTCCTGACCAATGATCACGTGATCACCGGAGCATCTCAGATCATGGTAACGCTGCCCGGCGGACGTGACGTCGAGGCCGAGGTCGTCGGGACCGACCCGGTGGCGGACATCGCGGTTCTCCGGATCGACGCAGCGGATCTTTCGGTGGCCCCCATCGGCACGGTGGACGGGCTCATGATCGGTGAGTGGGCGATCGCAATCGGCAATCCGCTCGGCAACTTCGTCGGCGACAGTCGGCCCACGGTCACGGCAGGCGTTGTATCCGCGATCGATCGCAACATCTCTCCTTCGTCCGACGAAGAGGGATTCTACTTCGGGATGATCCAGACCGACGCCGCGATCAATCCGGGCAATTCGGGTGGCGCACTCGTCAACGCTGCCGGCGAGGTCATCGGGATCAATGCCTCGATCGTCTCCCGAGGAGGCGGTAGCGAGGGATTGGGCTTTGCCATTCCGATCGACCGGGCGCTCCGGATCGCCAACGACCTCCTCACGCATGGTGAGGTGCTCAGGGCCTGGCTCGGCCTCGAAGTGGAGCCCGTCGAAGCCGATGCATGGGGACGTACCCGCGGCGTGCGCGTAAGTCGGGTTGCAGAAGGGTCACCCGCTGGCGCGGTAGCGCTCCAACCGGGAGACATGCTGCTCGCCGCGAACGGGCGCCCTCTGACGGGCCCGTTGGACTGGGAGGGGATCCTCCTGGATTTGAGGGCCGGGGATCCTGTGGCGATCGATGTCGATGGACGGCGTAGCCCCATTACCCTCGAGGCCGTCCCGTACCCGTCGACGACCGCGGCCCGGGTGACGCTCTTCCGCGATATCCAACTCATTAGCGTCACACCTCAGATCCAGTTGGAACGAGGCCTGGTGAGTGCGGACGGAGCGTTCATCGCCGATATCTCAGAAGCGTTGGCCAGTGAACTAGGGCTTCAACGCGGAGACGTGATCCTCCAGATGAATCGCACGCGCATCCGCAGCGCGGACGACGCCGCCACGTTTTTCGGCTCACTGCGGGGAAGCGGACGGATCGTGCTCTACCTGGAACGCAACGGTGGCTACGGCCAACGCAACCTGTACTGGAGAGGCTGAACAACGTGGGGCAGACGACGAACCCGCTCGACCGATATGTGCACCCGCTATCTGATCGCTATGCCTCTCCCGAAATGCAGGGCGTCTTTTCGCCCAGCCGGCGTTTCGGGACGTGGAGAAAGCTCTGGATCGCGCTGGCCGAGTCCGAAGCTGAACTCGGCATCGACATCTCCGGCGAAGCTCTCCAACAGATGCGCGATGCCGTGGACTCGCTCGATCTGGAGAAGGCCGCCGAGTACGAGCGTCGGTTCCGCCACGACGTCATGGCCCATGTCCACCTCTTCGGCGACGACGCGCCTGAAGCGAAGGGCATCATCCACCTCGGCGCGACGAGCGCGTTCATCGGCGACAACACCGACCTGATCCTCCATCGCGCGGCCCTCGAACTGGTCCGGACCCGAGTCGTTCGCTGCGTCGAAGCGCTCTCTCACTTCGCACGCAGATACGCGGACCTCCCCACGCTCGGGTATACGCACCTTCAACCCGCGCAGCCGACCACGGTAGGAAAGCGCGCGACACTCTGGATCCAGGACCTCGTCCTCGACCTCGAGGAACTCGATCACCGCATCGGAGCACTCCGTTTCCGGGGGGTACGTGGGACGACCGGTACCCAGGCATCGTTCCTGGAGCTCTTCGAAGGTGATCACGACAGGGTCGACGCCCTCGACCTGGCAGTCGGTCGTCGGATGGGCTTCGAAGCGACCTACCCTGTCAGCGGGCAGACCTACCCGAGAAAGGTCGACTTCGCCGTACAGGCATCGCTCGCTGGCGTCGCCGCTTCCGTCTCGAAGATTGGACACGACCTGCGTCTTCTCGCTCACCTGCGTGAGGTCGAGGAGCCTTTCGAGTCGGAGCAGATCGGATCGTCCGCGATGCCGTACAAGCGTAATCCCATGCGTGCGGAGCGGATGTGCGCACTCGCTCGGCACGTGATCGTTCTGGCCCAGGATCCAGCGTTCACCGCGGCCACCCAGTGGCTCGAGCGCACCCTCGACGACTCGGCCAACAAGCGGGTGTCGGGCCCGGATGCGTACCTCGCACTGGACGGGTGCCTGGTATTGCTCGAAAACGTGGCGCGTGGCCTCATCGTGAATCCGAAGGTCGTGGAGAGGAATCTCGCCGAACACCTTCCCTTCATGGCCACAGAAACGATCTTGATGCATGCGACGTCTCGGGGAGGCGATCGCCAGGAGTTGCACGAGCGCATCCGGCAGCACTCGATGGCCGCTGCCGGTCGCATGAAGGAAGAGGGTGCCGATGCCGATCTGCTCGAGCGGATCGCGGACGACGAGTCGTTCGGACTCGACCGCGACGAGCTCACGGCCATGATCGACCCCATGAGATTCGTCGGGCGGGCGCCGCAGCAGGTGGCTCGCTTTCTCGACCACGACGTGATGCCCGTGCTCGAGAAGCAACGTGAACAAATTCTGAACCTGGACGACCCCGAAATTCATGTCTGACTCAAGCCCGGTCCACCACTCCGACCTCGACCTCACGCTCCTACATCGTGGCAAAGTCCGCGATGTCTACGAGGTCGACGCCGAAACGCTCCTGATGGTCGCGAGCGATCGCGTCAGTGCCTTCGACGTGGTCCTCCCGCAGCCGATCCCACACAAGGGCGAAGTCCTCACGCTCGTTACTGCCTGGTGGCTGGAACAGCTCGACGACACCCTTCCACACCACCTTATCGCGGTCGACCCCGATCGGATCATCGAACTCTACCCCGATCTGGCCGCCAGTCGCGATGCCTGGGCCCGGCGAGCCATGCTGGTTCACCGCACGCAGCCCGTGCTCGTCGAGTGCGTCGTGCGTGGCTACATCTCCGGCTCCGCATGGAAGGAATACCGTCAGAGTGGGACCCTCGCTGGCGAGGCGCTCCCGGCAGGCCTGCAGGAGAGTCAGAGGCTGGAGCCGGCGATCTTCTCCCCGGCGACGAAGGCCCAGGAGGGTGAGCACGACGAGAACATCACCTTCGGTCAGGCCAAAGAGGTTCTGGGCAACGAACTCGCAGAGCGTCTGCGCGCTCTGTCGCTGGACATCTACGGCCACGGACGCGATGTCGCGGAGCAGAGCGACATCATCCTGGCGGACACCAAGTTCGAGTTCGGCTTCGACAAGAACGGTGAACTGCTGATCATCGACGAGGTGCTGACGCCCGATTCCTCTCGTTTCTGGCCCAAAGAGAGCTACGGCGTCGGACGCGGGCAGCCCTCACTCGACAAGCAGCCGATCCGCGATTGGCTCGAGACGCTCGACTGGGACAAGAACCCACCGCCCCCCGACCTTCCAGACGAGGTCGTACGGGCAGCCTCCGATCGTTACGCCGAGGTCTTCGAGCGCCTGACCGGAACCGCGCTGGCGGACTACTCACCTCCGCTCTTCGGGGACGGTCGGTGAAACTCGCCCGCGAGGGGTACCCGTTCGCTGCGGCGGGGCTTCTCCTGGCGGGCGCCTGCTGGATCGGAGTGTACCTGGGCTGGGGGGGACTACCCCTCGTGATTTCGGCCTGGCTACTCACGGGGCTCGCAATCTTCGTCCTCTGGTTCTTCCGGGATCCCGAACCGGCGCTGCCGAGCGACGAAGCACTGGTCGTGTCACCGGGCCAGGGCAAGATCGTGGGAATCGAGGAGGTCGACGAAGCGAGCTTCGTGGGCGGAGCCGCCAGGAAGATCTCGATCTTCCTCAGCGTCTTCGATGTTCACGTACAGCGAGCCCCGGTAAGCGGGACTGTACGCCACAAGGTGTACAAGCCCGGCAAGTACGCGGTCGCGTGGCTGGAGAAAGCCTCGGATGACAACGAACAGTCGTCACTGGGGATCACGACGGAGAATGGAAACGTGTTGGTCCGGCAGATCGCTGGACTCATCGCGCGCAGGATCATCACGGATCCGTCGGAAGGCGACGCCGTGGTACGGGGGCGGCGCTTCGGGCTGATACGGTTCGGGTCGCGTGTCGACCTCTTTCTGCCGATGCACTGGGAGTTGAAGTGCGCGGTCGGAGACAAGGTCCGGGTCGGCGCCACCGTGCTGGCACGCCAGAACGCAGAGCCGGCATGATGGTCCGTCCCCCGCGCAAGCCGAGACGCGAGACCCTCCAGAGGGGCGTGATCATCCTCCCCTCGGCATTCACGCTGGGGAATCTGTTCTTCGGGTTGTACGCGATGGTCGCCGCTTCCCGGGGCGATTTCGTGTGGGCCGGTTGGTTCATCATGTTCGCCGGCGCGCTCGACATGCTCGACGGCAGCGTGGCGCGCTTCACGCGTACCGGGTCCGCGTTCGGAGCAGAACTCGATTCGCTCGTCGATGCAATATCCTTCGGGGTGGCTCCTGGCTTTATCCTGTTCGAGCTCTTCTTCTCGGACACGCAATGGAGCTGGGTCCTTTCCTTCGTCTACGTGACCGCGGTCGTGGTCAGGCTCGCCCGGTTCAACATCGAGCAGGGTGGAGAGGCGAAGCGATACTTCCACGGCCTCCCCTCTCCGGCCGCGGGAATGACGCTGGCGGCTTACTTCCCGTTCAGCCAGACGACGTTCTTCCAGACGTACCTATCGGATATGCCGTGGCAGCAGATCCTGGCGATCGGGATGGTGCTCATCAGTATTCTGCTCGTGAGCCACGTGCCCTACGGGAAGGTCCCCAAGATCGGCCTTCGCACCCCGAAGGGGATCGCCAACACCGTGTTCGTACTCGGAGCGCTGTTCCTCGCTCTCTTGGTACCGCACTACTCCTTCTTCACCGCCGGCCTGCTGTATATCGCATGGGGCCTCGTGAAGTCCGTCCTGCTGGGCCTGCTCGACCGCATGCCCGGTGGAGATCCGCTTCTGGATGAAGACGAGGACGACCAGAGACCCGAGGTCCGTGCACTCGACTACGGAGACCTCGGCCCCCGAAGCCGCTCACATACACACATCGACCACGACGAAGGTCTGGAGGATCAAGCTTGAGCCAGTTCCAGCTGGAGATTCGCGTCAAACCCCGCCCCGGTCTCCTCGACCCTCAGGGCAAGGCAATCCACCACTCGCTCAACTCTCTGGGTTGGGATGGCGTCAGTGACGTGCGAGTCGGGAAGGCGATCTACATCGACATCGAAGCCGACACGCCGGAAGATGCGACGGAGGCGGTCGAGGTCATGTGCCGCAAGCTCCTCGCCAACCCGGTCACGGAAGACTTCGAGGTCACGATGCTCGGTGAGGTAGGAGCCGCAACCACATGAAGGTCGCTGTCATCACCTTCCCCGGCTCGAATTGCGACTACGACCTGTACAAGGCCGCTCAGCAGGTAGGCGGTGAAGCAACCTTCATATGGCACCGCGAGCGCGGTCTCGACGGCTATGACGCCGTGCTCCTGCCCGGTGGATTCTCGTACGGTGACTATCTGCGGGCGGGCGCGATCGCACGCATGAGCCCGGTCATGGAAGACGTGATCACGTTCGCCGAGAGTGGGGGGCCGGTGCTGGGGATCTGCAACGGCTTTCAGATCCTCTGCGAGTCGGGCCTGCTACCGGGCGCCCTGGTCCGCAACGACACCCTCAAGTTCAGAGGCAAGGACGTCTT
>JBDGVT010000007.1:0-28557 GCA_039585495.1 Gemmatimonadota bacterium | reverse complement strand
GACGCCAACATCGCCGCACGTGATTGGGTCGCCGGCCTGCTGGCCGACGCGGGCTTCCGCACACGGACCGACGTGGCAGGAAACCTGATCGGAAGGAAGGCCGGGTCCGACCCGACACTCCCACCGCTCATGTTCGGCTCACATATCGACTCCGTCCCCGGAGGTGGTAATTACGATGGTCAAGTCGGCTCCATGGGTGCCGTCGAAGTCGCGACCGTCCTCGCCGAAGCGGGCCATGTGACTCGTCATCCGCTGGAGGTCGCATTCTTCTCGAACGAGGAGGGCGGAAAGACCGGAAGCCGCGCGCTGATCGGAGCGGTGCAGTCATTCGAACTCGACATCGAGACGGCCTCCGGCCAAACGATCGGAGACGGCCTGCGACGCCTCGGTGGAAATCCAGACCGGCTCGAAGACGCGCGGCGAGAACCCGGATCGTTGGCTGCCTTCCTCGAACTGCACATCGAACAGGGGGCAGTTCTCGATCAGGACGACATCGACATCGGGGTCGTCGAGGGGATCGTGGGCATCATGCGCTGGAACGTGACCGTCGACGGTCTGACGAATCACGCAGGCACGACGCCTATGGATCGGCGGGTCGACGCGATGGTGGGGGCCGCACGCCTCGTCGACGCGGTGCATCGCATCGCGCTGGATATGCCTGGGCGGCAGGTCGCTACGGTCGGCCGGCTGATCGCCGAACCCGGCGCGCCCAACGTAATACCGGGAAGAGTCCGCATGACGCTCGAGATTCGCGATCTGTCCATGGACGGGATCGAGCGCGTGTTCGCGGCGATCGAGTCGGAGTCCGAGCGGCTCGCCGCCGACTCCAGCCTGACCTACTCCTTCGACCGATTCTACACGAGTCGAGCGGCGCCTACCGACCTGCGTATCCGCGACGTCATCGAGCGGACCGCCCTCGATCTCGGCCTCGCGACCTCGAGGATGCCGTCCGGAGCCGGACACGACGCGCAGAGCATCGCGCTGCTTTGTCCGGTCGGAATGATCTTCGTGCCATCGGTAGCAGGCATCAGTCACGCGGCCGACGAGCACACGGAGATGTCCGACGTCGTCAACGGGACGAACGTCCTCCTACGGACGCTTCTCTCCCTGGACGTCGACGGTCTCGGCTGAGTCGATTCTTCCCTTCTAGCCGGCCACGGCCGCCTTCGGGTCGTTGACCCGCTGCAAAAGCACCAGACCGATCACGAACAACACGCTGATCGCCAGAACGGACAGCCGCTGGTTCCCGCCCGTGATGACAGCCACGTACCCGAACATCATCGGTCCGAGCACTGAGGATGACTTCCCGCATAGCGCGTAGAAGCCGAACATCTCGGACTCACGGCCCTCGGGGATGAGCGACGCCATGAAGGCGCGACTCGCCGCCTGGATCGACCCGAGTCCGAATCCCCCTGCGAGCGCCAGAACGGCAAACGCAGCCTGCGAGGTCACGAAATAGATGCAGACGCCAACCGCCATCCACAGACAAAGGACGCCTGTGATGACCTTCTTCGGCCCGTAGATGTCGGACGGCTTCGCAAGCGCGAACGCACCGGCCAGAGCGGAGATCTGAACCGCCAGGAAGAGGTAGGTCAGCTCCGTCAGCGTGAAGCCGAACGTGGTCGCGGCCAGGGTGTTCGACATGTAGATGGCCGTCAGCACGCCATCGATATAGAAGAAGAACGCGAGCAGGAAGAGTCTCAGGTCCTTCTCCCTCATCACTTCGCCCCACAGCTCGGTAAAGCTCGTGAGTCCCCAGACAGCGGCCTGGGACACCGTCATTTCACCACCCTCGTCCTTTGGCAGGTAAAGGAAGGACGGGATCGCGAAGAGCACGAAGAACGAGCCCACCATGAGCCAGACGACCTGGATGTTGGACTCAGCGAAAGGGATGGCCAGAATGAGGCCCACCGCCGAGCCCAGATACCCGACCCCGAAGCCCAGGCCCGAAACCCAACCCTGCTTCTCGGCGGGCACGATCTCCGGCAGGTAGGCGTTGTAGAACACCAGGGAACTCTCGAAGCCGACGTTCGCGACCACGAACAGGACGAAGGCCCAGAACACGAGTCCTGGACCGAGCGTGGTGAAGAGCACCACTGCAACCACGCACATGCCGACGTAGAGGCCCATGAAGCGTTTGCGAACCCCGGCCCGGTCGGCGATGGCCCCCAGCACCGGGGCACTCAGGGCTACGATGAGCGCCGATACGGACACGGCCCTTCCCCACCACCAGTCTCCCTCGCCCGCCTCGTTCCCGACGACGGTCTGGATGAAGAAGAACTGAAAGACCACGCTCGTGATCACGGCCGGATAGACCGAGTTGGCGAAGTCGAACATCGCCCATGCGCCTACCTGCTTCTTGTCCACGCACTCCCCTCTGCTGTAGGTCGGCCGGCAGGGTAGCGAGTCGGCGAGAGACGCGTAAGGGACGCCCCCGAGCGGTACGAGATTCGCGGGCGGTGCGACGGTTGCATGGACCGACGGCCTAGGCGAACCTCAGCGGGCACGTGACAACCAACCCACTCAGAGAAAATGAACAGACTCCAAGGGAAGCGCGTCATGATCACGGGCGCGTCGGCCGGCATCGGTAAAGCATGCGCCCGATACTTCGCAGAACAGGGATCCCACCTGCTACTGTCCGCTAGACGCCAGGACCGCATCGAGGCCCTCGCCGCGTCACTGGCTGAAGCGCACGGGGTCGAGGCTCACGCCCACGCGTTGGACGTTACGGACCGTGGGGCGATCGAAGCTTATGTGGATGCCCGCGTCGCCGAAGGCCTCGTGCCGGACATTCTGATCAACAACGCCGGCAAAGCGAAGGGGCTCGACACGCTGCAGGACGGCTCGCCCGACCACTGGGACGAGATGATCGACACGAACATCAAAGGACTCCTCTACATGACGCGTGCGGTGCTCCCGCACATGGTCGAGCGGGACTCAGGTCACGTGATCCACATCGGCAGCATCGCGGGCCGGTGGGTCTACCCGAAGGGGGCGGTCTACAACGCTACGAAGTTTGCGGTTCGCGCGATCAGCGAGGCAATGAACATCGACCTGCTCGGGACGAAGATCCGTGTTTCCAGCGTCGATCCGGGACTGGCAGAGACCGAGTTCAGTGAGGTCCGCTTCGACGGTGACGCCGAACGAGCCAAAACCGTGTATTCGGACACGACCCCGCTCACACCCAGCGACGTCGCCGACGCGGTCATCTACGTGGCGAACGCGCCCCCGCACGTCGACATCTTCAATCTCGTGCTCATGCCGACGGTGCAGCGTTACCCGGGCTACATGGACCGGACCGAGAGTTGAGCCACGGCTCGAAAGCCGATACAAACCCTGCCGCCCCCGTGACCGAGCCGGTCGCGGGGGCGGCGGCCGGTTCAGGGGGCTCGTCCCCATACCTCATCGTTTTCACGCTATGGCTGCTCGTGTTCTCATCGGCAAGCCAGACGATGATCCTGTCTCCGATCCTCCCCATGATCGGAGACCAACTCGACATCGCCGACGCGGTCCTTGGCACGCTCGTGTCCGTCTACTCGATCATGGTCGCCATCTTCGCGATCATCGCAGGACCGATCTCCGACAAGATCGGGCGCCGTCGGATTCTCATCCTCGGCTGCGGAACGATGACGGTCGCGCTCGTCCTGCACTCCTTCGTCACGGGCTATCTGTCCTTCATAGCCGTGCGGATCTTCGCGGGATCGGCCGGTGGAATCCTGAGCGGCGCAGCAGTTTCGTACATCGGCGACTACTTCCCGTACGATCGTCGCGGATGGGCGACAGGTTGGGTCATGAGCGGCGCTGCCTTCGGCCAGATCATCGGAATCCCGCTGGGGATCGTGATGGCGACTCGTTGGGGATTTCGGTCGCCCTTCTACATGTTCGCGGCCACCATGGCGGCCACCGTCTTCTTGTTGATCGCCAAGGTGCCCCAGCCTGACGTGCAGCGGACACGGCATCGCCTGACCGTCAAAAAGGCTGCTGCCGACTACGTCGCGATGCTCAGGCGACCCGAGGTTGCGTGGGCTGCGGCGGCGTTCTTCATGATGTTCCTCGGCGTCTCGATCTTCGTGATCTATCTGCCGACATGGCTCGAGCGTGATCTCGGATTCACCGGCGACCAGATCGCGGTGATGTTTCTCCTCGGCGGAATCGCGAACGTGCTCACGGGCCCGCAGGCCGGAAAGCTGTCCGATCGCATCGGTCGCAAAGGCATCATCCTCCTGGCCTGTATCGGTCTCTCGATCCTCATGCTGCTCACCGTCACCGTCGTGACCAGCCTGATCACGGCGTACATCTTCTTCTTCCTGACGATGGTGCTTGTGGCAATGAGGATCAGCCCGTTCTCGGCACTCCTCACCGCGCTCGTGTCGGATGAGCGTCGTGGATCGCTCATGAGCCTGACTGTCGCGCTCGGCCAGATGGGATTCGCGCTAGGTGGTGCCGTCGCCGGACCACTCTTTGCGAACGTGGGGTATTTCTCCAACACGGTCCTCGGGGCAGTCTTCGTCCTACTCATGGGACTTATCGTCTGGTTCTTCATTCCGGAGCCTGATCCGCGAGCCGCCTGAGGTCCGGCCCCTGTCGCCCACCGGACCGATTTCTATCTTCCTCCACCTGACACCGCCCCTCGCACTGCGGATGCCGCGTTGACTTCGGATTCCCCGACAACGACCCGCGTTCTCTACGTGGAGGACGCTTTCGACCAGGCGCTCCTGGTAAAGGCGTTCTTCAACGCGCTCCCCGGGTTCACGGTTATCCACGCCCAGGACGGTGATCAGGCGATCAAGCTGATCAAGAGTCAGAGTTGGGACATCCTCGTAACGGACCTGAATCTGCCGGGCACAGATGGGTTTACCGTCATCCGCACGTTGAGGGAGCAGTCCCCGAGCGTCCCGGTGCTCGTTACGACCGGCTACACCCAGGCCCATTACGAGGAGCAGGCCCTCCGAGCCGGCGCCGATCAGGTCATGATCAAGCCGCTCAGCCAGAACGACTTCGTGAGTCGCGTCTGGTCGATGATCGAGCGGAGCCAGACGCCCGACGAGACGGGTGAGGAAGTCATCCTGACGCTCGAAGGAAGGCTGGGGGACGGCGAGATGGGCTGCGGTGGCACGATGATGCGCGCAGCCGAGCGCGGCGCCACGGTGGTCATCATACCCATCATTCGAAATGAGGCCGACGCGTCGGCCGCCGAACTGAAGGCCGCATCGATCTCCGCGAGCATCCTCGGGATCGAGTTTCGTGTGGACCGAACGCTGTTCGGCGATCAGGCCGCGCAAAAGGACCTGATAGAACGGACTATCAATGAGCTCCGACCATCGGCCGTGTACTTGCCGTGCCCAGACGACCGTGATCCCTCGCGACGTGACGCTTCGTCGATCGGGAACGCAGCGGCCGCGGAGATCGGAACCGTCTTCGGGTACGAGACCGCCAGCACGGGTCTCGACTTCCTTCCCTCACACTTCGTGGACGTGCGGGCGCAGATGGTCATGAAGATGGAGGCGCTTTCCGCGTACCAGTCGGTCGGAGCCGCTCGCGTAGACCTCCGACCTCGAATGGCTCAAGCCTACGCTCGGTACTGGGGGCGCTTTCGCGACTTCACCGAGGTCGAGGCCTTCCAGCAGATAAGAGGGTCCTGAGAGGCCCGCAACCGAGCATACCGCTTGCGAAGCCCCGCCGGCTCGGGCGAGCTTACCGCCCCTTCTGTAACCTTGAAGTAGACCTGACGTCACCTGGCAATTGCCGTGCATCTAGATTTTGAGCGTGACATCGTCGAGATCCAGGAACAGATCGACAAGCTCCTGGACCTCGCCGACCGCAAGGGGATCGACGTGTCCGATGAGGTGAAAGTCCTCCGCGACAAGCTCGAGGACCTGAAAGAGAAGACGTACGCCAACCTGTCTCCCATCGAGCAGGTCCAGGTGGCACGCCATCCACAACGACCCTATACGCTCGACTACATCGAGCGGATGTTCACCGACTGGGTCGAACTTCACGGAGATCGCAATTTCCGTGACGATGGTGCGATCGTCGCCGGCTGGGGACGACTCAAGGGACGATCCGTCATGGTCATCGGCCAGCAAAAGGGCCGTGACATGAAGGAGAACCTCCATCGGAACTTCGGCATGCCACACCCCGAGGGGTACCGAAAGGCCCTTCGACTCATGCGCCAGGCAGAGAAGTTCGGGCGACCGGTCATCACCCTGATCGACACGATTGGCGCGTACCCGGGGCTCGGCTCGGAGGAACGGGGTATCGGAGAAGCGATCGCCCTCAACCTCCGGGAGATGTCGCGACTCAAGGTGCCCATCGTTTCGGCGGTCATCGGAGAGGGTATGTCGGGTGGAGCGCTCGGCATCGGGGTGACCGACAAGATCATCATGCTGGAACACTCGATCTATTCCGTGATCTCTCCGGAGGGCTGTGCCGCCATTCTCTGGCGATCAGCCGAACACAAGGACAAGGCGGCAGCCGCACTCCGACTCACATCCAAGGACCTGCACGACATCGGTATCTGTGACGAGGTCGTGACCGAGCCGCGAGGCGGAGCCCACACGGACTGGGACGCAACAGCCGAGAACCTCGCCGAATCCCTGGATCGGACGATCGCCGGCCTGGCCAAGCTCTCGACCAAGAAGCTCCTCTCTCAGCGCTGGGCGAAGTACGAAGCCATCGGCGCGTGGCGTGAGAGCTGAGGAGCTGCCCCGCTGATGTCCGGCTTCGCAGAGATCCGTTTCAAGGGGACCCGTAAGGGGTACTTCTCCTACATGGACCTCGACCTGCGTCCTGGTCAGCATGTGATCGTGCAGGCCGATCGGGGCGAGGATCTCGGAGAAGTGTCGGCAGTGGGGACGATCGCGGAACGGAAGTGCTCTTCTTCCGGCGGCTGTGCGACACCGACCCCGGACCATGCGGTGGTCCGGTTCGCCCGAGACGACGAGCTCTCGCGCTGGAAGGTGCTGCGAGGAGATGAGGAGAGGGTTCGTTCGCAGACGAGGAAGCTCGTCGCGAAGCACAACCTCAAAATGAAGATCACCGAGGCCGAGTGGCAGTTCGATCGCAACAAACTGATCATCTACTTCACGGCGGAAAAGCGGGTCGACTTCCGCCAACTCGTCCGCGACCTCGCGCGGACCTTTCGCGCCCGCATCGAGCTCAAGCAGATCGGTGTCCGCGACGAAGCCGCCCTACTGGGTGGAGTGGGGCGTTGCGGCCGAGAGCTGTGCTGCTCCACGTGGCTCCCCGAACTGAAGCCGGTGTCGCTTCAGCTCGCCAAGGACCAACGCCTGTCCCTGAACCCCGCTCAGATCAGCGGCTGCTGTGGACGCCTCATGTGCTGCCTGATGTACGAACACCGCACGTACGTCGAGGCGCGTCGGCGCTTCCCGCGTGAAGGCCGCAAGATCCGGACGGCGCAGGGAGAGGAACGCGTCGTGGCCGTCGACATCTGGCAGAACACCGTGACGTTGCGAAACGACGAAGGTGATCGAAGATCCGTTTCGCTGGACGAACTGAAGACGGAAGTCGGGCCTCCCGCGACTCGGCGGCCCGAACCTGACGAGAAACCCTCGTGACTGAACGAATACGCAGCTATCTGACTACGCCGATCTACTATGCGTCGGGCGAGCCCCACCTGGGCCACGCCTACACGACGATCCTCACGGATGTGCTGGCGCGCTTCGACCGGCAGAACGGACGGGACGTGCTCTTCCTCACGGGGACGGACGAACACGGTCAGAAGATCCAGGACGAAGCAGAGAAGAGAGGGGTCGAACCGCTCGAACTCTGTGATACGATGGCAGAGCGCTTCAGCGCCGCCTGGGACCGGCTGGAGATCTCTCACGACCGCTTCATTCGTACGACCGAGGAAGAACACAAGGCGGTCGTGACAGCCTTCCTGACCCGCCTATGGGATCGCGGTCAGATCTACGAGGGGACCTATTCGGGGTGGTACTGCGTCTCCGACGAACGCTACTGGACCGAAAAGGACATCGGCGAGGACAAGACGTGTCAGGTCTGCGGCCGTGAGGTCACCCACGTCGAGGAGAAGAACTACTTCTTCAAGATGAGCGCCTATCAGGACGCACTCATCGAGCAAATCGAAGACAATCCCGATTGGATCGTCCCGGAAGAGCGCCGCAACGAAATCCTGGGTTTCCTTCGCCAGCCCCTCGGCGACCTCTCGATATCCCGTCCGAAATCGCGGGTCTCGTGGGGAATCACGCTCCCGTTCGACGATGAGCACGTGGCCTACGTCTGGGTCGACGCGCTCATCAACTACCTGACCGCCTCGGGCGCGATCGATCCATCAAGGCCGGCCGAACAGCAGGGATTCGACGACGTATCCGGTTCGTGGTGGCCTGCGGACATGCACGTCATGGGCAAGGACATCATCACGACCCATGCGGTCTACTGGCCGACACTGCTCATGGGCGTCGGACTGCCCGTACCTGGGCGTATTCTCGCTCACGGCTGGTGGGTCGTCGGCGAGACCAAGATGTCCAAGTCGCTCGGGAACGTCGTGGACCCGCTGGCGCTCATCGACGACTTCGGGACCGACGCCGTGCGGTGGTATCTCATGCGAGAAATGCCGACGGGTGGCGACGCGTCGTATACGCCGGAGCGTTTCCTCACGCGCTACGAGGAGTTGGCCAACGTACTCGGCAACCTCGCGAGCCGAGCCATCGCAATGATCGCGAAGTACCGGGACGGGGTCGTTCCGGTCGCTCCCGGCGAAGGGCTCGAGGGTGAAATCGCCGCGACACTGGAGATGGTGCGGTCGTCCATGGAGAGCTTCAAGGTGCACGAAGCCTTCGGCGCCGCGATGGACCTGGCGAGAAACGCCAACGGATACGTCGAGGAACGCCAGCCGTGGTCGCAGGCCAAGGACGCAGACTCAGGCGATGCGCTGGAAGAGACGCTAGCGACCCTGGTTCGGGCGCTCACGGTCCTGTGCGCACTCTTCCAACCCGTCGCGCCGGAGAAGATGGAGGTCCTCGCGAACCGACTGGGACTCGATCGGGTGCCGACGCTCGACGAGGCCGTAACGGTCGAGATTTCGGGCCGCAGCGTCGCCAAGGGAGATCCCCTCTTCCCGCGCGTCGAACCGGCATGGGCGGCGGAATCCGCGGAGTAGAGGGCCTTCCGGCACCCCTTTCGGAAGCATGCACCATTTTTCACGAGCGGGGGTGCCGATAGCTTGACGCACGGTTCGCGGGTCCCGTAGCTTTGTTCGCTGACGATGGTTCGGTGAACTTCTTCACCATCCAACGTCAGATCCCCCCCTGAGCGTGCGTCGCTCGTAGTTCGCACTGTTCATGGAACCAAGGCGGAGTAAATGACCGGAGACAGGTGGACCTTCCTCGTCGTACGAGGAGAGGGCAGCCCGGTCCGACAATACACGTTCGCTACACGCACCCTGCGTCTTCTCGGCAGCGGGGCCGCGCTTGGCGTACTCACCGTACTCGTCACGGGTCTGATTCTCGGATCCGACAGTATGGCCCGTCTCAAGGCGGCCAACCTGGAGGCGCGAAACGAGGTCCTCGAGCAGGAGCTCATCGACTTCCAGAACCGAATCTCGTCGCTCGAGTCTTCACTCGACGTGGTTGCCGCCAACGATGCACACTTCCGGAGCCTCGCGGGCCTCGAGACGATCGACCCAGAGGTTCTCGAAGCCGGAGTCGGCGGACCCGGCCTCGGGATTCCCGAGTCTTCCCCACTTTGGACGACCGACTCGGTTATGACCAAGTCGATCTTCGCTACCTCCTACGATCTCAGCGCTTTGGAGCGACGGGCCGTGCTGCTTTCCGAAAGCCTCGATGAGGCGACGGACTCCGTGATGGCCCACCGGAACCTGCTGGAATCCACACCATCGATCTTCCCGACGAGAGGTTGGCTGAGCAGCTCGTTCTCGCAGTCGCGGATGCATCCCGTCCACAACCGTCCGCTCCCCCATGAGGGCATCGACATTTCGGCCCCCGCGGGGACTCCGATCCTGGCCGCAGCCAAGGGTCGGGTGGTGCGGTCTGGGTGGGTCGTCGGGTACGGCCTCACCGTCGAAGTTGACCATGGATTCGGCTTCAAGACGCTCTATGGGCACGCTTCCAAGCTGATTGCGCAGGTCGGTGACGAGGTTGTCCGCGGCGACGTGATCGCACAGGTCGGCAGCACCGGCGTGACGACCGCTTCGAATCTCCACTACGAGGTGAAGGTCAACGGTGCCGCTCAGGATCCGTCACGGTTCATCCTCCCGAACTACGTGCGTAACTGATCGCCCCATCCGCATACACCTATTTGACCGTAACCCCAGGTTGATCGCGATTTTCGCCCCAGCTACCTTCGATGGTTTCGTGCCAAGACTTATGACTTCCGGAGTTCGTTCTATGAGAAGGACCCTCCCATTCGCATTGACCCTGGCCTTGGTCGCAGGCGCCTGCGGCCCGGCAGAGGTGGTCGTGACAATGGAGATCGACGTTCCCAACGCCGACGGTGAAGGGAACATCAGCCGCGCGCTTTCCGACATCGAGGTGCAGCTGATTCCGTTCGATCGTGATGTCGTGTTCGACTCGATGGGAACCGCCTACGGTACGCCCGAGCCCGAAATCCCCCAGGAACTCACTGACCAGCGCAACGAGGTGCAGGAAGCGCAGGCCGTGTGGGAAGGCTCCGTGCGCCGCTGGAACACGATTCGTGACACGCTCCAAAAGCTCAATACGGCTATGGAGGGATACTCGCGCGGCGAAGCCCGGTATGTGGTCCTGTTCAATGAATGGCAGGACTTCGACGCCCAGCTCGGCGACGTGGAACGAGAGAGAGACCGGACCTTCGACGCCTTTACGTCGCTACAGCAGGGAACCATCCGTGCTTCGGATTCCGTGCGGATTCTGCAGGACAACTGGGCCGACGAGGCCTTCGCGGGCGTGGGCGAGATCTTCGCCGAGAAGCAGCGTGCCTCCGGACTCGACTGGGTCGTCGATACGACGGACGCCAGCGGCGTGGCCCGCCGTCGTCTTCTCGTGAAGCCCGGCAGATACTGGGTTCATGCCCGCTATGAGCTCACGTATACCGAACTCTACTGGAACGTGATGATCGACGTCGTCAGTGGTGAGCCAATGACGGTTCAGCTCACGCGAGCCAACGCCGATGAGCGCGTGAAGCTGTAGCCAGATGGCTCAGGGGACCTGAGCGGGCCACGATCGGTACGATGGATCCCTCGAATGACAGCCGCCCGGAGACGCACGCGTCTCCGGGCGGCTTCCTTTTATGGGCCTGACACCTATTGTGGTGGCGTCGCAATCACCCGCATCGCCTTCTGATCGGACCCCGTGTCGAACGCACCCATGACCCGCAGCACGAACCCCACCTTCGAGATCGATCCGGATGGCATCGCGTGGATCACATTCGATGACGTAGGTCGGTCGGCCAACATCCTCACTGAGCCAGTGATGTTCCGACTCGGGGAGGCCCTCGACGAGACGAGAGCGGCAGGTCGGGAAGGACGGGCCCGGGTCGTGGTCATCCGCAGTGGCAAGCCGACCTCGTTCATCGCGGGTGCCGACATTGATCAAATCGGCGGCGTGGAGGACCCGGATCTGGCGGCCCGGCAGGTGAAGCTGGGCCAGTCGATCTTCAGTGACGTCGCGTCTCTTCCAATGCCCTCCGTCGCCGCCATCCATGGCTTCTGTGTGGGCGGAGGGGTCGAGCTCTCTCTCTCGTGCGACCACCGGGTTCTTTCGGACAGTCCGAAGACGACGTTGGCGCTACCGGAGGTGCAGTTGGGCATCCTGCCGGCCTGGGGCGGGACAACGAGGCTGCCGAGACTCATCGGCCTTCAGTCCGCACTCGATCTGCTGCTCACCGGCAAGAAAGTGAACGCCCGGAAGGCGAAACGGATCGGGCTCGCGTCGGAGGTCGTACCCTCAGACCTCTTCATGGAAAAGGTGCGTGACTTCGCGTTACGACTCGCGGAGCAGCCGACCTCGGTTCAGCCGCACAAGCGGAAGCTCCTGACGAGGGCACTCGATGACACCGCCCCGGGGCGACGGATCATCCTCGCGATGGCCCGGAAGAAGGTTATCGCCTCGACCGGAGGTCACTACCCGGCCCCTCTTCGTATCCTCGACGTGCTCGGCCAGCACGCCAGCGGACCCATAGAGGCAAGCCTCGAAGCCGAGGCTCGCGCAGCGGCAGAGCTTCTCGTATCGCCGGTGTGCAAGAATCTGGTGCACGTCTTTCACATGAGAGAAGCCGCCCGGAAAGGGGACGGGATCTCGGACGGACGAGGCGAAGGCCCTGGAGTCGACGCCCGCACGGTCACCGCGCTCGGGGTGCTCGGCGCGGGCGTCATGGGTGGAGGGATCGGGCAGCTCGCGGCGTACAGAGACATTCGGGTCTACCTGAAGGACATCCACCACGAGGCCGTGACCGGTGGGCTTCAGCACGCACGGTCGCTCTTCGACAAGGCTGTGGTCAGGCGCAAGCTGACCAGGCGCGAAGCTGCCGCGCACATGGATCGCATCTCGGGAGGCCTCGACTATCACGGCCTCTCGAACGCGGACGTCATCGTCGAGGCAATCGTCGAGAGAATGGACGTGAAGAAGGCGGTGCTCCGCGAGACCGAAGGGTACGTGCGCGCCGACTGCGTTCTCGCGACGAACACGTCATCTCTGTCCGTCACCGACATGGCATCCGCGCTCGAGAGGCCTGAACGCTTCTGCGGAATGCACTTCTTCAACCCGGTGCACCGCATGCCGTTGGTGGAGGTCATCCGCGGCGCCTCCACAGACGACGAGACGATCGCGACCGTCTACGCGCTCGCGCTCCGTCTCGGAAAGGTACCGGTGGTCGTGGGGGATGGCCCCGGCTTCCTCGTCAACAGGATTCTGGGTCCGTACCTGAACGAGGCGGGCTTCATCCTGGGCGACGGCGCATCGGTCCAGGATATCGATCGGGTCGCCAGGGTCTTCGGAATGCCCATGGGTCCTCTCCGGCTCATCGACGAGGTGGGCATCGACATTTCCGGTCACGCAGGCGCGTCCTTACACGAGGGCCTGGGAAGTCGATTGACTCCGGCGCCCACGCTTGTCGCGCTCGCCGGAACGAAACGACTCGGCAGAAAAGGCGGACTGGGTTTCTATACCTACGAGAAGGGCCGCGAGAAGGACGTCGACGAATCGATCTACGCGGCGCTCGCATCCACACTTCAAGAGCGGCGCCCCTTCACGGATCGGGAGATCCGACACCGGCTGGTGATCGCCATGATCAATGAAGGAGCCAGAATCCTCGAAGACGGCATCGTCACGGCGGCGCGTGATGTCGATCTGGCCATGATCATGGGAACGGGCTTCCCTCCATTCCGGGGAGGGCTCCTCCGCTTCGCCGACACGCTCCACCCGCGAGGGCTTCTCGACACGGCGCGAGAACTCCACCAGGCTCACGGGGACCGGTTCGCGCCCTCGGCGGTCATCGAGCAGCTGGCCCGGGACGATCGGACCTTCTACGAGGCATTCCCCGGACCGGCTGTGCGGGCGTGACCGAGTGTTCATCCGGTGGACGCGTGGTGGGCGTCGTACCCGCTGCCGGTGCCTCCACCCGCATGGGACGAGCGAAAGCGCTACTCGAAGTGGAAGGCGTGACGTTTCTGCGACGCGTCGTTCGAGCGCTCTCTGATGGCGGATGCAGCGCCGTCGTTGTCGTCGTACCCGAGGGCTCGGACGATATCGCCCGGGAAGCGGGAGCAGCGGGGGCAACACTACTCACGAATCCCGATCCGGGCGAAGGCCCCATCACCTCGTTGCGGCTCGCGATCGACGCTCTGGCCAATGACGTGGATGCGATCGCCTACCTGCCCGTGGACCACCCGCTCGTGAGCGCCGACTCCGTGGCTGAACTGATACAGGCTTCCCGGTCGTCCGGGTCGCCGCTCGCCCTTCCGACGTTTGGCGAGAAGCGTGGGCACCCGGCCATCTTCACCCGTGCCCTGTTCGACGACTTGCTCGATCCGATGCTCGAAGGTGGGGCCCGAACCGTCGTGCACCGGCACCTGGCATCGGCGTTCATCCTCGCATCGGCAGACCCTGGCGTGATCGCAGATATCGACACCCCCGACGACTACCGGTCGGTGCTCGACGCGTCGGAAGGGGGCCAAAGATGATCGGCGCAGCCGAAGCCTCGGAACTGCTACTGACGACCACCGAGGCCGGTGGGACGGCGGCAGCCGTCACGGTGGTCATGGCTTCCGAGTCGAGTCTCCTGGGGAACCGCCTTGTGAGGCTCCGCACCGCCCAGGAAGCACGCACCCTCGGTGAACTGGGCAACGAGCCCCTGGATGCCGAGGCGGTACGACTCCTCGACGAAGCGATCCGTGATCCGAAATCCAGTGACGGGCTACGTACTGTGACGAGCGAGGGTGAAGAGGTCGAGCTGTACCTCGAGATCCGTCGGCCCGTGCGTGACCTCATCGTGGTCGGAGCAGGACATATCGCTCAACCCATGGCGCATCTGGGTGCACTCCTTGGGTACCGTGTCACGGTTCTCGACGACCGCCCGGACTTCGCGACGCGTGAACGATTCCCGGACGCCGACAGACTCGTGCGGGCCGACTTCTCGGACCCCTTCGCGGACATCGCGATCGGAGAACGCTCTCACCTGCTCCTCGTAACCCGCGGACACAAATACGACTACGAGTGTCTCATCCGTGCGCTGCGCGCCGAACCACCTCCCGCATATATCGGCATGATCGGCAGTCGGCGGCGCGTGAGGGCCACGTACGTACAGCTACTCGATGAGGGCATCGAGCCCGGTCTCATCCACAGGATCCACGCCCCTGTGGGACTCGACATCGGCGCCGAAACGCCCGAAGAGATCGCGGTGGCCGTGGCAGCCGAACTCGTCATGCTTGACCGCGGTGGGTCGGGAACGTCCCTCAAGGACGTGGAGCGGATACCGGAACGATTCTTCGCCGGACGGGAACAAGCCATTTCACCTGACGACAACAGAGGCACAGAAGAGTGACGCACGAGGACGACCGAACCCTGTTCGAAGCGTTGACGGCCGCTCGCGCCGCAGGTCGCGCCTGCGTGCTCGCCACGATCGTCACGACCAAGGGCTCCACTCCCCGCAAGGTAGGTGCGAGAATGCTCGTCGACCCCAACGAAGGGCTGGTCGGCACGGTGGGAGGCGGGTGCGGTGAGGCCGAGGTCATCGAGTCAGCGCACCGGGTACTCGAGAGTGGAGTCGCGGAGCGTGTGCGGGTCGACCTGACCGAGGACTTCATGTCCTGGAGTCCGGCCGTCTGTGGTGGCATCATGGATGTCTTCGTCGAACGCGTGACCCCCGAGTGACCGACCCGCGTCTGGTCGAAATCCACTACCGGCGACTTCCCGACCGCCTGAGGGTCTACTGCCAACGCGTGGTGTTGGAACGTGACGACGTGATCGTGACCCTCTCCGAACCCATCGCGATCGAATCACCCATGGTGAACGACGGACACGTGATGCTCGAGGAGGGATCTCTCGTCCTCTGGTTCACATTTCCGGGCGTCTGGCACGACATCGGACTGTTCCACCGGGCCGACCGAACGTTCAGCGGGATCTACGCCAACATCCTGACGCCTCCGAGGGTCGAAGGGGCCACATGGCACACGACGGACCTGTTCCTCGACGTCTGGTGGCCGGTTGCGGGCGCGATCCAGATCCTCGATGAGGATGAGTTCGAGGAGGCACAAAAAGCTGGGCACCTGGACCGCGAGACGGCGACTCGGGCTCGTCAGGAAGCAGAGGACGTTCTGCGCCTCGCCACGGGAGGCGCCTGGCCTCCGCAGATCGTTCAGGAGTGGACTCTAGAGCGTTCGCTCGAGCAGCTTGGGGCGACTTAGAAGCTCACCCAGAGCTCGTAATCAGGCGTCGTCCTCGAGCGTAGCCGCGCAGAGCCGGTCGAGGTCCACATGAACACGCTTGAGAACGACCGGGTCCTCACGAACGCAGTCGATCAGCCTGTCGTAGTCCTCGGTCGACGCGGCCGGTATCTCCACGACCTCATGGTGATACGAGCCCTCGTCCACGAACAGAAGCCGGATCTTCACCATCGCTTCAGCCACGCGCTTCTCCCTTCAGATGGGCCAGTTCGGGCAGGCAGGCCAGAAAGATCAGGGTAATCAGGATCGCGGAAATTACGCAGTACTGACACCATGCGTTGATGACGGCCGCCTCGAGGTAGGTCAGGTAGCCGGAGAACAGGACACCGCCCCCCGAACCGGCAAGCATGAGTCCGCCGATCAGCTTCGACCCGCGATAGGCCGGTTGTAGACCCAGCATCGAGAGAGCGATCAGAATCAAGTATCCAACCACACCGATGGCGGACACCGACACAGGTCCGATCGTCGCGTACTCGCTCGCCTGCACCGTGCCACAGTCTCCGATGCCACACACCATCGGACCGGTCAGACCCAGGTTGTGGGCCCACAGGTAGAGGGCCACGAAGAACCCGATCGTCGCCAGGAGCGAGATCGCCATCCGGTTGGTCGCCGGCCCTGAGATCGGGTCAGCCCCTTCCGGCATCGATCCGGCCTCGGAGTCTGTCACGAGACGTCTCGAACGCTCAGTTCGACCCGGGACCTTCCGAGGTCACGATATCGATGGCGCTCACGATCGTGTTGAAATCGAACGTTGCGACCTTCCGGAGCATCCCGTTCGCGTTGACCAGCACCGTGGGCGTGCTTTGAACGTTCATGCGTTCGCCCAACGCCAGGTTCGCGGTGACCACGTCCGCATACTTGTCACTGTTCACGCAGGCGTTGAAGTCGCCCCTGTCGAGGCCCACCTCGCCGGCGTAGTCCGACAGCGTGCCTCCGATGGTGGCCTCGGCCGACCACCGGGCCTGGTTCCGAAAGAGCATCTCGTGGTATTCCCAGAACAGGTCCTGATCGCCGGCACAGCGAGCGGCACGCGCGGCCAGGAAGGCGTGGGGGTGAATCGAGTGGATCGGGAAATCGTAAAAGACGAACCTCGCCTGGCCGGTCTCCACGTAGTCGGCAACGAGGCGCGGCTTTACAGAAAGTGCGAACGCGCCACACCCCGGGCACTGGTAGTCACCGAACTCCATGATGGTCAGCGGTGCGTCGGGATCGCCCAACATGACGCCCTGCGCGAGCGCGACGAGCTCTTCATCATTCTCGAGGTCGAGGACGATAGGAGCGGACACCGCGTCTCCGAAAACGCTCGAGCCCACGTTGTAGCCTACCACCCCGATTCCGATCGCGGCGATCCCACCGAACAGGAAGTAGAACTTCTTCATGTCGGATCCCTTCTCGCGAGACTCTCTACGATCTTCCGCTCTGGACACGTTGTGCTCCCCGATTTCTTTCGTGTGGTCGACCCCTCGGGGTCGACGTTTTCAGCTCCAATGATTCGCCTGGAACAGCAAGATGTTCCCACTCGCCGGGGGGATCAAGCGAATGACGGTCCCCCCTCGAATACCGCGTAACGTCGTCAGGCCGTGAGAAGTTCCACGACATCTGTCGTAGCCGCCAGGTCGTCGAGGAGGTGATCCGGCCCCGCCGCCTCGAGCTCTACGAGGCTGAAGTGTCCTGTGGCCACCGCAAGGGTGCGCGTACCGCCAGCCTTGCCGCACTGAACATCCCGGGGCGTATCTCCTACGATGATCGTCTGGTCCGGGGTCACTGCATCGCCCCACAGCTCTCTGGCCCGCCTCACCGCGATCGCGGGCAGATCGTCCCGCTCCTCATTGTCGGACCCGTAGCTTCCGAAGCTGAAGTGCTCCCAGAGGCCGCCGGAAGCGAGTTTCAAACGAGCACCGCCCACGATGTTGCCCGTCAGCAGGCCGACGCCCACGTCGTCGTGCTCGCCGAGCGCATCCAGCAGAGCCGGCACTCCCCGCAGGACCTGCACCGGATCGTCCGGCAGCCGCGCTTCCAGGTAAGCGAGGTAGCGGATCCACAAGTCGTTGAAGCCGCGCTCGATGACATCCCCCTCGATCCCGGCCCCGGCCAGAAGCTCCCTCGCGATCTGGGGGTCGGTCTTACCGGCGAAGCTGACGGCGTCGGGATCACCGAGGGTCCCGTACGTCTCGAGCATCGCGTCGCAGAATGCGGCTTTGGCCGGGCCGCCGGATACCAGCGTGCCGTCGATGTCGAAGAGGAGAATGCGTCGCATGATGGCGGTCAGGCCAATCCGGCGAACAACGACGGGTCGAGATTCCCACCGCTGACCACGGCGGCCACCCGCAGACCCTCCACGTTCACCTTGCCGGATAGGAGCGCGGCGGTCGTAGCGGCCCCGCTGTACTCGACGACCAGCTTGTGCCGGTTGACCAGCATGCCGGTGGCGTACCGAATCGCCTCGTCGTCCACGGTGACGACATCGTCCATCAGTTCCTTCGCATGCTCGAAGGTCAGTTCACCGGCGATCACGGGCGCGAGTCCATCCGCGATCGTGTCGATCTCGTCGAGAAGCGCGGGAAAACCGTTGTCGAGCGCTCTCCTCATCGACGCAGCGCCCACTGGCTCGACGCCGATGACCCTCGCGGACGGCACCAGCCGCTTGATCGCGGCCGCGACGCCACTGGCGAGCCCTCCGCCTCCGATCGGAGCGAGGATGACGTCTACATCGGGCCAATCGCGGGCGATCTCGAGCCCGACTGTACCCTGCCCTGCAATGATGTGGCGGTGATCGAACGGAGGCACGACGACCAGTCCTTCCCGCTCAGCGATCTGCTCTGCCCGCGCTTTGCGCTCGATCGACGTCGTCCCCTCGAATACGATCTCGGCCCCGAGTCGCTCGGCGCCGTCGCGCTTGACCTTCGGCGCAGTCGTCGGCATGACGACTACCACTCGGACCCCCCGCAGCTTGCCCGCGAGCGCGACCGCCTGAGCGTGATTCCCGGAGGAGTACGTGATGATGCCCTGACGGACCTGATCGTCCGACAGCTGCGAGACGAAGTTGTAGGCCCCCCTGATCTTGAAGGATCCAGCCCTCTGAAGGCTCTCGCACTTCAGGCGAACCTGGGCCTCGACCGCATCGGACACCGCGTCAACCGGCAAAAGCGGAGTAGGAACCGCTACTCCTGCCAATCGACGCGCCGCCGACTCGATTTCGGTCAGTCCAACCAGTCCCTCACCCTGAACGACCTCGCTCACGACCCTTCACCGGAATCTTCCTCTGGCGCTGTGCCTTCTGCGACGAGGGCGTCGCCACCGGAAGTCGCGTCGCTCACCTCGTCCAAGCCTTCCCCACCTTCGCCGTCCTCTTCATCGATGATGACCCGTGCCACATCGACGACGATATCCCCGGCGTCGAGGTTCATCAGCTTCACGCCCTGAGTGGCCCGACCGATCACGGAGATCTCAGAGACCCTCTGACGGTTCACGACACCGTTCTTCGTCATCATCATCAACTGCTCGTCCTCGGAGACGGCACGGATCGCGACGACCTCACCCGTCTTCTCGGACACTTTCAGATTGATGACACCCGATCCACCCCGCTTCTGCAGCCGGTAGGCATCGATTTCGGTTCTCTTGCCGAGGCCGTTCTCCGACACGGCGAGAATTGTGGAGTCGGGCCGGGTTACGACCATCCCGATCACTTCGTCGCCCTGCTTCAGTCGCAGGCCGCGTACGCCTGCGGTGGCTCGACCCATCGGACGCGCGTCCTCCTCCTTGAAACGGATCGCCATGCCCTTTCGGCTCGCGATCACGATTTCGTCCCCATCGGAGGTGATACTCACCTCGATGAGTTCGTCCCCCTCGACGATGTTGATCGCGTTGAGGCCGACCGAACGAACGTTCCCATACGCAGACAACGCGCTTTTCTTCACCACGCCGAGGCGGGTACCGAAGATCAGGTAGCTGTCCTCGCTGAAGTCCCGAACCGGCACCACCGCAGCGATCTTCTCTTCCGGGCCGAGGTTGAGAAGGTTCACGATCGGCTTGCCGCGTGAGGTGCGGCTCCCGACGGGAATCTCCCAGACCTTCTTCCAGTAACATTGGCCGCGGCGCGTGAAGATCATGAGGTAATCGTGGGTCGACGCCACGAAAAGGTGTTCGACCCAGTCCTCTTCCTTCGTGTCCATGCCGCGCAGACCTCGTCCACCGCGTCGTTGTGCGCGGTAGGTGTCGACCGGAAGGCGCTTCACGTACCCCTGATGGGATACGGTCACGACCATGTCCTCTTCGACGATCAGGTCTTCGACGTTGAAGGCTCCGATCGCATGCGTGATCTCGGTGCGCCTCTCATCACCGTACTTCTTGTCGACCTCCTCGAGTTCTTCCTTGAGGATGCTCAGTCGGACCTCTTCAGAGCCGAGAATGCGACGGAGTTCGGAGATGACCGCCCTGACCTCCGCCAGTTCCTCTTCGAGCTTCTCGATCTCGAGTCCGGTGAGCCGAGCGAGCCGCATGTCGAGAATCGCCTTCGCCTGTCGCTCCGAAAGCTCGAAGGCGTCCTGGAGCTGCTGCGACGCCGTCTCCGTGTTGGACGAGCCGCGAATGATCTTGATGACCTCGTCGATGTTGTCGACGGCGATCTTCAGACCCTCGAGAATGTGCTCTCGCTCGAGTGCGCGGGCGAGATCGAACTCGCTGCGCTTCACGATGACCACGAGTCGGTGGGCGATGAAGTGCTGCAATATCTGGCGCAGCGTCAGCATCTTCGGCTCGCCGTTCACCAGCGCGATCATGTTCATCCCGAACGTCGACTGCATCTGCGTGTGCTTGTACAGTCGGTTGAGCACGATCTCGGGCACCGAGTCGCGCTTGAGTTCAATGACGATCCGCATGCCATCGCGGTCCGACTCGTCTCGCATGTCACGGATGTCCGGCAGCTTCTTGTCGCGTACGAGTTGCGCGATCTGCTCGATCAGCCGCGACTTGTTCACCATGAACGGGATCTCGGTCACGATGATCCGTTCACTGTGGGCATCCATGGGCTCGATCGTCGCGCGGGCGCGCATGACTACGCGGCCACGGCCGGTCCTGTACGCCTCCCGGACACCGTCGCGGCCGCAGACGAATCCGCCCGTCGGGAAGTCGGGGGCCGTCACGATGGACTCGAGCTCTTCCTGCGGAAGATCCGGATCTTCCATGAGTGCGACCGTCGCAGCGACGATCTCGGTCAGGTTGTGCGGCGGAATATTGGTCGCCATCCCGACCGCGATACCCGATGAACCGTTGATGAGCAGATTCGGAACCCGGGCCGGAAGGACGGTGGGCTCGTCACGGCTTCCGTCGAAGTTCGGCGCATAGGTGACGGTCTCCTTTTCGATGTCCGCGAGGAGCTCCGTCGCGATCGCCTTGAGCCGTGCCTCGGTGTACCGGTAGGCCGCCGCGGAATCGCCGTCGACGGATCCGAAGTTGCCCTGACCGTCGACGAGCGGATAGCGCAGGGAAAAGTCCTGCACCATGCGCACCATCGCATCGTAGACAGCCGAGTCGCCGTGGGGGTGGTACTTACCGAGCACGTCACCGACCACCGTCGCGCTTTTCCGGTACGCCCGACCGGGGCTGAGCCCCGCTTCGCTCATCGCGTACAGAATTCGCCGGTGTACCGGCTTGAGGCCGTCTCGAACGTCGGGAAGTGCCCTCTGGACGATCACGCTCATCGAATAGTCGATGAACGACTCCCTCATCTCGTCTTCCAAGAGGCGCGCCATTACAGAGTTGCCGCCTCCTTCACCACCTCCGAGCTCGAGCTCGTCACTCATATCCGAGTCCTTCCTGTCCTGAGTCTACACGAATCGAAGTCGATCCGAGGGTCATCGGTTGTCATGTTCCAGGGATGCGTACCGTGGCGTCGTCGGGTCGGACGACGGGGTCGCTACACCGGCTCGATCAGGCCCGAATCCGGGCCGTTCACGGTCGCTCCGGTGGTGGGGCAAGCGCTCGCTCCTGCTAGGTCTCCAGGGGGCCGCGTGGCCGCGTTTGGGGAGGGATCCCTGAACCGAGAAAAATAACCCGATTCGAACCCGACACCAAGTGATGGAAAGCCTTTTATTACAAGGCTTTTCGCCCTATGACCCACCGTACCGCCAGTCACTCCCCGAAGAGCCGCTTCAGGCCACCGCCACGAAGTCCCGCAAGACGACCTTCCCGGCCCCTCGAAGCAGCGTTGCGAGACGTTCACGCGCGCCGGCCTGACCGACCGCTGCGAGGTGTAGCGGTCCCTCGATCGCCAGTCCCGAGGCGGTGTCCAGGACCGGAGCGCCGTGAATTTCCTGCCCGATCTTCCGGGGATCGAGCTCCACGAAGGCCGCGACCTCGGTCCCATGGCTCTGAAGTGCCCGGGCCATCGCCTTGCCCACAGGCCCCGCACCCCAGATCACTGCCCCTCGGCTTTCCTTCAGCAGGGTCGCCCGTAGATAGTGCACTTTGCACTCGAGAAAGGCGGCCGCCGTGTACCTGTCATCGATCCGCGAGAGCCGTTCCGGGCCTTCTCTCCATCGCAGGAGGACGTCCCGCACCTTCCCGAGCGCATGCCCGGCCGCCCAGAGGCGGAGAACGAGATCGTAGTCCTCCGGCCACGCACGATCGACGTATCCGCCGACTGACTCGACGGCGGCCGCCCTCATGAAGAAGGTGGGATGGGCGAGAGGGCACTCGACGAACATCCCCGCCTCGATCTCGTCGCGTGCCACGACCCCGTTGATCCAGGACGAATACCGCCTCGCGCCATCCCGAACCGCCTCCTCGGGAAAGTACTCGACGAGACATCCGCACCCGGCCATGTCGAGGTGTCTCTCCATGAGCGCGAACTGCGCCTGGAAGCGTCCCGGTTCCGCGATGTCGTCGGCGTCCATGCGCGCGAGATATCGTCCCCTGGCCTCGGCTCTTCCGCGCTCCAGCGCCGAGACGATGCCCTCTGCCGGCTGCCTGATCGAGCGAATACGGTCGTCCCGGCCGCACCACTCCTCGAGAAGCTCCGTCGTGCCGTCCGTGGACCCATCGTCGACCGCCACGACCTCGAAGTCCTCGAAGCTCTGTGACACCAACGACTCCATCGCCTCGTAGAGATGGTCCCCACCGTCGCGCACGGGAAGCAAAACGCTCACCTCAGGTATCGTTGCTCGCATTTGCGTGATGGATGCAGGTTGAGGGGGCCACGACAAGATGACGGCTCGAACGGACGACCGGCAGATGGCGGAAATCGAAGGGGACGGCGGCGGAGCCGTCGGGAAACTCTGGCGTAAGCACGGAGGAGGGTATTACGCGCTCCTCGCGGTTGGAACCTTCGTCCATATGGAGATTCAGAGCCTGGTCGACTCTGTCGCCGAGGCTCAGGGGGTCCGGGACTTCGTCGAGTCCGAGTTGATCGAGTCGATCATCCTGTTCGGCATCGAGACCATCATCAACACGTTTCTCGCCGGCATCTGGCCGTTCATGTGGATGAGCTGGATGGGTGCGGTCACCGCGGTGGCCTGGGCCGGCGGCGGATACGTCGTGTGGACCGTATTCCTTGCGGCCCTGCTCGCGCGCCGCGAGAAGGAGTACCGAAAGGAGTTAGGGCTCTAACTCGAGCCTGCTTCCGGCTTGCGTAGCTCATGCGGGGCGTCCCTGTCGCAAGCTACGCCCGACTGCCGGCCTCTCGCAGCGCCTCGGCCAGGTACCGACCGGTCGCGCTTTCCGGAATGCTCGCGATGGTCTCGGGCCGACCCATCCCCACGACTTCCCCTCCTCTGACCCCGGCACCCGGACCGAGGTCGATCACCCAGTCGGCGACACGGATCACATCGAGGTTGTGTTCGATGACCAGGACGGTGTTGCCTGCCTCCACCAGCCGACCGAGCACGTCGAGCAGCTTGGCGACGTCCTCGCCAGCGAGACCCGTGGTGGGTTCATCGAGGATATAGAGCTTCCTGCCCTTCTTGCCTGATACACGTGCAAACTCGCGTGCAATCTTCAAGCGCTGGGACTCTCCTCCCGACAGCGTGGTCGCCGGTTGGCCCAGCCTCAGATAGCCGAGGCCCACCTGCTGCAGGTGCCAGAGCGTCTTACCCAGCCGGCGCTCGCGAATGAAGAAGCGGATCGCCTCGTCGACCGTGAGGTCCAGCACTTCCGAGATGTTGCGACCCCGAACCTTCACGTCGAGGAGTTCTCTCTTGTAGCGCTGCCCACCGCACCCATCGCAGGGGACGAACACGTCGGCCATGAAGATCATCTCGACCTCCACGGCCCCGGCGCCCTTGCACTCCTCACATCGTCCGCCCTCGACGTTGAAGCTGAAGTGTCCCGGCTGATACCCGCGCTCCAAAGCCAACGGCGATTCGGCGAACAGCTTCCGAACCGCATCCCAGGCCTTCACATAGGTGACCGGATTCGAGCGTGGCGTCCTCCCGATCGGCGATTGGTCGATCAGCGCGACCTGGTCGACGTGGGAGAGTCCGTCGAGGGCGTCGTACTCTCCGACGACCTCGCCCAGATGCTCCTTGGCGCTCGTCTCGCCAGATCCGAGCTCGCGTTCAGCCGCTCGATAGAGCACATCGTGCACGAGCGTCGACTTCCCCGATCCGGACACGCCGGTCACGACCGTCAGCGTCCCGAGCGGGACCTCGACGTCCACGCCCTGCAGGTTGTGCTGTCTGGCTCCCCGCAGTTCCAGGCAGGGTCCGTCGACGTGCCGAGGGCGCGTTGGCGTGGGAATGACAGAGAGGCCCGCGAGGTATCGACCCGTGGTCGTGTCCTCTCGCTCGAGCTCCTCGGGCGTGCCCTCGAAGACGATCTCACCGCCCTGCTCCCCCGAGGCCGGGCCCATTTCGACGATGTGGTCGGCGGAGCGGATGGCCTGCGTATCGTGCTCGACCACGACGACCGTATTGCCGGCCGATCGTAGTTGCTGCAACAGGTCGAGGAGTGCTCCCGTATCGCGAGGGTGGAGCCCGACCGTCGGCTCGTCGAGCACGTACAGGGTGTCGACGAGCGCCGCGCCGAGTGAATTGGCGAGGTTGATTCGCTGCGCCTCGCCACCCGATAGCGTTCTCATCTGACGGCTTAGAGACAGGTACCCCAGCCCGACATCGACGAGGAACCCGATTCGCGCCTTCAGTTCCCGCAGGATGGTCTCGGCGATCTGTCCCTCCATCGCCGACAACTCGAGGTCGGCCACCCACGGTGCCAGGTCCTCGAGAGGGAGGCCCGCGATCTCCGAGATCTGACATCCCCCGACCTTTACGAAGAGTGCCTGAGCGCGAATGCGGGCCCCGCCACATTCCCGGCACGTCCTGGGAGCCTGGTACTGCCGCAGGAAGACGCGGATGTACTGTTTGTACCGTTTGCGTTCGCGAGAGACCAGGAATGGGATTACGCCCTTGAACCCCTTGGTCCCGTACATCACGTCCTCGCGGAACTTCGCCGGCAACTCCTCCCACGGAGAGTACAGGGAGATGCCCCGATCGAGACCGAACGCACGAAGTTTGTCCCGCTCTTTCGTGTACCTCGGCTTGGACCAGGGATCGACCGCTCCCTCGGAAATCGACCGTCCCGCGTTCGGCACGACCAGCTCCGGATCGTAATCGAGAGTGGCCCCGAACCCGGTGCACAGAGGGCACGTCCCGTACGGATTGTTGAAGGAGAAGAGCTGTGGCGTCGGATCGAGGAAATCGACCTCGGGGTGCTCAGGGCATCGAAAGTGTTCGGTGAACAGCAGTCGGTCGGCGTCCCCGTCCGCCGCGTCGGCGACGACGACCACGGCCTCTCCGTCACCCTCCACGAAGCAGGTACCGAGCGAGTCGGCCAGCCGCTCGTTTTCCTCCACGTCGACCTTGAGTCGGTCCACGACCACCAGCAGTTCGTCCGCCGCGGTCACATCGCGTCCGAGACCCTCAGGTGTCTCCGCCTCGGCGCCGGAGAGGTCCACCGCTTCGTCATCGACGAGCAGGCGCACGAACCCCATCGCCCTGAGATTCGCCACGACGAGTTCGTGCTTGATCTCTGCACTGCGCGGCAATGGGAAGGTCACCTGAATGCGCGTGCCCTTCGGCAACGTGAGCACTCGATCGACGGCAGAAGTCACCGTATCCGGTCGCACATGTCGATCACACTCGGGGCAGTGCGTACGTCCCACGCGCGACCACAGGAGACGCATGTAGTCGTATACCTCGGTGGCGGTCCCGACCGTCGATCGGCTCGACTTCGTGGGGTTCTTCTGCTCGATCGCCACGGCAGGTGAAATCCCCTCCACCGAATCGACGTCGGGCTTGTCCATGCGTTCCAGGAACTGCTTGGCGTAGGTCGACAGCGACTCGACGTAACGTCGCTGCCCCTCGGCGAAAAGCGTATCGAGCGCCAGCGAGCTCTTGCCCGATCCTGAGGGGCCCGTGATCACGGTGAGGCTCCGCCTGGGGAGATCCAGATCGATCCCCTTCAGGTTGTGCTGGCGGGCGCCACGTATGCGGATCGGATCGTTCATGGGAGTGATGATATCACGGAAGTCCAGGGAGTGAACCGGTCGGGGTTGACGCTCCAACTCTTCGGACCGACCTTCCGCGTCCTATGAAGAACCTGATTCACGCCCACCATCATCATCACGCGACCCATACGGGTGGCGGGAGGGTGCTGTAGGCGTAGGATCTGAAGTCCGAAGTAAGCACTCCCACCGCGGCCCGTCAGATACGGGGCGCGTTTTTTTGTGCCCCTGAATCCGCCGGAAGCCACATTGACGAGAACGAGAAGAGTGATGGTCGAAGCGATGAATGGACCGAATGGCAGCCGACCGATCCGGGTCGCCCTCCCGAACAAGGGCCGACTCTCGGAACGGGCGTTGGCGTTGTTCGAACAGGCAGGGTTGAAGGCGGCGTTTCGCGCAGAACGAGCACTGTTGGCTTCTCTCGGCGATGAATTCCAGGCGATCTTCGTGCGCGCCGCCGACGTGCCGGAGTACGTCGCAGACGGAGCGGCGGAACTGGGTGTGACAGGGGCCGATCTCGTAGCGGAATGCGGACGCGATGTGGAAGAGGTGCTCGATCTGGGCTTCGGCCGTTGTCGGATGGCGGTTGCGGTCCGTGACGAGTCACCCGCGGAGTCCGCGAAGGACCTCCCCGCCGGTACCCGGGTCGCCACTTCGTTTCCACGCATCGCGAAGGAGTATTTCGCTTCGCTCGACATCCCCATCGAGATCGCAAACGTCAGCGGGGCTGCCGAGATCGCACCGCACCTCGGCGTAGCGGATGTCATCGTCGACCTCGTTTCGACCGGATCCACGCTGCGGATGAACGGTCTGCGCGAGATCGAGACCATCCGCTGGTCGACGGCCCGCCTCATAGCGAGCCCATCCGCTCTCGGGGACGCTGGCACACGCACTTCGATCAACGAGCTGGCGACCGCGCTGGAGTCCGTCCTCCGTGCCCAGGAGAAGCGGTACTTGATGACGAACGTGCCCCGCAGTCGCCTGGAGGAAGTCCGCGAAGTCATTCCCGGGTTGTCCGGCCCCACCATCGTCGAGGTGCTCGACTCCGGGGAGTGGGTCGCCGCACACGCCGTGGTCGATGCCGACCGGGTGTACCAGACGATCGCGCGACTGAAGGAGCTCGGCGCCGAGGGGATTCTCGTCACACGCATCGAGAGGTTGATGCCGTGAGCGCGCTCCGCCTCTTCGCGCAGGGTCGCCTGTCGCGCCTCGGGTCCGCGCAGATGTCGGCGTTGATCGACCGAAACAGGGCCCAGGACGATACCGTGGTTGGCACCGTCGCCAACCTCATTGCCGACGTGCGTTCCCAAGGCGATCTCGCGCTGCGAGAGATGGCCAAGCGGTTCGACTCGGCTGATTTGACGGCACTCGACGTGCCCAAAGCCGAATGGCGGGACGCACTCGAAGCACTCGACCCGCCTCTTCGCTCAGCCCTCGAAAGGGCGGCCCGGAACATAGCCCGTTTCCACGAGGCCCAGCGCCCTGACGAGATTCGCGTCGAGGTCGAGCCCGGCGTAGTCGTCACCCGGCTCTGGACCCCGCTCGAGAGGGTCGGCGTCTACGCCCCGGGTGGAACGGCTGCTTACCCCAGCTCGGTGCTCATGGGGGTCGTTGCCGCTCGGGCGGCAGGCGTCCGTGAGATCTTCGTCTGCTCACCACCTGAAGGGTCCGGGCTGCCCTCGACCGAGGTCCTGGCCGCCTGTGCAATCGCCGGTGTGGACCGATTGTTCGTCCTTGGGGGAGCCGGAGCCATCGCGGCCCTCGCGTACGGAACGGACACGGTTCCCGCGGTCGACGCGATCGTAGGACCTGGCAATCGCTGGGTTGCCGAGGCGAAGCGTCAGGTCGCTGGCGATGTCGTGATCGACGCCCCGGCAGGACCGTCCGAAGTCCTGATCCTCGCGGACGATACCGCCGACAGCTACCTGGCGGCCGTCGAGATGATCGCCCAAGCCGAGCACGACCCGGAAGCCGTGAGCATTCTCGTAACGACCAGTGATCGTGTCGCGGACGCGGTCGTGGGGGCGCTGCCGGAGTTGCTCGCGAACACCCCGCGCAGCGAGGTAGCGACCGCGGCCCTCGAGGCGAACGGGGCCGTCCTGATCGCAGACACGATCGACGAAGCGCTGCGCTTCTCAGAGAGATT